>JAVVEF010000005.1:0-47467 GCA_032251275.1 Lutibacter sp.
TTAGTAATAAAATTATTGATGTCTTTTGAAATATGCAATTTATTAATGAGCAAAAAATACAAAACTGAAATCAGGATGCCTTTCAAACCAATGTTGATGATGGGATGAAAACTGAAATTCCAAAAATAAAACACCCCGAATATGGCTGAAATAATGATTGTCAATTTTATGGTATTCACGTTAAAAGGCTGAATTTTTAGTTTGGATTTTAAATAAATAATTTTAGCCACGCTATACACAACCACCACAATAAGCGTTGCTATCGCCGCACCGTTAATTCCAATTAAATCAATTAGCCACTTGTTTAAAAAAATAACGCTAAAAGCCATGGCCAACGACAGGTAAAAAAATATTTTATAGTATCTTGAATTCAGCAAAATGGCATTTCCGGTTCCCAACGCCAATTCCATTAATTTTGCGAGTGAGATAATCATCACCACCCAAATTCCTTTGGTAAATTCCGGTTTGTTAATCAATGCGTATAAATCGGCAATGTTTAAATTAATCAATAAAAAAAACAGGCCGCCAATAATCAATAGATTTATGGAGGTTTGTTTGTATAATTTTTCAACTTCATCCAACTTATTTTCATTCATATCCTTTGCTGTGATAGGACTTGTAATTTGCTGCATAGCGCGCGTAGGAATTCCAATGACACTCGCAATATAAATCCCCACGGAATAATAGGCAACTTGAGCAATTTGTTCCATTTGGGGAATCATAAACTTATCAATTTCAAGCAAAACTCCTGCAGCAGAACCAGCGACAATAATGTATAATGAAAATGAAATAATCTCTTTTAAATTTGAAGGAAGCAACAATTTAAAAGTTGGTTTATAAACTTGAAATGCATAAATCATCATCACAAAAGTGCTTATTCCATAAACAATGACAACACCATAAATAAACTGTTCATTTGTAAGCCATTTAAAAAATACCGCAAACAGCAAAAAAGTGGTGCAAATTCGAGGGAAAATTTCTTTGATAAAATTTCCGAAAACAGAATTTAACTGCACTTTGGTCCAGGCATAAAAAACCTCAAAATAACCCATAAAAACTGCCAATAAAAATATGAGATAGGTGTATTTTTTGATGATGGGGTTTTCCATAGAAATCCAATCTGCAATAGATTCATAAATAAAAGCGCCAACAAAAGCCAATGGAATAATGACAATTAAAGGCATTAAAAGTGTGGTTGTCAAAAAACCGTCCTGCTCAATTTTAGTTTGATAAGAAGAATAAAATTTAACGATGGTATGTTGCATCCCAAAAACCAGCAAGGGCAAAATAATATTTGCGGCAGAGAGCAAAAAAGTAATCAATCCAAAATAATCCTCGTGTAAAAAATGTGTATATAAAAACAGTACATTAATGCCACCAACCCCAAATCCCAAAAAGATAATGAGCGTATTAAAAAAGGATTGCTTTAAAATGATTCCCATTACAACATTTTAAGAATTTCCTCATAAACCTTCTCCCCTACATTTTCACCGAATAAATCCATTTCAAAATTGGTTGTTGAATCTTGAAAATTAGTGAATGATTGTAACATTTTTTCCTTGTCACTGCCAACAATTTTTGCAAATCCGTTGGCGACCAATTCTACCCATTCCGTTTCTTCCCTGGCAATAATACAGTGTTTTTTGTTAAAAAAAGCTTCCTTTTGGAGTCCGCCACTATCGGTAACCACCAAATTACATTTTTTCAGCAATTCCAACATATCAAAATACCCAACCGGATCAATTATTTGAAAACCATACGTTAACTTATGCTGCTCTAGAATGGCTTTTGTTCTTGGATGCAACGGTAAAATCACTTGTTTTTTATTATTGATTAATTGCAAACCCTCAAAAATTTCTTTGAGTTTTTCCAGATTGTCCGTGTTTTCCTGACGGTGAATGGTTGCCAGAACAAATTCATTAGGGATTAATTTTAACCGTGATATGATGGATGATTTCTCCTCAGAAATTTTACCGTAAAATTCAACGGCATCCTTCATAATATCGCCACATTTCACCATTTTTGCAGGTAAATTTGTAAAGCCTTCTTTTTGTAAATTTTCTATGGCGGTGTCTGTTGGACTAAGCAACAAATCGGAAATTCTGTCAGTTAAAATTCTGTTGATTTCTTCGGGCATTTTCATATTAAAAGAGCGCAAACCGGCTTCAACGTGAACAATTTTGATATTCATTTTTTTTGCGGCCAAAGCACCTGCCAAGGTAGAATTTGTATCGCCGTAAACTACCACCAAATCGGGATTTTCCTCCATTAAAACAGCTTCAACCTCTATAAGCATTTGTCCGGTCATAGCGCCATGGCTCAATCCATTAATCGCCAGATTGTATTTTGGCTTTGGAATTTCCATTTCATCAAAAAATATGTCGCTCATATTTACGTCATAATGTTGTCCGGTATGAACAATTACTTCCTCAACAGCTTTATAATTAGCAATAATCCGACTTAAAACAGCCGCTTTTACAAATTGCGGACGAGCGCCCAATATGGTTATAATTTTTTTCATTCAGTAATTTTGTATATCAGTTCCGAAACTTTTTTGGTCAATTCCTTCCGGTGAAATTGTGCAATATTTTTTGATTCAACGGTTAAATTTTCCTGCTTAAAAGTAGCATATAAATCTAATATAGCCATTTTTAAGGTATTTTTATCTTCAAAATCCACTACCAAGCCACTGTTGGTTTCTTTTATGATTTCAGCCAAATCTCCATCAATTGGCGCAATGGCCAAAATTGGGCGTTTTACCATTAAATATTCAAATATTTTTCCGGTGATGATGCCTTTTGCACTTGGAACATTATTAACGATAAGCAACAATACCTGAGATTTTTTCTGCAATTCCACCACTTTATCATGCATTACATAATCAATGACCCGAACATTCTTAGAAAGTTGATATTTTGATATATTCTGGATTACGGAAGCATCCGCTTTTCCGATAAGCTTCAATTCAAAATCAGCCGCAAAGTCTTTGTTTTCAGAAACAATTTCCGACAACACTTCCCACAGCATTTTCGGATTTCTGTCGGCATTCATTAATCCAATGTGCGTTATCGTAAATTTTGAATCCAATACCACATTTTCATCTGTCAGCACTTCATCAAAACCATTAGTTACAGTGATTACATTGCTGTTATACGGACTGAAATTCTTCTGCATCGTTTTGCCGACAACCAAAACAGCATCCGCATTTTTTAGCACCTCATTTTCTAAATCATGGTGTTTTTCATTGGCTTTTTTGGATAAAGGCAATTGATGAAAATAATCAATTTCCGTCCAGGGATCCCTGAAATCTGCTAGCCACTTTATATGGAGTTCTTTCTTTAAATTCAAGCCAATTAAGTGCATACTGTGCGGCGGACCGGTGGTAATCACCACATCAATTTTGTTTAATTTCAAATACTTTTTTAAATAAGCTGTTGATGGCTTTACCCAAAATTTACGGGCATCCGGGATAAAATAATTTGCGCGGATGTATTGTAATATTTTTCCTAATAAAGTAGGATTCGGATTTAAAAAACCAGCGCTTTCAGTTTTCTTTTTTCCGAAGAAAGCAAACAAATTATTGGGCTCCCAAATGGGTTGTTTTAAAATTTCTATGCCTTCAGGAATATCTTTTATAAGCGACTCATCAACAATGGGATAATTGGGATTTTCAACAGTATAAACAACGGGTTCAATGCCAAAACCCCTAAAATACTTAACAAATTTAAGCCAACGCTGCACTCCAGAACCTCCGGCAGGAGGCCAATAATAGGTGATGATGAGCGCTTTTTTCATTATTTAGGTAGATTTTCGTATAAAGCTATTAATTTTTCCGAGGTTTTTTCCCAACAAAATTCTTCTTCCACAAATTGTTTCCCATTGCTTCCCAAACGGCTTCTCAGTGCTTGATCCGCATATAATTGCAACACTTTATAAGCAAAATCCTCCGCGTTCTTTTCTAAATGCACCAAACCCGAGTTTGTTTTTTTTATCAAATTTTTCTGTGCAATGGCGTCACTCACCAAAAGAGGTTTTCCAAAACTCATATATTGAAAAAGCTTGTTTGCGTAAGCCACATCATGCTGAATATTTCTGTGCAACGGCGAAATGCATACCGCACTTGCCACAATATATGAAGGAAACAACAATACATCTTGCCAACCTTTAAAATCGACATGACTTTCCAACTTTAAATCAATTACCTGCTGTTTCAAAATTGAATCCGTAGAACTTATTCCTACAATTACCAACTTCACATTTGGAATTTTTTCCTTTAAAATTATTAATGATTCAATCGCAGTTTGCAATCCGCGACGCAATCCGGTATCACCCAAATACAGAATCACAAAATCATTTTTATAGGTATCAACAATCAAATTATCAATTAAAGCATCTTTATAAAATGACCGATGCACTGTGTTTGGCACCAACACAATTTTATCGCGGGCAATTTTTGTGCGGTTAACAACCTCTTCAATAAATTCTTGAGAAACCGTGACGATTTTAGTCGCTTTACCAATAAATTCCTCTTCTTTTTGCTTCCATTTTTTAGGAGAGATCAATTGTTTTCCCGGAAATTTTTGGAGATGTGCATACAATTTCATGATTTCGGGCATATTGTCATGCAAATCCAAAACCGTTGGTAAATTCAATAGTTTATTTGCTTTAAAAACAGCCTCGGCAATTCGCATATCGTGAATATGAATGGCTTCAATATGGTGCTTTTTTAAAAAACGGGTAATTTTACGCGCCATTATCGCCGTATAAAAAGGAAAAGTATAGGCCAATGCCGATAATTTGTATTCCAATTTATTCGTTTGATAGCGCTTTACTTGGATACCATTAATTAAAATATCACCTTCATTTTTATGGTATTTCAAACAAAATAAAAAAACTTCATGCCCTGCTTTAATTAGCGAAATAGCTTCATTTTCCACCCTGGGATCGGGCGGAAAAGTTTTGTCCAAAATCATTCCAATTTGCATATCAACTATTTTTTATCATAAAATTAAATATTGACAGCAGTCCAATCAAAAAATATTGATTAGAAAATGCTAAATAGCTACATTGATTAAAAGGTAAAGCACAGTGCATCAAGTAAGTGAATAAAGTTTAAATCTTTGGCAAGTTATTGATTAATTTATAGATAATCAATGAAAAATAATTTCTTGTATCTGAAAGTTTAACATACAAAAAAAGGTGCTTAAAAGCACCTTCCCTTCATCATAGCCTTGCTTTACCCTTTTCAAATAATTTTCCTGTGTTTGAGTTGACAGTTGCGAATATACAAGGATTTTTCCTTTACCAAAACACTTCATTTACAAGCGTGTAAATTTTATATATCAAAGTGATTTATAAATTTATAAGCGTTATATTTGATGTATAATAATGAACTTTTAATGCGTAAAATTGGCTATTTTTTTATTGTATTCTTATTATTTAAGACAACTTTATGCGCCCAAATTCCTGGATTAACGCAATTTACCACAAATAATGGCTTGCCCAGTAACACCATCTATGATATTCTACAGGATGAAAATGGATTTATTTGGGTTGCAACCGATTATGGCATCAGTAAATTTGACGGACTCAATTTTAAAAATTTTACGGTAAACGACGGCATTCCCGGAAATGAAATTTTAGCCTTATTCAAAGATTCCAAAAATAGAATTTGGATGACAGCATTTAACGGAAATATTGGATTTATTCAAAACAATCGTTTTTACAATAAAGACAACCTTCCTTTTTTAAAGAAGTTACAATTTACAAAATTTATTGATGATATCTTTGAAGATTCAAAAGGAAAAATTTGGTTTTGTCATACATCAAATACCGTC
Source organism: Lutibacter sp. (assembly GCA_032251275.1). Classification (GTDB taxonomy): domain Bacteria; phylum Bacteroidota; class Bacteroidia; order Flavobacteriales; family Flavobacteriaceae; genus Lutibacter. Next base: position 5,838 of record JAVVEF010000005.1, read on the forward strand.
AAAGTCCTTAATCCTGATTTAAGCATTGAAAATTATTCCATTGCCAATAATATAAAATCAGCTTATAGCGCCTTCATTATTGAGGATATAAATCAAAAAGTACATTTATTGACTTCCTATAACAATCGCGGGGGAATTAAAGTAATTTCAAAACAGTTATTAAAAAATCCAAATTTGTCAGAATGGAAATCTTTTGACCCCACTAAATTTCCCAAAAATTCCATAGAAAAAATAAATAATAATTTAGGGATGCTTCTTAGAAATGAAGATGAAATTATTAAAAATATTTCCGGATATTTAATAAAGGAAAATAATAATTTTTTAGCAAGAACCTATAAAATCGGAAAAGATTATTGGATTACAAATATATATAAAGGTGTGTACATTTTTAACGAGAAGGACAATTACCTGAATCCAAAAATAATTTTAAAAGACATTAGATCAACACGTACTTTTATTGATTTAGAAAACAACATTTGGATTGGCAGTCAATCAACTGGCGTATTTCTAATTCCTAATCTTAAAGTTCAAGGAGTTCAATTTGAAGATCCGAAGAGTAACGATATACATTCGATAGCACTGTTTCAAGATAAATTGGTTTTGGGTAATGAACAAGCTGAAATTATAATTTTAAATCAGGAAACCCTTCAAACAGTTATCATTAGAAAATTGGATGAAAACCCAAAAAGAATAAAGCAATTGGTATTGTATGAAAATCTTCTTTTTGTTTTAAGCAATAACAGCATTGATCAAATAAATCCTAATTTTAACATTGAAAGCATCAAAAATATGTATGATGCCGATTTTTTTAAATCTGATCTAAAAAATTTCAAATATTTTTCAATTGAAGGTAATGAAATTTATACTGCCAATTCCAATGGTGTTGGCAAAATTAATAGCTCCTCACTATTTACTGAAAAATTATGGAATCAAAGAAGCACTTCCGTTTCTTACGTGGGAAATGACAGCCTTTGGATTGGTACCACCAAAGGTTTGTATCTTCAAAACAAAGGTATAACCAAAAAATACGACCTAGGGAATCAATTCAACGCAAACACTGTTTACGCTATGGAAAATACTTCCAGAGGTTTGCTGATAGGATCTAACGCTTATGGTTTGGGAATTTTGAAAAATGGAAAATTCAAATCCATTTCCGTTAAAAGCGGCTTATTGAGCAATTATATCAAATCCATCTTTGTGGATGCAAAAAACAATATTTGGCTTTCTACAAATTTGGGACTTAATAGGTTAGAACTTGACGATAACAATAATTTGGTAAACCTTAAAACTTACACCATTTCTGACGGATTGTACAGCAACGATGTGAGAGCGTGTTATGTGAATGGAAATAAAGTTTATGTGGCCACTTCAAACGGGTTGAATATTATTGATATTTCACATGAAGAAAATTCGATTGCTGCGCCAAAAATTTACATTAATGAGGTGCTTTTGAACAACAACAGCATCGAAAAAATAAGCAATCAAACATTTGATTTTAAATCCAATAATATTCAGTTTAATTTCTCCGGAATATCTTTTAAAAGTCTGGGAAACATTACATTTAAATACCGGTTGATGGGATTGGAATCCGATTGGGTTGAAACAAAAAACAATACGGTGAGATATTCTGCATTACCGCCAAACAACTACACTTTTGAAGTTAAAGCAATTTCAAAAAACAATTTGGAAAGCATTGCTCCTTCCCTATTTTCATTTAAAATTAAACCGCCTATTTATAAAACCTGGTGGTTTGTTAGTTTGGCTATTTTGGTATTTTTATTATTCATTGCCTATTTATTTTACAGAAGAAACCAGAAAATTAAACAGCAGGAAAAAATCAAGGAAAATATTTCCAATTTGCGTTATAAGGCATTAAATGCGCAAATGAATCCGCATTTCATCAATAATTTACTGGTTAACATTGAAGATTTGGCAAATAAGGGAGAGATTGAGGAAGTTAAAAACTGTTTGGGCAAATTTGCCGAATTGGTGAATTTAATCCTTCAGTCAACAAAATCAAATTTAATCAATTTAACGGATGAGATTGAAATGGCCAAATTGTATTTGGAACTTCAAAAATTAAGATTCCACAAAAATAGTTCCTATACCATAAATACTGAAGCCATTCCTTCAGATGAATTGGAAAATATTTTAGTGCCGCCCATGATTTTACAGCCCATTATTGAAAATGCATTTAAGCATGGCTTTAAAAATGGAAATAACACCAACCATATTGATGTGAATTTCACTATTGAAAATGAAGAATTTTTAATCTGTGAAATTATAGACAATGGCGTTGGTATTCAGAAAAATGAAAATTCTTCAGCATCAAAAAGTTCAGGAATCTCATTTTCCAACATTAATGAACGTCTGCAATTAATCAATGATGCGAAAAGTGAAGAAAATTTGGTCATTATTACAAATGTGACTGACGAATTTAATACCTTAGTGGGATTAAAAGTTACTTTGAAAATCCCATTAATAAGTTTTTAAAATTTCATGATGATAAGTGCCATAATTATTGAAGACGAGACCGCCGCCTACAAACATCTCAAAAACATATTAGAAACAAATTACAGCTCGCAAATAAAGGTTGTTGGACACGAAACCGGGGTAGAAAAAGGAATTAAATTGATCAATGACCTAAATCCGCAATTGGTTTTTTTAGACATCCAATTACTTGATGGTGATGGTTTTGAAATATTGGATTATTTTTCAAATACTTCAACATTTGAGGTGATTTTCACGACCGGACTCAAAGATTACAAAGAAAAAGCAATGGACTATTTTGCTTTTTATTATCTGAATAAACCCATTCAGGAAGACCAATTAATAGCTGTTTTGGATAAATTTTTAGCAAAACAATCGACTTTTAATTCAGATAAATACCTCGCTTTTAAAAATCAACTGGAAAACAAACATCATAAAATTTCCCTGCCAATGCAGAACGGAGCCTTTACCTTTGTTGACATAGATGATATTTTATATTGTGAGGCCGATGGAAGTTACACCAATTTCTATACAGCGGATAATAAAGTTTATACCACTTCAAACAATTTAAAAAAGGTGGAAAGCATTTTAATGCAGGCTAATTTTTTTAGAATACACCGCTCTACGCTTTTAAACCTAAAGCACGTTGTTCAATTCAACAATTCGGGTGAACTTGTGCTTTCAAACAAAAAAAAGTTACTGGTTTCCTCAAGAAACAAAACAAATTTCTTAAGGATTTTAAAATTGATGAATTATTCTATCAGTTAGTTTTTTTTCTTTCAACAAAAAACCAACCTGCAAAAATCACCAAAAGCAATCCGTAAGAAATTAAAGCGATGGTGGATCCCTTTTTAACAACTGTAGGCTCAAACTTAAATTCAATTTTATGGTTTCCTTTTGGAATTTCCAAGCCGCGCAACACAAAATTAACGCGGTAATGTGGCGTTAATTTTCCGTCAATATAGGCATTCCATCCATCTTTGTAATAGATTTCAGAAAAAACGGTAAACCGGTCTGTGTTTGCCTTGAAATCATAAACCAAGTTATTTAACGCATAATATGTTAATTGAATTGTTGCCGTTGAATCTTTTGGATAATTGGTTTTAAATCCTTCCGAAACAAACCTTTTATCAATCACTGCCTCGGCCTTTGTTTTTAAACTGTCCAAGGCCAATATTTCTTCATTCGCATTGTCAACAATTTTTATGGTGTTTACCAGCCAGGCATTTCCGTTCGGATTCGGATTTTGTTGCACCGTTTCACGCTGGCTTCCATCTTCAAAAACAAAGTATTTGGTATTTAGCATATTTAACACTTCAATATTATTTTTCGAAATGTGAAAATCGTACAACTCCTGGTATCGTTCCAATTTTGCTGCATGATAACCGCCGATAGAATTGTGAAAATAGGAAGTGCTACCGTCGTTCATTGGGTCTACAATAAAATTGGCTACCCTGTAATGACTCGTGTCTTTTAATATTTCCCTGTCAATTTCTGAAGCCGCAAAAGGCCTTTCAATTTCTCTTGCATTTTGAAAATCGGCGTTGTTTACGTAGCGTTTGTCAACCGAAACCAAATCGAACAAAATGATGGCGCCTAAAACAATAATAGCATAATTTTTATTCAGTTTTTCTTTAATGAATAACCATAAAACGCCAGCAGAAATCACAACAAAAATAAGTGTCCGTAAACTGTCGGAAAAGAAAATCGCTTTTCTGTCTGCAATAATTGCCTCCAACAAACCGGGCAATAATTGGTCGTAACTGGCATCTCTCAAACCATCAAAATCAAAAAGACTTGTACCGAATAAGGTAAAAATCAATGCGATACCGCCGGTAATATACAAACTGTTTTTTAGTGCTTTTAATTTTATTTCAGTAGCAACCGCTTTATTAAAAAATTGATTTAAGGCCAATATTCCCAATAACGGAACTGCCAATTCCGCAAGCACCTGAATAGATGAAACCGCCCTGAACTTATTGTATAATGGGAAATAATCAATAAAAAAGTTTGTTAAAAAATTAAAGTTTTTCCCCCAACTTAGCAATATTGAAAAAATAACAACGCCAACCAGCCAATTTTTTAGTTTACCTTTAACCAGAAAAATGCCCAAAACAAACAAAAACACCAGCACAGCGCCAACATAAGCAGGCGCTTCAACTCCAGGCTGCTTTCCCCAGTACATCGGTGCAAATTCAGCAAATTCTTTCGCCTGCCGCGGATCGGTTTTGTCCTTTAAAAAATTATAAATATTAGAATCCAGTCCAACATTTTCATAATTTCCGCCGCCCATAAAACGCGGAATAAACAAGTTAAATGTTTCTAAAATACCATAACTGTAATCAGTGATATATTCTTTGGACAATCCGCTGGAAGCTTTTTTGGGCAATCCATCCGGATTGATGGTGAGTTCACTTTTTCCTCTGGTGCTGTGATCCACATATTCTTTTGTTGCCAATAAACTGGTGGCATTTGTGCCAATTGCCAGCACAACCGCAACAATCAAAATGGCGATACCTTTAAAAAAAGAAGGCAATTGTTTTTCTTTAAAGGCCTCAATCAAATAGAAAACACCCAAAATTAACACCGCAAAAAACAAATAATAGGTCATTTGCGGATGGCTTGCCTTAACCTCCAACGACATCGCTACGGCAGTAAGCAAAAAACCCCATAAATAATTTCGCTGCAGCACCAATAAAATTCCTGCTAAAACAATTGGCATATAGGCAATTGCGTGCGCTTTTGAATTGTGGCCAACGCCCAAAATAATGATAAAATAGGTGGAAAATCCGAAAGCCAAAGCACCCAATATCGCCAATTTATATTCGACTTTTAACACCGATAACAATATAAAAAAACCTAAAAAATACAGAAATAAATAATCGGCAGGTCTTGGCAAAAACCGCAAAAAACTATCTAATTTTTTAACATAATCATTTGGATATAAAACGCTTAAATTGTAGGTTGGCATTCCACCAAAAGCAGCGTTAGTCCAATAAGGTTCCGCATCATTTTCACTGCGAAAATCATTGATAGCTTTCGCCATTCCCGTAAAATGCATAATATCGCTTTGGAATATTTTTTTCCCTTCAAGAATTGGAGAAAAATAGGCAACAGAAATAAGGATAAAAGCTACGAGGGCAATTACGTATGGAGCTGCTTTTTTGATGAGAAAATTCATTTATTTATCGTCTTTAACTTCTTCATAATCAACATAGTCCCCTACATTTTTATTTCCTTCCTTATAATCTGAAGGTTTTTTTGCTATCACTGTATCACCAACTTTGCCGGTTGATTTTTCTTGTCGATCTTGATATTGTTGTTGTTGTTCTTTCATCTTTTTTTCAACATTATCAACAATTTTTCCCACAAACAAAGGCAAAATATACCTTCCTATAAGTTTAATAGCATAATATATAATTACTATAATTGCTAACGTTCTTAACAATCCCATTTCATCAAGTTTTTATAATTTTCAAAAATAACAATTTGAGCGCAACTAAAACGTTAAATAATAATAAATCTTATCTTTGGCACATCAATCCATTTAAACTATGAAAAACGTTATTTTTTCAATTGTACTTTTAGCAAGTTTTCAACTTATCACTGCCCAATACACCGAAATTATCAACTCAAAAAGACCCGGTTTTTCTGAAAGTCCGTATGGCGTTGGCACCAATGTTTATCAGGTTGAAGCCGGAATGTTTTATAACAGCAATAATGATGAAACGCTTGGAGCTTTCGCTAAAACTTTGGGTGGCGAATTGTTTTTTAGGGTTGGGGAATTTAAAGAGCGTTTGGAGTTTAACGCCAATGTGGCTTACCGGAGAGATGAAGTCAATAACTTTCCCGATCCAAATTATCATATCAAAGGACTCAGCGACCTTACTGTTGGTGCGAAATATTTGTTATATCAGCAAGAATATAAAGATAAGTCAAAGGAAATTCGCAGTTGGAAACGCAAAATGGCTTTTGATAAAAAACGATTGATTCCTTCGGTTGGGGTTTATGGCGGAGCGCATTTAAACTTTTTGGGAAAAGATTACAAAAGTGAGGAAGGCATCAGTTATAAAGGTGCTTTATTATTGCAAAACGATTTTTCTGACCGACTGGTTTTGTTGACGAATTTAATTGCCGACAATATCACTTCGGAAGATAAATATTACTCGTACATTGTTACCATGACTTATGCCATCAATCAAAATTGGTCTTATTTTGTTGAAAATCAAGGGAAATATTACAACGATTTTTCGCCAAATTATCAGTTTGGAACAGGAGTCGCCTATTTGGTCACAGAAAATTTACAATTGGACGCTTCTGCAAGGACCAACTTTTTAGATGACTATTCTTATGTGTATGCCACGGCTGGATTTGCCTGGAGGTTAGATCGTCATCGAGATTCTTTTGTTTACAAAAATGCGGCAAAAGAAACGATTTCAAGAAAACCAAACAGAAAAGGAATCTTTTCAAGGCTATTTAACAAAAATCGCAATTAAAATCATTTGAATCTTATGATTACACTACAAGAAATGACATCGAAAAAGGAAATGAAAGCTTTTGTTGAATTTCCTTTTAAATTATATAAAAACAATCCTTATTGGGTTCCGCCTATCATAAATGATGAAATTGAATCGTTTGACAAAACCAAAAATCCGGTTTTTCAACATGCAGAAGCCCGTTTTTTTGTCGCCATGAAAAACAATGAAATCGTGGGAAGAATTGCCGCAATTATCAATTACACCGAAATTAATGAACAAAACGTTAAAAAAATGCGTTTTGGCTGGTTCGATTTTATTGATGATCTTGAGGTTTCAAAAATATTATTGGCTAAGGTTGAGGAAATTGGTAAACAAAACAAATTAGAATATATGGAAGGGCCGCTGGGCTTTTCAAACCTGGATAAAGTTGGCGTTTTAACAGAGGGCTTTGACTATATTGGCTCCATGATTACCTGGTATAATTATCCGTATTACAAAGAACATTTTGAAAAACTTGGTTTTGTGGTGGAAAAGGAATACAACGAAAGTAAATTTCCTTTCATCAATGTAAAAACCGAATTTTTTATGAAGGCCAGCGAAATCATTAAAAAACGCTACCAATATAAGGCGCTCAATTTTACCAAAACGAAGGAAATATTGCCTTATGTGGATGAAATGTTCGATTTGTTCAATAAAAGTTATGCTTCATTGTCATCCTTCGTTCCTATTTCCAACATCCAAAAAGCTTATTTTAAAAAGAAATTTATTCCATTTATCAACCCTGAACTGATTGCTTTCGTTGTTGATAAAGAGGAAAAACTGGTTGCGTTTGCCATCACTATGCCTTCTTTTTCAGAAGCATTGCAAAAATCAAAAGGTAAAATATTTCCATTTGGGATTTTTCATTTATTACAGGCTAAAAAATACAGCAAAGACATTCTTTTCTATTTAATTGGCGTTCATCCGAACCACCAAAACAAGGGCGTTCATGCCATCATTTTTGAAGAATTTTACAAAACTTATACAAAAAAAGGAATTATCAATTGTTACAGAACTCCCGAACTTTCTACAAACAAAGCGGCCGCGGCACTTTGGAAAAATTTTGATCCGGTAGTTTATAAAAAACGGTGCACCTTCAGAAAAGATTTATAATGCAATTATTTTACAATCCAAAAATTACCTCTGAAACCAAACAGTTTTCTTTTGATAAAATTGAAAGCAAACACATTGTGCGGGTTTTACGAAAAAAAGAAGGCGATAAAATTTTTATAACCAATGGTTTGGGGCAATTGTTCACTTCGGAAATTTTGCTGGCGGACGATAAAAAATGTTTGGTGAACATTGTGAATTTGGAAACCCAAAAAAAGGAGCGAAATTATTATCTGCATATCGCCATTGCGCCCACAAAACTAAACGACCGTTTTGAATGGTTTCTGGAAAAAGCGACCGAAATTGGCATTGATGAAATTACGCCAATTATTTGCGAACACTCTGAACGTAAAGTCATTAAAACTGATCGAGTGGAGAAAATAATTCTGTCTGCAGCAAAACAATCGCTTAAATTCCATTTTCCAAAATTGAATGAACCCGTCACTTTTAATGCTTTTATGCAATCAAATTTTAGCGGACAGTTATTTATTGCTCATTGCGAAGAAACCAGTAAAAAATCATTGAAATCCGAAATAAAACCATCACTAAAAACCACCATTCTCATTGGACCGGAAGGAGATTTTTCAACCAAAGAAATTCAACAAAGTTTGGCCAATAACTTTATTCCTGTATCTTTGGGAAATAGCCGTTTGCGAACTGAAACTGCCGGCATTGTTGCAGTTCACAGTGTGGCATTTGTAAATGAATGAATTTGATGATTACATTTCCGAACTTAAAAATTTTATTGCAAGCACCTAAATTAAAAGTAGCACTTGTTGCTTTTGTTTTTTGCCTTATGCCTTTTGCGAAAATTTCTGCGCAGCAAGTTGCCATCTTAAAATATAACGGCGGCGGTGATTGGTATGCAAACCCGACAGCCTTGCCAAATCTTATAAAATTTTGCAACAAAAACATAAAAACTTCCATTAAAGAAAATCCGGAAACGGTTGAAATAAATAGCGTTGCTATTTTCAATTATCCCATCGTTTTTATGACCGGCCACGGAAATATAAGTTTTACCGATGATGCTATTGAAAATTTAAAAAATTATTTAATTTCTGGCGGGTTTTTGCATATTTCCGACAATTACGGATTGGACACCTATGTTAGAAGAGAAATGAAAAAAGTTTTTCCAGCGCTCGATTTTAAAGAAATTCCTTACAACCATCCAATTTACCACCAGACTTTTAATTTCGAAAACGGCACCCCAAAAATTCACGAGCACGACAACAAACAACCTCAAGGTTTTGGGTTATTTTATGAAGGAAGATTGGTTTGTTTTTACGACTATGAATCGGATTTAAGCGATGGCTGGGAAGATGAAGAAGTGCATGGTGATCCTTTTGAAATTCGCGAAAAAGCCTTAAAGATGGGGGCAAATATTGTTGAATACGCCTTTAAAAACTAATATGCCTGAAAATTTAGATTCCTTAAAAATAAATTTTGATACCGAAGGACTTTGGGTGCTTAACATAACTCTGGCCATAATTATGTTTGGAGTGGCATTGGGCATTACCAAAGACGATTTTAAACGCTTATTTCAAAATCCGAAAATTTTATTGACCGGGGTAATTTCCCAGTTTATTTTATTGCCCTTGATTACTTTCATTTTTATAAAATTGGTAAATCCAATGCCAAGCATTGCATTGGGAATGATGATGGTTGCATCTTGTCCGGGCGGAAACATTTCAAACTTTATGACCCAAATGGCTAAAGGGAATTCGGCATTATCCATCAGTTTAACAGCATTTTCAACCTTGGTTTGCTTGGTAATGACGCCTTTTAACCTTTATTTTTATGGGAATTTATATGCGCCAACTGCTGAAATTCTTCAAACCATAGAATTAAATCCCTGGGAATTGGTAAAATTGGTTACCTTAATTTTAGGGATTCCATTAATTCTTGGAATGTGGGTAAAAAATGCCAAGCCTGCTTTGGCGGTTAAACTGGCAAAAATCCTAAAACCAATTTCTTTGGTCATTTTTATGCTTTTTATCGTAATTGCTTTTTATGACAATTTTGATATTTTCATAAACTATATCCATTATGTCTTAATTTTGGTGATTGTCCATAATTTACTGGCATTGGCAACCGGATTTTATTTTGCCAAATTGATGAAACTTTCCTTTACAGACCAAAAAACGCTTGCCATAGAAACGGGCATTCAAAACTCCGGGTTGGGTTTGTTACTCATTTTTAGCTTCTTTAACGGTTTGGGCGGTATGGCACTGTTGGTGGCATTTTGGGCAATTTGGGATATTTTTTCGGGCTTGGCATTGGCGGGATATTGGTCTAAACAAAAAACAACTACATAGATTTGAGAAAGCTTTGGTATAATTTCATCAGAATTTATGTAAAAATCGGATTGTTCTTTTTATTCAAAAGGATGTCCGTTTACGGTAAAGAAAATATCCCAAAAAACGGTGCCGTGATTTTTATCGGCAATCATCAAAATGCGTTAATAGATGCTATCGTAGTGCCCACAACCAACAATAGAAACAGTCATTTTTTAACCAGAGCCAGCGCCTTCAAGGTTGGTTTAGTTGCCCAAATATTGCGGTCGCTCAATATGATTCCTATTTATAGGGTTCGGGATGGCGTTCGCACCATAGAAAAGAATTTTGCTGTTTTTGAGCAATGCATTGAAATTTTGAAAGAAAAAAAAGCAATTCAAATTTTTGCTGAAGGAGAACACCATTTAGACCGCAGGGTGCAATCGCTAAAAAAAGGATTTGCGCGCATTATTTTAGGCACGCTTCAAAAATATCCCGACTTGCCTATTTACATTGTTCCTATTGGCATTAATTACGATTCCCATTTAAATTTTCCTTCAAGCACTTCCATTTATTATGGAAGACCCATACTTGCCAATCAATTTATTGATGTTAAAAAACCTGATACAAAATTTAAGGAAATCACAAATCAAGTTTCAATTGCCCTGAAAAACTTAACACTTCACGTGGATGATTCAGCCAATTATGCTGAGATTATTGTGAAATTGGAAACAATGGGCGTTGACTATTTAAATCCGTTTGAAGCCAATAAAATGGTTGAAAATATAGATACAATTCCTTCAACAGCAATGGCGAAAAAAGAAATTATCAATTTGTTTACCCCTTTCCATCTGCTTGCAAAATTAAACAGTGTTTTTCCATTATTAATTTGGAAATATATCAAGCCCAACATTAAGGATGTGGTTTTTATGAATACCTACAGATTTGCGTTAATTACAACCCTTTTTCCGCTGTTTTATATAATTCAGGCCGCAATTGTTTATTATATTTTTAATTGGAAACTCACAATAATTTACCTTTTTAGTTCTATTTTTTTAGGAATTATTTCAACAAAAACAATGACCATTAGTCAATAATGGCATCTTGAATCAGCTGTTGAATTTCGGTTCTGATATTGTATTTCACCAAATCCATATTTGCCGAAGTCGGGAAAATTCTATTCGACAAAAACACATAAACAATCTCCGATTCCGGATCGGTCCAGGTATAAGTTCCCGTAAAACCGCTATGTCCAAAACTACTGTCGGATACACAGCCACAAGTCGCTTTTACGTTTTCATTTAGTTGCGGCTTGTCGAAACCAACGCCTTTTCTCACCCCGTCGTCCGCATAATAACGATGATTAAATTTATCGATGGTTTCAGGCTGAAAATATCTTTGTCCGCCATAATAGCCTTTTTGTAGGTACATTTGCATCATTTTGGCAATGTCATTCGCATTGGAAAAAATACCTGCGTGACCGCCAATTCCGCCCTGCATTGCCGCGCCCATATCGTGCACGTCGCCATGCACAAGTTTGAAACGGTAATAATTGTCTTTTTCGGTTGGCACAATTTCATTTTTTGAAAACTTTTCCAAAGGCAAATAAGTAGTTCTGTTTGCGCCCATCGGCCTGTAAAAATGCAATTGGGTAAGCACGTTTAAATCATTTTTATAATGATTTTCTATATAATTTTTAAAAATATAAAAAGGCAAATCACTGTATTTGTATTCTTTCTTTTTAAGAAGTTCTGAATCCGCGATAAAATCAAACATTTCATCTTTATAACTGCTAAGCAAATACAAGCTATCCATAATTTTTAAATTGAATTTATGGCTTCTTTCGGTACGATAAAAATCGGCTGAAGGCTTTTTTGTTGCACTATCCAGCGTTTTTAAATAAAAAGGAATCCAGGGCTGTAGACCGCCATAGTGCGAAAGCACTTCCTGTATAGTTAATTTTCGCTTATTTGTCCGCTTTAATTTATGGATTAAACTTCCTAAAGTACTGTTTAAATGCAAAATTTCCCGCTCTTCAAGTTCCATAATCAGCGGCAATGTAGCCACAATTTTTGTTAAAGAGGCAATATCATATAAATCGCTGTTAAGAACCGGTGTTTTTTCTTCATCTGTATGAAAACCGAAACTTTTATGGTACACAACTTTTCCTTTTCTGGCAACTAAAATTTGCATTCCCGGAGCCATTTTTCCATTTAAAATAACAGCAGCCACTGAATCTATTTTACTTAGTTTCTTGCTGCTCAGCCCCACGTCTTCAGGAACCGAATAGCCTAAAAGTCCGAGAGAATTAGATAATATTCCTTCAGTTTCCAAAAATTGACCGGCGATGGAAACCGGCAATTTTCCCTTGATATCCAAAGCGCCAAACAGCATTTGTGCAGAAATTTCCTGGGCAATTTTACTGTTTTGAAAAGAGACCACAACACCTTCAATATTTTCAAAATTTTCAAGCTGCAACAAACTGTACGGACTTGCAAAAACGTCTAAAATTACCCTTTTGTTTTTGGCGATTTTTTGCAGCGTCAGTAATTCTTCAGATTTAAATTTATAGTCTTTCCAAGGATTGTCATTTGACTTATGAAACCCAACAATAACAAGGTTATAGGGTTTAAGTTCATCCATTAAATTATCGAGCGTGTCGTTTGAAATTTCATCAACCGCTGCATAATTCTTCAACATATTTAAAAAATCACTATGATTTGCATCACCCAATTTAACATAGGCAATTTTCTTCCGCTCTAAATGCTGAATTGGAAAAATTAAGGATTCATTTTTGAGCAATGTAATGGAGTTTTCGACCAAATTTCGATGAAGTAATTCATCTTCAATTGCGTTCAAATCTTGCTGCAAATTGGTTAATTCAATATTTTTATACTTGTTTAATCCGGCCCAATATTTTGCTTTTAATATTTTTCTGACGGAATAATTGATGCGTTCCAAAGTAATAATGTCTTTACTTAAAGCAATTTTAATATTTTCTGAAGCCAAAGGAACATCAGTAGGAATTAACAACATATCATTGCCAGCCAACAAGGCATCCAAATTAATGTCGCCCAATTCCGAATAATTGGAAACGCCTTTCATATTGAGTGCGTCGGTTAAAATCAACCCCTCAAAATTTAATTTCTCCTTCAATAGTTTGGTAATCACCTGATAAGAAAGTGAGGTTGGACAATCATTATTTTCTTCCAAACCTATCACACTTAAATGCGCCACCATTACGCTGGTTAAATTATTATCAATTAGCTTTTTATAAGGATATAATTCTATTGAATCGAGTCTTTTGATATCAAAATTCAATATAGGTAACGATTTGTGGGAATCTGTTGCTGTGTCGCCGTGACCGGGAAAATGTTTGGCATTTGACAATACATTTTGGCTTTGCATTCCTTTCACAAAAGCCAATGCTTTTTGCGTTACATTTTCTCTATTTTCTCCAAAAGATCGATTTCCAATGATTGGATTTTCAGGATTTATATTGATATCCACCACCGGTGCAAAATTAATGTGAATGCCCATTCGTTTGCAATGTTTTCCCAATTGCGCACCAAATTCTTCCACCAATTTATTGTCGGTAATGGCGCCAAGCGCCATATTCCAAGGAAAACGATAGGTATCTTTTAATCGCATATCCAATCCCCATTCGCCATCAAAACCAATCAACAACGGGATTTTGGAATTTGATTGGTAATTGTTAGTTAAAACAGCCTGCTTTTCCGGCGTTCCCTGCATAAATATCAATCCGCCAATATGGTAGTTTTCAATTAAACTGTCGATAAAAATACGGTGTTTTTCATCTAAATTTGAATACGCCTGCACCATAAACAACTGACCAATTTTTTCGTCAAGCGTCATGTGATTCATCAAACTATCCACCCATTTTTGCTGGGCAACAACATCATTTGTTTGCAATGGATCCACGTTTTGAGCTTCCAAGAAAGCACAATTCAGCAGCAAAAACAGGAACAATAATTTTTTTATCATGTATTTTTTGGATTGAGGAATCATTGCATTGACAATTTGTCTCACTATCGTTATCAAAAATGAAACCAAAAACTCTTAAGAATTGCTTTTTTAATTGGTGACTGCTAAAAAGCGTTTGTGCCAACTTTTATCGGCTGTCACTTCCCAGTTTTGTTCAAAATCACCTTTATTGGTAATCATATTGTTAAACACCACCGTGTTTGAAGTTATTTTTTGCTGTTTGGCATACTGTTGAAAATTGGCCATGCTCACCACATTGATATTGTTATTGTCTTTGAATGAAATGTTTAATTTATTGGTTAAATCTATGGCGAATTTTTGTTCAAATTGCTTGATCAAATTCACTGAAGCATCTATGGAACAGCCGGATACTTCATTAAAATTTTCATCAACAGCAATCACAATAAATTGATTGTATTTTATTTGGTATGATGCTTTTAAATCGTCACCGTGACGTTTCCAAGCACCAATAAAATTTTCTAAATTATGGCTAATTTCTGCAACTTCATTTTCTGAGAATTCTCTATTGGACTGGTAAATCCAAATTTTAGAGGTATCTTCCAAACTGTCAAAATTTACTAACATATTATATTTTTTGATTGAATTTATTTTTTAAATCTTCAAGGGTAACCGCTTCCTTTTTTGGGTAAACACGTTCTCTTATTTCCCCCAATACTTTTTTGGTGTATAAAGGAAAATCGGCATTTTGAATCCACGAATAATAACCTTTATCATCTCTTAACACTTTTTCTACTTTATAGCCTTTATATTTTCCGAAGGTGAAAATTTCTTCATTTTTGTCATTGAATAATATAAATCCGGCCAAATCCGCTCTTTTTACGTGGGTTGAAAAATCATTTAAAAACTGAACGTCATTTTCCAAATCATCATATTTTTCTAACTGGGCCAATAAAATTTCATAGGTGGCATTGGTGTCTGCCTCAGCTGAATGCGCATTTTCTAGACTTCCGCCACAGTAAAATTGATAGCCCGCACTTAAAGTTCTCTCTTCCTTTTTATGAAAGATTACCTGAACATCAATAGAATCTCTATTTTTCATGCTAAAATCAACATTGGCACGCAACATTTCTTCTGCCAACAACGGAATGTCAAATCGGTTCGAATTAAATCCTGCCAAATCACACCCTTTAATCATCTCGCTTACTTTTGGCGCCAATTCATTAAAAGTAGGCTCGGTAACAACTTTTTCATTCGTAATGCCGTGAATATCCGAAGCTTCTTTCGGAATTTCCATTTCCGGATTTACCAGCCAGGTTTTGCTTTCTTTATTACCGTTTGGAAATACTTTTAAAATAGAGATTTCCACAATTCTGTCTTTGGCAATATTAATTCCTGTTGTTTCCAAATCAAAAAAGATAATCGGTTTTTGTAATTTTAATTCCATAGTTTTTTTATTTATATATTGGTAAAGATAGTATTTGAAAGGGAATTTTAAGAAATTATGAAAATAGTTTTATAAACTTTTTAACAAAACAGCATTCCTATATTGCTTATTCACTTGCCAGCTGCGCTTTATAATTTTCTAATTCAGATTTATATTTTTCGGGCAATTCAGGCTCCTTAAAATTATATTTTTTCAGCGTTTTCACAATGATGTCCGCCACCAATAAACGAGATGTTGGCTTGTCATCTGCAGGAATTACATACCAAGGCGCAAGCGTTGTTGAAGTTTTGTTAAGCAAATCCTCATAACACGACTTATATTCGCTCCAAAGATTGCGTTCCTTTAAATCGCCCGGAGAAAATTTCCAGTTCTTTTCTTTAAGCCGCAATCTTCTTAATAGTCGGTTCTTTTGCTCCAATTTTGAAATATTCAGGAAAAATTTTAAAATAATGGTTCCGTTAGCGACCAAATTCTTTTCAAATTCATTGATTACTTCCATTCTTCTATGGTAAAATTCATCGGTTAAATCATCCAAACTTTTTACAGCCGGAATATTTTCTCCCAAAACATATTCGGGATGAACCCTGGTAACCAGCACATTTTCATAATGCGTACGATTAAAAACGCCAATCTTTCCGCGTTCGGGCAAGGCAATATAATGGCGCCATAAATAATCGTGATTTAATTCCAATTCTGTGGGCACTTTAAAACTATGAACCACCACGCCCCTTGCATTCACATCTTTAAAAACTTCTTTTATTAAACTGTCTTTTCCTGAGGTGTCCATTCCCTGCAAGCAAATTAGCACGGCGTGTTTTCCTTCGGCATACATCGTTTCCTGCAAATCGCTGAGTTCTTTTCTCGCATTTTTAAGTTTCTTTTTCGCGTCTTCAACAACTTTCATTGCGCTCATTTCGCTTAAATTTACGGTGCCGATAACTTGATGACTCTCCATTTTTAAATATATTTTTGATAAATATATAAAATTAAAGGCATAAAAAAATCCCAAAACTTTTGGGATTTTTTTTGCGTTAGTCAGTAGTGATAATTTCTAAGTGTCTATGGAACCTAAAACGCGTTTCATAAAAGTATTCAACGCTTCTTTTTGAGGCATTCCTTCTTTTACCATTTTATGAACTTCAAGCGCTCCGTAAAGGTTTGAAATAAGTTCTCCAATAACATCTAATTCTTCGTCTTTTAAAGAAGAAACTTCCGTTAAAGCTTCCAATGTTTCTATCGTTTCAATCACGTAATCTTGATCGTTTTCTTCAATAAAATTCGTTAAATGCTTAATTATTGGTAACTTCATTTACTAAATCGTTTAAAAGTTCGAATTTATTGGTTTGAACCTGGTTCACAAATACGCCATCTTTATAGGTTGCAAAAGTAGGCAGATTGTCCACTTTTGCCATTTTTCGTGATTCCGGAAACTTTTCAGCATCCACAATTACAAAAGCAACATTTTCATTTTCTGAAGCCAATTTTTTGAATTTCGGTTTCATTATTTTGCAATTTCCGCACCAAGTTGCCGAAAATTGAACGACAACCGTTTTGTTTTCGTTTACTATTTGAGGTAAATTGTCTTCTGTTATTTCTTGAAACATCCTATTATTTTTTAGTGAGAAGCCAAATATGCCGCCGTTCCGGTTCTGTTTGCTTCCATCGCGTCTTTTCCTTCTTCCCAGTTTGCCGGACAAACTTCTCCTTTTTCCTGAACATGTGTGTAAGCATCAATCAAACGTAAAAATTCTTTTACATTTCTTCCCAAAGGCATATGATTAACGCCTTCATGAAAAACCGTTCCTTCTTCATCAATTAAATACGTTGCTCTGTAAGTCACATTGTCGCCTTCAACTTGGAATGCGCCAGTTTCTTCATCATAAGATTCATTGGTGACATCCAAAATGCCCAATCTATTTGCCAAATTTCTATTGCTGTCGGCCAAAATCGGATAAGTAACGCCTTCAATTCCGCCATTGTCTTTTGGGGTGTTTAACCACGCAAAATGTACTTCAGGAGTGTCACAAGATGCACCGATAACCACCGTATTTCTTTTGTCAAATTCAGGTAAAGCTGCTTGAAAAGCGTGCAATTCTGTTGGACAAACGAAGGTGAAATCTTTTGGGTACCAAAATAAAATCACTTTTTTATTATTGTTTATTGCTTCTTCCAATACGTTAATCTTAAAAGTATCGCCCATTTCATTCATCGCGTCTACATTTAAATTCGGAAATTTTTTACCAACCAGTGTTGCCATAGTTTATTTAATTTTTTATTGTTTTTAAATCTAATTCTTTTGCAAATGTAACCATTATTATAAGTTGTTAAAAATAGAATTCCATCCTAATTTCTGATAAACGCATCAATTTTATTGATGACAATAAATTTCAAATTTGTATTTATAATATTATGCATTGTTTAGAATTTGAATATCTTTAAACAAACCAAACAATGATGAAAAAATTCACGACCTGTTTACTATTTTTATTTGTGATAACTGCACTTCAGGCGCAAGTTGACCCAACTATTTTTGACAAATTTGAATCGAAGTTTTTAACGATTGACGGATACAAAATCAATGTTGAAGTAAAAGGAAGCGGAGATCCAATTTTCTTTATTCCGGGCGGACCAGGAAATTCACACGATTATATGCAAGGTGCTTTCGGTCAATATTACAAAACCAATACAGTAGTCTTTTTTGATTTTTTGGGCAGGGGAAAATCGGATGACGCAAAAAGTAAAAGCGAATATTCTGTTGAAAACGATACCGACCTGATTGAAAAAATAAGAAAACAATTGGGCTTTGAAAAAATATCGATTGTTGGCCATTCCTACGGAAGTGTTCCAGTGCAAAATTATGCGATTAAGTATCCAAACCACACAAATAAAATGGTGATTATTGCAGGTTTTCACAGCGGACTTATGTGGCAAGCCAATTGCGACAGTTACAACCATTATGCGAAAACCCATTTTCCAGAACTATGGAAAAAAGTTGATTCCTTAAGATCTTTAGGTTATGTATCTTCCGATAAAGAATTTATGAAAGTTTATGGAAGTTTTCCTACAAAATATATTTATTATCACAATACAAGCATCAAAGGAAATGTGCCTAAATACGATTTCAGAAACTGGAATAATGATGTTTATGCCCAAATTATTGGACGCGATGGCGATTTTGAAGTGAGCGGAAGTATGATGGATACCGATTTCAGACGCGATTTAAAAAATGTAAAAGCCCCAACATTGATAACTTCAGGAAGGTATGATTGTGTTTCAACTCCTGAGTTTAACCTGCAATACAAAGTATTTATGCCGCAAGCCAAATTTGTGATTTTTGAACAAAGCGGCCACAATCCTTATTTGGAAGAACCTGAAAAATTTTACAAATTATTTGAGGAATTTATGGAAATAAAAATTGATTGATAAAGGGCATAAAAAAGCAAAAACCTCAAACTTAATTATCAGTTTGAGGTTTTTTTATGTTTTTATTTACTCGCAAAAAGTTTCACATCATTTTCTGTAACTTCCTTTTCGCCCAAAATAATTAATCGTTCAACAACATTTCTCAATTCCCTTATATTTCCGGTCCAATCGTATTCCTGCAACAATTTAATGGCATTCTCAGAAAATTTCTTAACAGCCGTTCCTTGTTCTTCCGCAATTTGTTCAGAAAAAAATTTGATTAAAAGCGGAATATCTTCTCTTCTGTCGTTCAAAGAAGGAACATTTATTAAAATTACGGCCAAACGGTGGTATAAATCTTCCCGAAATCTGCCTTCAGCTATTTCTTTTTGCAAATCCTTATTTGTGGCGGCAATCACGCGTACATCAACTTTAATGTCTTTATCGCTTCCCACCCGAGAAATAATATTTTCCTGTAAAACGCGCAACACTTTTGCCTGGGCAGAAAGGCTCATATCACCAATTTCATCCAAAAATACGGTACCTCCATTTGCGGCTTCAAACTTACCTGCCCGGTCTTTAATAGCGCCTGTAAACGAACCCTTTACGTGACCGAACAATTCGCTTTCTATTAATTCTGAAGGAATTGCGGCGCAATTTACTTCAACCATCGGGAATTTTGCACGCTCGCTTTTTTCATGCAGCCAATGAGCCACCAACTCTTTTCCCGTTCCATTTGGGCCGGTAATTAATACCCTAGCATCGGTAGGTGCCACTTTATCAATCATTGTTTTAATATGAGTGACAGCTTTGCTTGCGCCAATCATTTCATATTTTTTGCTCACTTTACTCTTCAACAAAATGTTTTGGACAACCAATTCTTTTTTGTCCAGCGCATTGCGAACCGTATTCAGCAAACGGTTTAAATCAGGTGGTTTTGAGATATAATCAAAAGCGCCCAAACGCATTGTATTTACTGCAGTGTCTAAATCGCCGTGACCGGAAATCATGACAATCGGAATTTCAGGTTTTAATTTTTTGACTCTTTCAAGCACTTCAACACCATCCATTTTAGGCATTTTGATATCACACAACACCAAATCGAAATCCGATTTTACGATCATATCAATTCCTGTTAAACCATCTTCAGCTTCTTCAACCTCATATGTTTCGTTTTCTTCAGAAATTATTTTCTTCAATACCCTGCGGATGGAAGCTTCATCTTCAATAATTAATATTTTCGGCATTTTTTAGTCGTTTTAAAAAGAATAAATGAACTATAAATTCTTCAATTCCTCTATTCTTATCAGTTATATTTTTAATAATAAATTGTATATCCGTCACCCTGAGCGGAGTCGAAGGGCAAAAATCGTAAATCAAAAATCGTATATCGTAAATTAATATTTAAGCCATTTGTAAATTTCTTTATAGCTTGGTTTTTTCCCATACATTAAAATTCCCACGCGGTAAATTTTGGCTGCAAACCACACCATTCCTATAAAAGTAATGATTAATAATATTATTGAAGTAATTAATTGCCACCAGGGCACCCCAAAAGGAATGCGCATCAACATCACTATGGGCGATGTGAGCGGGAACAATGAAAAAGCGACTGCAATTGGTCCGTGCGGATTTTCAATCACCGAAAAACCGACATAAATCGCGATTACCAAAGGCATTAAAACCGGCATCATAAATTGTTGCGTATCGGTTTCGCTGTCAACTGCCGCGCCAATTGCTGCATAAATTGAGCTGTAAATTAAATAACCGCCCAAAAAGTAAATGATGAACGAAAAAAACATGGTGAGTATGGGCAAATTTTTAATTTCCAGAAGCACCAATTGTAATTCGCTGCCTGATGATTGCTGCATTTGCTGAACCATTTCAGGTGCCATTTGCGCAGAACTAGAACTTACGTCGCCAACCCCAAAATAAAGGGTAATTGCAAACAATAAAATTCCGCCTATCACCATCCAAATAATAAACTGTAAAATGCCTGCCATGGCATTTCCGATTATTTTTCCCATCATTAATTGAAAAGGTTTTACCGATGAAATGATGACCTCAATAATTCGGCTGGTTTTTTCTTCAATTACGCTGCGCATCACGGAAGTCCCGTAAATAATGATAAACATAAAAATTAAATAGCCGAATCCGCCACCGGCCGCCATACGCAGCAAACTGCCAATTTTAGAAGATTTTTCTCCCGAAAAGTTTTCAGCATCAATGTTTACTGTGGTTTCTATTGCTTTTATTTTATCAACATCAATTTGAAGTTGCGCTATTTTTAAGTTTCTTATTTTCTTTTCCAGTTTACTTTCTATGCTGCTTAATACTGTTAGACTTGGCGTATCATTGGAAAAAAAAGTAATGCCTGTTGAAAGTTCGCTTAAACTGTCACTTTTAGGAATCACTAACAATCCGTAATAAAATTCTTTGGTTTTTTCTCTTGCTTCCTCTATACCCAAGCTTGTTAAATCTATATATTTAACGGCATCTGAATCTTCAAAAGCATCAGAAAATTTTTGGGATTCATCAACAAAAGCAATGGTGCGAATTTCTTCCGCGTTTTTTTCATTTAAAAAGATGATCAAAGAAAAAAGTCCGACCACCATAAGCGGACTCAATATGGTCATTACAATAAATGATTTGTTTTTAACTTTCGCAAAAAACTCTCTTTTTATGATTAATTTTAATTTGTCCATTTGGTTTTAGCTATTGGAAGCCACTGATTTTAAAAATATATCGTTAACGCTTGGAATCACTTCCGTAAAATGCGTTATCTGCGCTTTGTTGTTTAAAAATTCAATTAAATCTTTTGAAGTTTCTCCGTTTTTTAAACTGAATAAAAGTCGTAAATCATCGTTAAAGAAACTTGTTTTGGAATTTCCCACCGTAAATTGTGCGCTGATTTGACTTAACAACAAATCTTTATCTGCAGACAATAAACCCACTTCAAACTGATTGGTTTTAAATTGTTGTTTGATGTCTTTTAACTTTCCGTCGAGAATTTTATTCGATTTATTGATTAACGCAATATAATCGCACATTTCCTCCACCGATTCCATTCTGTGTGTGGAAAAAATGATGCTTGCGCCTTCATTTCTCAAATTTAAAATTTCATCTTTGATTAAATTGGCATTTATGGGATCGAATCCGCTGAAAGGTTCATCAAAAATTAACAATTTCGGACTGTGCATCACGGTGACAATAAATTGCACTTTTTGGGCCATTCCTTTAGAAAGTTCCTGAATTTTTTTGTCCCACCAATGGGTAATTTCAAATTTTTCGAACCAATATTTCAATTTCTTTTTGGCTTCTTCTTTAGACATTCCTTTAAGCTGCGCCAAATACAAAGCCTGTTCGCCAACCTTCATACTTTTATACAAACCACGTTCTTCGGGCAAATATCCAATATGCTGAATATGGTGCGGTTGCAGAATTTCACCGTCTAAATAAACGGTCCCGCTATCGGGTAACGTAATTTGGTTTATAATTCTGATTAACGAAGTTTTTCCTGCACCATTGGGGCCCAATAATCCAAAAATACTTCCTTTTGGCACCGAAATAGAAACGTTGTTCAATGCCGTAAAACTTCCATAGTTTTTATACACATTCTCAACCGTCAAAACATTGTTCATGAGATAGTTTTTGATTCGAAGGACGAAAATAGAATTATTTTGCTAAAATTTGGTTAATCTTAACCTAAAATTAATACAGTTTTTCAATATACTTTTGCTGTATGGTTTTTAACAATTCCAACGTGGCATTTGGTTTTACAATCCGCAATATTTCAGTAATGCCGTGATTTACATAAAAAATTCCTTTGGCGATATCGTAATTAGCATCGGTGATATTGTGCTTTACTTCTTGGGTTAATTTTTTAAATTCGTCCCAGCCCATATATCTTGGTACTTGAATATAATAGGTATTGTCCTCATCTTTAGAATGATAAATACCATTGTCCAATTCCTCAATATTAAAAAAACGATTGATCCTTATTAAAACTTCTGTAGAAGCAAATTTTTCGCTTTTCGCAAAATCATAATCTTCATCCTTATAATATTGCTGAATTTGCCCAATTTCATGAAAACGGTTTATTCCTTTAACCCTAATACCGTCTAACTTTCGGGAATTCATGGTCACCTCGCATTTTGCGCCATCCAAATTCAAATTATATTTCTGGTTAATTTTTTTGGTGACACGGAGTATTTTTTCAAATGAATTTGGCGTTTTGGTCACAAAAATAATGGATACCGGGTTCACAATTTCCGTAAACCTGCCATAATAATTTTTATATGGATCAGGAACATTGATCACAAATGTGTTAGGTAGCTTGTTTTCGTCAATGGTATCTATTTTTTCCTGTATGATAATTTTCCCGATAAGTTCTCTTGTTGTCATAGTTTAAAAGTTTGTGTTTCGTTTTTTAAACTTATTCCTTTTTTCCATAATAAGCAAGCAAAATAATTTTTATTTAATTTATTATGCGTGCATAGTATTTTTTTTCTATATTTGGGAAATGCAAAAAGAACAAACTATAGATCACGCACTTAGAGCTACCTGGCAATCAGTGGCTAAAATGTATAATGAACAAGCCGCCAAGCACGACAGTACCATGGCCATGGCCTTTGTTTTATTGAATGTAGATATTGAAAACGGAACGCCTTCAACCGCTTTGGGTCCGTTAATGGGGATGGAACCTACCAGTCTTTCACGTATTTTAAGAAGTATGGAAGAAAAAAAATTAATTTACAGAGAAAAAAATCCAATTGACGGAAGGGGAATTTTGATAAAAATTACTGAGTTCGGACTTGAAAAAAGAAATATATCAAAAGAACACGTTATTCAATTTAATGAAACCATCAGAAAACACATTTCTGAAGAAAAAATAAATCACTTTTTTGAAGTTACTGAAACAATAAATAATTTGATTAACAATAGAATGGTTTTTGAAAATAATTCGACTAAATAAAAAATAAACACTATTAACTTATGAAAAGACCAATAAAAAAAATAGCTGTAATCGGATCCGGAATCATGGGATCGGGCATTGCTTGTCATTTTGCGAACGTTGGTGTAGAAGTTTTGCTGCTCGACATAGTTCCGCGTGAATTAAATGACGCGGAAAAAGCAAAAGGACTCACACTTGAAAACAAATTTGTTCGCAACCGCATTGTAAATAACAGTTTAAACGCTGCTTTAAAATCTAAACCTTCCCCTATTTACAAACAGGAATTTGCAGACAGAATTTCTACAGGGAATTTAGAAGATGACTTGCATAGAATTAAAGAGGTTGATTGGATTATTGAAGTTGTTGTTGAACGATTGGACATTAAACAACAGGTTTTTGAAAAAATTGAAAAATTCAGAAAACCTGGCACGTTGGTCACTTCCAATACGTCAGGAATTCCAATTAAATTTATGAACGAAGGAAGAAGTGCAGATTTCCGGCAACATTTTGCCGTTACGCACTTTTTTAATCCGCCACGCTATTTAAAACTTTTTGAAGTGGTCCCCGGTCCGGACTGCAAACAGGAAGTTGTGGACTTTTTAATGATGTACGGTGAAAAATTCTTAGGAAAAACTTCAGTTTTGGCAAAAGATACGCCTGCATTTATTGGTAACAGGGTGGGTATTTTCGGAATTATGAGTTTGTTCCACCAAGTGAAAGAATTGGGATTGACCATTGAAGAAGTCGACAAATTAACTGGTCCGGTAATTGGTAGGCCAAAATCGGCCACTTTTAGAACGGTTGATGTGGTTGGATTGGATACTTTGGTTCATGTGGCAAACGGCATCTACGAAAATTGCCCGAATGATGAAGCGCACGATTTGTTTAAACTTCCCGATTTTATCGATACCATGATGAAAAACAAATGGTTGGGAAGCAAAACAAAACAAGGATTCTATAAAATGGTCACCGAAAATGACAAAAAGAATATTCTTTCGCTCGATTTAAATACGATGGAATACCGCCCAAATAAAAGAGCAAATTTTGCAACACTTGAACTTACCAAAACCATTGACCATGTTATTGATCGATTTAAAGTGCTGGTAAAAGGAAAAGACAAAGCCGGCGAGTTTTACAGAAAGAATTTCGCTGCTATGTTTGGCTACGTACAAAACCGAATTCCTGAAATTTCAGACGAATTATACCGATTGGATGATGCTATGAAAGCAGGTTTTGGCTGGGAACACGGTCCTTTTGAAATTTGGGATGCCATTGGTGTCGAAGCCGGAATTGAATTGATGAAAGCCGAAAACTTGCCTGTTGCAAATTGGGTGACTGAAATGCTTGAAAGCGGAAATAAAAACTTTTATACCGTAAAAGAAGGCGCAAAATATTACTATTCCATTCCGTCCAAAAAACAGGAAAAAATTCCCGGGCAAGACAGTTTTATCATTCTTAATAATATAAGAGAAGCAAAAACAATTTGGTCAAATCCGGGTGCTTCCATTCAACATTTGGGTGATGGTGTTTTAAATATCGAATTCCAATCGAAAATGAACACCTTGGGAGGCGAAGTTTTACAGGCCATCAATAAAGGAATTGACTTGGCGGAAACAGAATATGAAGCCGTAATTTTAGGAAACCAAGGCGCGAATTTCTCGGTTGGCGCCAATTTAGGAATGGTTTTTATGATGGCCGTTGAGCAGGAATATGACGAATTGAACTACTCCGTAAAATATTTTCAGGATACTGTAATGCGTTTGCGTTACTCTTCTTGCCCAACCATTATTGCACCTCACGGACTTACGTTTGGTGGCGCTTGTGAAATGAGCATGCATGCCGATAAAGTGATTGCCGCTGCAGAAACTTATATTGGTTTGGTTGAATTTGGCGTGGGAATTATTCCCGGTGGCGCCGGATCAAAAGAAATGGCAATAAGGGCTTCGGAAGGTGTCTTAAAAGATGATGTAAAGTTGAACAAACTGCGTGATTATTTTATCAATGTGGCAATGGCGAAAGTGGCAACTTCCGCTTATGAAGCATACGATTTAGGTTTCTTTAAAGAACATAAAGACCTCGTTGTGGTAAACAGAGACCGTCAAATCGCAACGGCAAAACGTCATGCCATTCAACTATTGGAAGATGGATACACGCAACCAATTCCTAAAAAAGCATTGGTTTACGGACAACAAGCTTTGGGAATGTTTTTAGTGGGAACCGACAGTTTGGAAAAAGGTCATTACGCTTCTGAACACGACAAAAAAATAGCCAATAAATTAGGTTATGTGATGGCCGGAGGAAACTTATCAGAACCAACTTATGTTTCGGAACAGTATTTATTGGATCTCGAACGTGAAGCGTTTATGAGTTTGTGCACCGAACGAAAAACATTGGAACGCATTGAGCATATGCTAAAAACCGGAAAACCATTACGAAACTAAAATCCCATCCCAACCTTCCCAAAGGGAAGGAGTTGTAAAAATATAAAATGTATAATCTTTAAAAAAAATAACCCGCAAAATCCCCTTTCATTTGGAGAGGGTTAGGGAGTGGAATATGAAAACAGCATATATAGTACAAGGATACAGAACGGCCGTGGGAAAAGCGCCAAAAGGAGTTTTTAGGTTTAAACGGCCTGATGAACTTGCCGCAGAAACCATTGAACATTTACTGAAGGATTTCCCTCAGTTGGATAAAAAAAGAATAGATGATGTGATGGTGGGAAACGCTATGCCGGAAGCGGAACAAGGCTTGAATATCGGACGATTAATTTCATTAATGGGATTAAAAATTGAAGATGTTCCAGGAATGACCATAAACCGTTATTGCGCATCGGGATTGGAAACAGTAAGTATTGCTGTTGCTAAAATACAATCCGGAATGGCCGATTGTATTATCGCTGGCGGCGTAGAAAGCATGAGTTATATTCCAATGGGCGGTTATCGTCCGGTTCCTAATTACAAAATCGCCAAAGAAGGCCACGAAGATTATTATTGGGGCATGGGATTGACTGCGGAAGCTGTGGCAAAACAATTTAATATTTCCCGTGAAGATCAGGATGAATTTTCTTATAAATCTCATATGAAAGCTTTAAAAGCGCAGGCTGAAGGAAAATTTACCAATGGTATTGTTCCCATCAATATAGAAGATATTTTTATTGACGATAACGGAAAAAAACAAGTAAAAAATTATTTGGTTTCTAAAGATGAAGGTCCGCGAAAAGGAACATCGATAGAAGCTTTGTCAAAATTACGCCCTGTATTTTCGGCTGACGGAAGCGTAACTGCTGGAAATTCATCACAAATGAGCGATGGCGCGGCATTTTTATTGGTGATGAGCGAAGAAATGGTGAAAGAACTAAACATCGAGCCAATTGCCCGCATGGTATCCTACGCAGCCGTTGGCGTTGAACCAAGAATCATGGGAATTGGCCCAGTAAAAGCAATTCCAAAAGCACTAAAGCAAGCAAATTTGACCCTAAAAGACATTGATTTAATTGAACTGAATGAAGCTTTTGCATCACAATCTTTGGCGGTGATGCGTGAGTTAGACATCAACCAAGAAATTGTAAATGTGAATGGCGGCGCCATTGCTTTGGGCCATCCGCTGGGTTGTACAGGCGCTAAACTTTCCGTACAGCTGTTCAATGAAATGCGCATCAGAAAAAGCAAATACGGCATCGTGACTATGTGCGTTGGAACGGGCCAAGGCGCTGCAGGAATTTACGAATTACTGTAGTCCATCCAAACCCTTCCAAAGGGATGGCTTAAAAAATTGAAATTATAAAATAAAATTAACATTTAAAACCTACTTCCCTCAAGTAGTTATTTCCCCCTTCGGGGGATAAAAGGGGGCTTAAAATGGAAACAACTAAAGGAGGAGAATTTCTGATCAAAGAAATTAAATCGGAGGATATTTTTGTATCAGAAGAATTTAGCGAAGAACAAAAAATGATGAAGGAAGCGGTAATTGAATTTATTGACCGCGAAGTTTGGCCGTATAAAGAACGTTTTGAAAATAAAGATTTTGCTTTAACGGAATCGGTGATGCGTAAAGCCGGAGAATTGGGATTTTTAGGCGTTTCTATTCCTGAAGAATACGGCGGAATTGGCATGGGATTTATCTCAACAATGTTAGTTACCGATTATATGTCGTCCGCAACAGGTTCTGTGGCCACTGCTTTTGGCGCACATACAGGAATTGGAACGATGCCTATTTACCTTTACGGAACCGAAGAACAAAAGCAAAAATACTTACCGGCTTTAACCTCAGGTGAAAAATTTGGCGCCTATTGTTTAACGGAGCCGGGAGCCGGAAGTGACGCCAACTCAGGAAAAACGACTGCCCAATTAACCGCCGACGGAAAACATTATAAAATTAACGGACAAAAAATGTGGATTTCCAACGCAGGTTTTGCGGAAATTTTTATCGTTTTTGCACGTATTGAAAACGACAAAAACATTACTGCTTTCATTATGGATTTCGACAAAAAAAATCCGAATGGCGTTACTTTGGGCGCAGAAGAAAACAAGCTTGGAATTATGTCATCATCAACGCGCCAGGTGTTTTTTGGCGACACCTTAATTCCTGTTGAAAATATGTTGGCAGGCCAAGGAGATGGTTTTAAAATAGCGATGAATTCCTTAAATGTTGGCCGCATAAAATTAGGCGCGGCCTGTTTGGATGCAAGCCGAAGAATTATCACCGAATCCGTTAAATATGGAAATGAACGCATTCAGTTTAAAGTGCCAATTTCAAGTTTTGGCGCCATCAAGAAAAAATATGCTGAAATGTGCACCAAAGCGTTTGCATTAGATGCCGGAAGTTACCGTGCCGCAAAAGACATTGAAAATATGATTAATGCACTTTTGGCTGAAGGAAAATCGCACCAAGATGCAGAATTATTGGCTTTTCAGGAATACGCCATAGAATGCGCCATTATAAAAGTTTTTGGTTCAGAAGTTTCACAGTTTGTTTCTGATGAAGGAATCCAAATTTTCGGCGGCATGGGATTCTCTAAAGACACGCCAATGGAAAGTGCCTGGAGAGATGCACGTATCACCAGAATTTACGAAGGAACCAACGAAATTAACCGCTTGTTAACGGTTGGAATGCTGCTTAAAAAAGCGATGAAAGGTGAAATTGATTTGTTGACTCCGGCAATGGAGGTAGGCAACAGTTTAATGGGAATTCCGTCATTTGACACACCCGACTTTTCTGTGCTTTTTTCAGAAGAAAAAGAAATGATTGCCCGATTGAAAAAAGCTTTTTTAATGATTTCAGGAAAAGCTGTTCAAAAATTTGGTATGGATTTAGACAATCACCAACAATTAGTTTTGGCCGCAGCTGAAGTGATGATTGAAGTTTATATGGCAGAATCTGCCATCTTAAAAGCTGAAAAAGTAGTGAAATTTACTTCAGAAAAAGAAGCGGAAGTTCAAATTGCCCTGGCAAAATTAAACTTGTACAATGCTGTTGACAAAGCAAATGCCTTCGGCAAAGAAGCAATTTTATATTTTTCTGAAGGTGATGAACAACGCGTTATGTTGATGGGTTTAAAACGATTTACCAAATATGTGAACAACCCTAACCCAATCGCATTACGAAATGTGATTGCCGAAAAACTGATTGCCGAAAACAATTATTGTTTCTAAGATTTCTTTATTTAACAAAATATTAGTTAAAAGCTGCAACAAAAAGGTTGTGGCTTTTTTTGTTTAAATCCTTGAAAATAAGTGATTTTTTTGTAAATTTATAGTTGATTACAAAAAAATCACACTACCTCATTTGTTTCATTTTTAAAACAATGATTATGAAAAAAAACGTTGGAATTTGGATAGACACACACCAAGCTGTGGTTATTAAACTTTCAAACGGCGATCAAACCGTTAAAACTATTGAATCCAATATAGACACCAGGATACGGACGCCTGGAGAATCAAAAAAATATGGAAGATTTGGAGGGCAGTATCTTACTTATGAAAAAAATTGGGAAAATATAAAACTTAAGCAAACCCATGAGTTTCTTAAAATATTATTGAAAGAAATTGAAGATTGTGATGCTGTGGTCTTATTTGGCCCGTCAATCATGAAAACTATTTTTGAAAAGGAAATCAAAAATAACCTCAACCTTATTGGCAAACTGGCTGGCGTTTTTGATGCAGATTCTATGACCGTAAATCAAATGGTGGCCTGGGGGAAAGATTTTTATAAAAATAAAAAATAAAATCTGCCACAAACAGACAATTGGAACAATTTTCGATAATAACAACCCTGAAACTATAATTAGCGATTCTCTATTTTAACATTTTAAGGTTTTGAGCGCAAATAAATTATAGTCTATATTTGAAAACCTATAATTTATAAACTTCATCTTATGCAAATAAAACCAATTTTAATTTCAATTTCATTGCTGATTTCAAGCATTGGCTGGGCGCAAAATTCAGATATTGACATCCTAAAAACAAAAAATGGCACTTTACAAATTCAGCCAATTTTGCACAGCAGTTTGGTGTTAACCTATAACAATAAAACCATTTATGTAGATCCTAATGGCGGTGCAAAAATGTACAAAGGCATCAACGCGCCCGACATTATTTTAATTACCGATATTCACGGCGATCATTTAGATTTAAAAACATTGGATTCCATTGACACTTCAAAAGCAGTTTTTATACTTCCTGAAGAAGTGGCCAAAAAATTGCCTAAAAAATATGGTTCTGAAATTGTGAAACTTCAAAATGGCCAAGGAGTTCATCGGTTGGGTTTTTTCATAACAGCAATTCCTATGTATAATTTACCGGAAGAAACGAACGCTTTCCATCAAAAAGGCAAAGGAAATGGTTATCTTTTAACTGTTGACGACAAACAAATTTACATTTCGGGTGATACAGAAGATATTCCAGAAATGAGAGCCCTACAAAATATCGATATCGCTTTTGTTTGTATGAATTTGCCGTATACTATGGATATAAATCAGGCTGCAAGTGCAGTTTTAGATTTTCAGCCAAAAATTGTGTATCCTTTCCATTACAAGGAAAAAGACGGATTTAGTGACGTGGAAGCATTTAAAAAATTGGTAAACACAAAAAATAAGGCCATAGAAGTCCGGTTGAGAAAATGGTATCCATCCAATTAACTTTTCAGCAATTCTTTGCCAACAGCACAACTTAAACACAGTTGCTTGTTGCAATATTCATTTTTAAGTTGAAGGAGAGCCTGCGTTTCAAAAGCGGTTTTGCTTTTAATATTGAGTTGGTCGAATTTTGAAATAATTTCGTTTTTTTCGGGTTTTATGCTGGCAACAATGTTAAGTGAAGCACTTAAATCGTTTTTTCCCAGACTTTTTAAATACAAAAATTTCAAAGGAATGATCGTATTTATAAGCAGCAAATCGATAAATGGTTTGGTGATTTTTTTAATGCTTTTTTTCGATGTCGTTTCAAAAGTATAATGGGTTTCCCAATAATTGGAAGTCGCCAAATCAAACAATTCATAAAATTCCTTAATATCTTCCGTTTCAATAATTTTAGAAAATAAGTTTTGATGGCGGTGATACACCATAGCCAATTGCGACAATCGAATTGTTGGGAAATTATTTGGCCGTAACCTGAAAAACTGAATCTGGCCATTTGAAATGGGCGTCAATTGAAATTTTACCTGCAAAAAATGGTATTCCTTTTTAAGATTTTCAAAATATTCCGATTCATAATTATTGGAGAGCATTCCGGCCTGGCCAAAAAACAAGGCTTCTAATTGAACTAAATTACAGGAAACTTTCCGTACAATTGAAAAATCAAAGGAATTTGCAAAATTCAAAAATGCTTCGGAATTTATCTTCAACCCAAAATTTTTGGTCAATAAAACAAACAATGCAGCTTCCCAATTGTTATTTAATTTTGTGACAGTATTTTGAATTTGCTCCGATTTATTCTCCAGCCTTGCTACATAAAGTCGCTCAAGCCAATTTGTTAAAATAAAGGAATCGACACTTTCAATATCTTTTTCACAATTAATCCAGTTTTTATTTTTGCTGAAAAGCTGCTGGTAATTATCCAATAATTCCTTCGAAATATAATTTTTAAGTGCTAAAGTGGCAATTGGCTGGTTTGATTTTCTGAAAACATCAACGGAATGTTCCCAAACCACATGCAAAATCACCGAATCATAATTTTGGTCAATTTCATGATTGTGCGCATACCAATCGGATGAGTTTAAATGGATCTCAACATTGCCAGCCCAAAGCTGGTTATTGATAACCAATTTGGCATTCAAAAAATCGGGACCGGCATTGGGATTTGCGGTTCCTGTTGAAATAATTTCAATGATTTCACCGTAGGTGGATTTCAATTGAGCAATGGAAAACAATTTAAGTTTCCACACAAAATGCAGTAAATTTTCTTTCATAGCCTTTTAATAATAGCTTAAAAGTAAGCTTTTACTTTTAGTTAAAAAAATTGAATCAGAATTTAGCTGTTTTCGGTATTTTTAAATTATTTTTGTTACTTATAATTTAAAGTAAATGAACATCATCAGCAGTTTAGAATGGAGGTATGCCACCAAAAAATTTGACCCTTCAAAAAAATTGAACATTCAACAAATTGAAACCCTAAAAAAAGCGTTTAACCTAACTCCAACTTCATTTGGCTTGCAGCCCATAAAAATGATAGTCATTGAAAATAAGGAACTTCAGGAAAAATTTGTGAAACATTGCTATTACCAACGTCAGGTAGCAGATGCTTCCCATTTATTGGTTTTATGCATTGAAAATGACACCACAACAGAAGATATTAATGCCTATTTTGATTTGGAAAAGGAAATCAGGGGCACTTCAGAAGAAGTAATTTCAAAATTCAGAAATCAACTTGTAGAGATGTAC
This sequence comes from Lutibacter sp., assembly GCA_032251275.1. Taxonomy (GTDB): domain Bacteria; phylum Bacteroidota; class Bacteroidia; order Flavobacteriales; family Flavobacteriaceae; genus Lutibacter. Next base: position 38,872 of record JAVVEF010000005.1, read on the forward strand.
AAAAACCAAACCTTGGAAGAAAAGCAATTATCAGCTAAATACCAGACATATATTGCCGTGGGCAATTTAATGACTGTTTGCGCCGTTGAAAAAATTGACAATTGCCCAATGGAAGGATTTGTGCCTGAAAAAATTGATGAATTGCTCAATTTATCGGCACAAAATTTAAAATCCATATTATTGTTGCCTGTTGGTTTTAGGGCTGATGATGATTTAATGAGCACGATGAAAAAAGTCAGAAAACCCATTAGTGAAACCGTGATAGAAATATTTTAACAAATAAAACAACACTTACAAATGAATGAAAATATAAGAGCTCTTGAACCAACTGAACTTTGGAATAATTTTGCCGATTTAAATGCGGTGCCAAGAGGTTCTAAAAAAGAAGAACGCGTAATTCAATTTATGGTTGATTTTGGGAAAAAATTAAACCTGGATACGGTAGTTGACCATGTTGGAAATGTGATTATCAAAAAACCAGCTTCAAAAGGCATGGAAAATCGCAAAACAGTGGTTTTGCAATCGCACTTAGATATGGTGCACCAAAAAAACTCGGACACCAATTTTGATTTTGACAAAGAAGGAATTAAAATGGTTGTTGATGGCGATTGGGTCCGTGCCAATGGTACAACATTGGGTGCAGATAACGGATTGGGTGTTGCCGCAATTATGAGTATTTTGGCTTCAAAAACCATCAAACATCCTGCACTTGAAGCATTGTTCACTATTGATGAAGAAACCGGAATGACAGGTGCTATGGGATTGCAGGCCAATTATTTAAACGGTGAAATACTGCTTAATCTTGATACTGAAGAAGATGATGAAATTGATATTGGTTGTGCCGGCGGAATAGATATCACTGCTGAAAACACCTATAATGAAGTTGGTGCTCCCGTAAACAGCAGTGGTTATTTAATTTCCATTACAGGTTTAAAAGGCGGTCACTCGGGAATGGACATTCATAAAGGATTTGGAAATGCCAATAAAATTATGAACCGTTTGTTGTATGAAACAAAAGAATTTATCAGAATTTCTGAGATTAACGGCGGAAGTTTACGCAATGCCATTCCAAGAGAAAGTTTCGCAACCATTTCTGTTGCCGACTCCAAAAAAGAAGCTTTTATAAAAAAAGCAAACAAAATCATTAAAGATATTAAAGCTGAATTTGTCTCTGTTGATCCTAATTTGGACATTAAAATTTCTGAAGTGACCTCTCCGGAAAGAGTGATGACAACCATTAGCCAAAATACGTTGCTTAACGCTATTTATGCAGCGCATAATGGCGTTTATAGAATGAGCAATGATATGGAAGATTTGGTGGAAACCTCAAATAATGTTGCCCGCGTGATTGTTAAGGATGAAAGTGTGAAAATCTTGTGTTTGACAAGATCTTCCGTTGAATCATCAAAATTTGATTTGGCAAACACCTTAAAAGCCACTTTTGAAATGGCAGGATACACCGTTGCATTATCCGGTTCTTATCCTGGATGGAAACCAAATGTAAACTCACCTGTTTTAAAACTTTTAACAGAAACGTATGAAAAACTGTTTGAAGAAAAACCAAGCGTTGTAGCTTGCCATGCAGGATTGGAATGCGGTATTTTAGGAACAAATTACCCGGAAATGGATATGATTTCCTTCGGGCCAACCATACAGGGAGCCCATTCGCCGGACGAAAAAGCAAATATCAAATCTGCCCAGAAATTCTGGAAATTTTTACTCAATATTTTGGAAAATATTCCTCAAAAAAAATAAAAAATAAAGAGGCTTGAAATTTCAAGTCTCTTTTGTTTTTTAGCGCTTTGTTAACAATATAAACTTTCAAAAACCATAAATAATTGTATTTTTACGGCTTAAAATAATTGGAGATTCTTTTATGGGAAAAATTATTGCAATTGCCAATCAAAAAGGAGGTGTTGGCAAAACAACAACCACTATTAATTTAGCTGCCGCATTGGGTATTCTGGAAAAAAAAGTGTTGTTAATTGATGCCGACCCGCAAGCAAATGCTTCATCGGGGCTCGGTATTGCCATAGAAGAAGTGGAATTTGGAACCTATCAATTGTTGGAACATTCCATCACTGCAAAAGAGGCCATTGTTGCTTCAAATTCGCCAAATGTTGACATCATTCCTGCGCATATCGATTTGGTGGCCATCGAAATAGAATTGGTCGATAAGCAAAATCGAGAATATATGCTAAAGGAAGCGCTGAAAGAAATTAAAGATAATTACGATTATATTTTAATAGATTGCGCGCCTTCACTGGGATTGATTACCTTAAATTCCCTTGTTGCAGCCGATTCGGTGATTATCCCAATTCAATGTGAATATTTTGCGTTGGAAGGTTTGGGAAAATTGTTAAACACCATCAAAAGTGTCCAAAAAATACACAATACAACATTGGACATTGAAGGATTGTTATTAACGATGTATGATTCCCGTTTGCGACTTTCAAACCAAGTGGTGGAAGAAGTGAAAAAACATTTCCAAAGCATGGTTTTCAAAACCATAATTCAAAGAAACGTGCGATTGAGCGAAGCACCAAGTTACGGCGAAAGCATTATCGCTTATGACGCAACCAGCACCGGTGCGGTAAATTATATTAACTTAGCCAACGAAATTTTAAAACTGCATACCAAGGATGGCAAAAGCAATTAAAAAACAAGCAATGGGAAGAGGATTGTCCGCCTTATTAAACAATTCCGACATCACCTCCGCGAACGATAAAAATGCCGACAAACTTGTTGGTAGTATTCTAGAAATTGATTTGGATTTAATTGACGTAAACCCTTTTCAGCCAAGGAGTTATTTTAATGAAGAATCGTTGCGTGAATTGGCGAGCTCCATTAAAGAATTGGGCGTTATTCAGCCAATTACCATCAGAAAACTAGAAGGAAATAAATTTCAACTGGTTTCGGGAGAAAGAAGATACAGGGCTTCAAAATTAATTGGAAATACTACAATTCCCGCCTACATAAGACTTGCCAACGACCAAGAAATGCTTGAAATGGCCTTGGTTGAAAATATACAGCGTAAAGATTTAGACCCAATAGAAGTTGCACTTACCTATCAAAGATTGATTGATGAAATTGATTTAACGCAGGAAGAAATGAGCAAACGCGTTGGAAAAAAACGCTCAACCATCAGTAATTATTTGCGATTGCTAAAATTGGATCCAATCATACAAACCGGAATGCGCGACGGATTTTTGTCGATGGGACACGGAAGAGCATTGATAAATGTTGAAAATACCGAAGACCAATTAAGCATTTACGAAAAAATAATTGAACAAAAATTATCTGTTCGCCAAACGGAACAACTGGTAAAAGATTTAAAGGAAGGTGTTGTTGCAAAACCTAAAAAAACGGTTAAAGAAGCCAAACTTCCAACATTTGTAAATGACGGATTAAAAACTTTCAGCAATTACTTCGGACATAAAATTGACGTAAAATTATCGGGAAAAGACAAAGGAAAAATCAGCATTCCGTTTCATTCCGAAGAAGATTTTAACCGATTAAAAAAATTATTGGAATAAGTGCTTAAAAAAAAGTTATATAGCTATTTACTCATTGCCGTTTTAACGGTATTTACCGGCTATGCGCAAACAGAAGCTGAAATTAAAATTCAGGATAACATAAAACCTTCCAGCGATAATTTTAAACCGCTTTCACCTGCCAAAGCAGCATTTTATTCAGCTGTTTTACCCGGACTTGGTCAAGCCTTCAACAAAAAATACTGGAAAATTCCAATTGTTTACGGCGCATTGGGGTCTGGCGTTTATTTTTATCATACAAACAACGACAACTTCAACAGGGTCAGATCTGCCTATAAGTTAAGAATCAATGAAAAACCCGATGAGTTTGACGGGTTAAACGGTAATATATTTTTATCAAAAGACGCCTTAATTTCGGCACAAAAATCCTATAAAAAAGACAGGGATTTGTCGTTGCTTATTACAGTAGGTTTGTATATTTTGCAAATTGTTGAAGCCAGCGTCAACGCGCATTTACTGCAACATAATGTTGACAGCAATTTATCTGTTACTCCACAAATAATTCGCAATGACATCAACAACAAATCAATTGTTGGCGCATCTGTTAATTTTAATTTTTAATTATGAAGGTAGCTTTATTGGGTTATGGAAAAATGGGCAAAACAATTGAACAAATTGCGTTGCAAAGAGGCCATGAAATTGTATTGAAAATTGATGAAAACAGTATGTATTACGACGTTTCAATCGCAGATGTTGCTATAGATTTCAGCATTCCGGCGGCTGCTTTTAAAAATATTTCTACTTGTTTACACAATAATGTGCCGGTAATTAGTGGCACAACAGGCTGGTTGGATAAGTTGCCCGAAGCAGTTGAACTTTGCAAAGAAAAAAATGGCGCTTTTATTTCCGCTTCAAATTTCAGCCTTGGCGTCAATATCTTTTTTGAATTAAATGCTCATTTGGCAAAAATGATGCGTAATTTAGAGCAGTATTCCATTTCAATAGAAGAAATCCATCATACCAAAAAATTAGATGCCCCAAGCGGCACGGCAATTACGTTGGCTGAAGGCATTATTGAAAACTCCAACAAAGAAAGTTGGAGTTTAGATGTAACAAATAAGAAAACCGAAATACCAATAACAGCAAAACGTATTAATGAGGTTCCCGGAACACATACTGTTGCCTATAAATCGGAAGTTGATACTTTAGAAATTAAACATACAGCACACAGCCGAGACGGTTTTGCTTTAGGCGCAGTAATCGCCGCGGAATGGTTGGTGGGAAAAACAGGTGTTTTTACCATGAAAGACGTTTTAGGTCTTAAATAACATTAAAAAATTTAATTATGACAATGATACAATGGTTTATATTTTTCTTGATCGTTCAGGTAATTCACTTTGCTGGAACTTGGAAATTATACGTAAAAGCCGGCAGAAAACCCTGGGAAGCAATAATTCCAGTTTATAATGCCATTGTGCTGTTGAAAATATTAAAAAGACCAACCTGGTGGGTGATTTTATTATTTATTCCCATTATAAATTTATTGATGTTCCCAGTAATTTGGGTTGAAACCGTCAGAAGTTTTGGGAAATACAAAACGATTGATTCGGTTTTAGCGGTGATTACACTTGGTTTTTACATTTATTACTTAAACTATGTAGCTGATGTAAATTATGTCGCGGAGCGCAGTTTAAAATCAAGGACTGAATTGGGAGAATGGGTTAGTTCCATTGTGTTTGCCATTATTGCGGCAACTTTGGTGCATACTTATTTTATGCAGCCTTATACCATCCCGACTTCTTCATTAGAAAAAACCTTACTGGTTGGTGATTTCTTATTTGTAAGCAAATTTCATTATGGCGCCAGAACGCCAATGACTGTTATTGCGGCACCAATGGTTCACGATTCCTTGCCGTTAATAAAAGCAAAATCATATTTAAAAAAACCACAATTGCCTTATTTTAGGATTCCGGGTTTTGAAAAAATATCACGCAACGAAATTGTGGTTTTTAACTGGCCAGTTGACACTGTTCGCTTTTTTAGGGATCGATCCAATATCCACGTTGATAAACCAATTGACAAAAAATCGAATTATGTAAAAAGATGTGTGGGTATTCCCGGAGATTCTTTGGAAATAAGAGAAGGCTATATTTACATCAATGGCGAAAGAACGGTGCTTCCCGACAGGGCATTGCCACAATATATGCACAAAGTGGAAACTGAAGGGCAACAAATTTCTCCGGCTATATTAAAAAGATATAATGTTACTGAAGGACAGCCTTTAGGCGATGACTATTTATTGAACCTTACAGATGAAAATGCCGGAAAATTAAAATCAAATCCTTTGGTAAAAAGGGTAACCAAATTACTTTCACCCAAAGGAGAATACAATGCGTCCGTTTTTCCGCATAATAGCCAATACCCTTGGTCTATTGATAATTACGGACCAATTTACATTCCGGAAGCGGGAAAAACTGTTGAATTAAACGCCAAATCATTACCTTTTTACAAACGAATTATTGAAGTTTACGAAAACAATAATTTAACAACCAACGGAGACGAGATCTTCATCAACGGAAAATTGACAACTACGTATACCTTTAAACAAGATTATTATTGGATGATGGGAGATAACAGACATAATTCTGAAGATGCTCGTTATTGGGGTTATGTTCCTTTTGACCACGTGGTTGGAAAACCCGTGTTTATATGGTTTAGCTGGGACAGCAATGGCGAGGGAATTGCCCAAAAAATTAGATGGGAACGTGTTTTCACCACGGTTCACGGCAGTGGAAAACCGGTTTCATACTTGTATTATTTCTTAGGCGCACTTGCGTTGTGGTATGCTTTTAGCTTTTTCAGAAAGCGAAAAAAAGTCGAATAAATAGATGATTTTATTGCAGCCAACTTATTTTTCTCCAATTCTGCAATATGTTGCAATTGCAAATGCCGATGAAATTATTTTTGAAACAGAAGATAATTTTCAGAAACAAACCTATAGAAACAGGTGCTATATTTATACAGCGCAAGGAAAGCAGTTGTTAAATGTACCTGTTCAACACTCTAAAGAAATTAAGCAAAAAACGAAAGACGTAAAAATTGATTATAAGGATGATTGGCACAAGCAACAGTTAAAAACCTTAAAAACTGCCTACAGTTCATCGCCTTTTTACGAATTTTATATTGATGATTTATTGCCGATTTTTGAAAAAAAAATCCATTTTTTGCTGGATTTGAATTTTTTGGCACATGAAATTATTATGGATGCTTTGCAACTTGAAATTCCAACGAAAAAAACAACGGAATATGAAAAAGAACCCAAGATTTTGGATTTAAGATTTTTGGCTGAAGACAAGACAAAAATAACCTACAATCTTGAAAGCTACATTCAGGGTTTTTCTGAAAATCACGGATTTATTCCCAATTTAAGCATCTTGGATTTACTTTTTATGGAAGGCCCAAATGCGTTGAATTGTCTGGAAACACAAAAAATTATTTTTTAGTTTTGGAAATTACCCGATTTATCACACATTACGGAATGCACTTTTTACTTCCGGGTATAATTGCTTTCTATTTCTTTAGGAAAAACTGGAAAACGGTATGGTTAATCTTTATTTTAACCATGCTGGTGGATGTAGATCATTTGCTGGCAACGCCGATTTTTAGCGCAAACAGATGCAGCATAAATTTTCACATCCTTCACTCCTATTATGCCATTGCAATTTATTTTGCGGCACTTTTCTTTAATAAAACAAGAATAGTAGCCATCGGTTTGTTGCTTCATATGATGACAGATGCTATTGATTGTTTTTGGATAAATTAATAAAAGATAATTTAATCTTTTATTAATTTATTTCTTATCTTTGTCAAAAATTATACACTTATGTCCGAATTAAATTATAGAACCATCGCAGAAATTGTAAGCGATGATATCAGCACAGCCTCCGTATTCAAAAAATACCAATTGGATTTTTGCTGTGGCGGCGGAAAAACAGTTGAAAATGCCTGTAAAAATGCAAACATAAATGTTGATGATGTTGTCAACGATTTAATGAACAACAAATCTAAAAATGAAGCTCCCAACTTAAATTTTAAAGATTGGAGCGCTGAATTTTTAGCAGATTATATTGTATATGTTCACCACACTTATGTGAAACAAAATCTGGACGTCATTAGTGAATTTGCAGAAAAAGTAGCCAATGTTCATGGACAGCACGAGCCAAGAACCATTGAAATCGCAAAATTGTTTTCAAACATTTCCAGTGAATTGACTTCTCATATGGGAAAAGAAGAATTCATATTATTTCCGGCTATTAAAGCAAAAGCTGACAATCATAATTTCGAGGTGGATGTAAAAACAATGTCATTAATTGAAGATGAACATGAAGAAGTGGGTGAAATGATTAAAAAAATTCAGGAATTGAGCGACAATTTTACAACGCCGGAATGGGCTTGCAATACCTTTAAGGCACTTTACTTTAAATTGGAGGAATTTACCAATGATTTATACCAACATATTCATTTAGAAAACAATATTTTGTTTCCGAAAGTGAAAAATCTGTAACAAAACCCCTAAAAGTAAAAAGGCTGTCAGAAATAATTTTCAGACAGCCTTTTTTAATTTATTTTTTGTTTTTTTATCGTATCAGTTTTTTAAACTTGATTCTTTTTGGTGTCAAATCACCGCCCAAACGTTTTTTCTTATTCTCTTCATATTCAGAAAAAGAACCTTCAAAATAATATACTTCAGAGTTTCCTTCAAAAGCCAAAATATGAGTACAAATCCTGTCTAAAAACCAACGATCGTGACTTATGATCACCGCACAACCTGCAAAGTTTTCCAAACCTTCTTCCAAAGCGCGCAAGGTATTAATGTCTAAATCGTTTGTTGGCTCATCCAACAGCAATACGTTTCCTTCTTCACGCAAGGTCATTGCCAAATGCAACCTGTTTCTTTCACCGCCCGAAAGTGTGCTCACTTTTTTATTTTGGTCGCTGCCGGAAAAATTAAATCGGCTTAAATATGCGCGAGAATTAACCTGTCTGCCGCCCATTAAAACAAGTTCCTGCTCATCGGCAAAATTTTGCCAAATCGTTTTTTC
>JAVVEF010000005.1:47567-50645 GCA_032251275.1 Lutibacter sp.
TCCAGTTGATTTTGATCTTGGCTCATCAATTTGTCGTAATTCGACAAACGCGCTTTTGATTTTGCATGACGGCCTTTTGGTGCCATCCGCACCCACTCCAACTCCCGCTCCAATGTTTTTTGGTGTTTGGAAGCCTGTTTGGATTCCTGCGCTAATTTTTTCGATTTTTGTTCAAGCCAAGTAGAGTAATTTCCTTTCCATGGAATTCCTTCACCCCTGTCCAACTCTAAAATCCAACCTGCCACATTGTCAAGAAAATAACGGTCGTGCGTAACGGCAATTACGGTTCCTTTATATTGTTGCAAGTGATTTTCCAACCAATGCACCGATTCCGCATCCAAATGGTTTGTAGGTTCATCCAACAATAAAATGTCAGGTTCCTGCAACAACAATCGGCACAAAGCAACTCTTCTGCGTTCTCCCCCTGAAAGATTTTTAATAGGTGTGTCACCATCGGGTGTTCTTAAGGCATCCATGGCAATTTCAAGCTTTGTATCCAGTTCCCAAGCATTTGAAGCGTCGATTTTATCTTGAAGCACCGCTTGTTGCGCCATTAATTTATCCATTTTGTCAGCATCGGAATACACTTCTTCCAAGCCAAACAGTTCGTTTATTTTATTGTACTCTTCTAATATAGCAACGGTTTCGGCCACGCCTTCTTTCACCACATCCAATACTGTTTTGGTATCATCCAATTGTGGTTCCTGAGATAAAAACCCAACCGAATAACCTGGCGCAAAAACCACATCACCCTGATAATTTTTTTCAATTCCGGCTATAATTCTAAGCAAAGTTGATTTACCCGAACCGTTTAAACCTAAAATCCCGATTTTAGCACCGTAAAAGAAACTTAAATAAATATTTTTTAAAACCGGCTTGTTTGCTCCTTGGTAAGTTTTGGTTAAACCTGCCATGGAAAATATCACCTTATTATCGTCTGCCATTTTTATAGTTATTAGTTGTTGGTTATTTGTTATTGGTTGTTTAAATTTTTACTTTTTATTTTGAAGGTTACTAGTTGCTTATTACATCTACTGACTTCTGACTTCGGACTTCCGTCTTTCTAACTTTTAAACCCTTCCCTTTAAAGCATTAAACACCCAGGCAATGGCAAAAAAACCGATTCCTACAGAAGCGAATCCCCAGCCGGCTGTTTCATCATATCTGAATGCACCTAGTGCTATAAGTCCTAAACCGACAACAATCATAATAAATGTTGCCCAAGCCAATACGGTATTTTTATTCATTTTATATGGTTATTTGTTAAATTGAATTTCTAAAAAATAAATTGCAATTTGCAAATATCGTAATTTTAGGCTACAAAAATACAAAAAAACGCCCTCTTAAAGAAGGCGTTGGATGAAAATAACCGTAAAAACAACTGTTTAAAACTAGGTTGATTCCCTTTTTTTGTTTAAATTATTTAAACTAAATTCGATTTAAAATAGCATTTGCGTTAGGGATTGCAGCGGAAATCCCGGCATTGCGAGCTAATTGGCAATATGTTCGAGAGATTGCCATACCGAAATAAATTCGGCATAGGCTGGCTTTTCCAAAAGCTCCGCTCGCGATGACGGATTGCAACGAAAAGCCCGACCCAAAGGGAACGCCCCAAAAAACAATACATAAATTGCCGTTTTTATTAGAATTAGACCTAATTATTTATACAGCCCTACTTAATTTTTCTTCAACTTTATTGTCTTTGGAAATAACTTCAAATTGATTAGAGGTGTTGTATTCGCCTTCTGCTTTTAAAGCTTTGTCACCTGCAAAAAATGTTTTATGGTCATCGCCAAGATTTGACCCTGCCATTCTTTGATGTTTTACACAAGAAACACCTTTGCGAATTTCTTGCCTCTGAACATCTTTTACATAAGCCAACATACCTTCTTCTCCAAAATAACCTTCTGTTAAATCATTCATATGAAGTGCGGTTGTATGATAAGTTGGTAACGTAATTAAGTGATGAAAAATGCCTGCATATCTTGCCCCGTCTATTTGGAATGTTCTAATTTTCTCATCAGCACGAATGCACAACTGCGAATCATCATATTTTTCATCCATTAAATTATTTCTATCATAGTCTGTCATATTTTCACCTTCTGAAATCATTTCTTCATATGCCTGATTGCGGAAATTTAATGTCCAATTAAAAGATGGTGAGTTATTGTAAACCAATTTGGCATTTGGCACAACTTCTTTAATTCTGTTTACCATATTCGCGATTTGTTTAACATTTGGCGTTGGAGTTTCAATCCAAAGCAAATCTGCTCCATTTTGAAGACTGGTAACACAATCTAACACAACCCTGTCTATATTAGAGCCATCTTTAAATTTATACAATCCATTTGGCAATCTTACAGGACGCACCAATTTACCGTCTCTTTTAAGAAACACATCGTCTTCTTTAGCATCATTTATGTCAATTTCTTCCGCTTCAATAAAGGCTAAATATTGAGAAGCTAAATCTCCTGGTTCATTGCTAACCGGTAATTTCTGCGTTAAACTGGCACCTTCAGAATCTGTTCTAGCAACAATAATTCCGTCATCCACGCCTAATTCTAAAAACGCATACCTAATGGCATTCAGTTTGGCAATAAAATCTTCATGAGGCACCGTAACTTTTCCATCCTGATGACCACATTGTTTCGCATCAGAAACTTGATTTTCAATTTGAATCGCACAAGCGCCAGCTTCAATCATTTTCTTTGTTAGCAAATAAGTAGCTTCTTCATTTCCAAAACCTGCATCAATATCAGCAATAATTGGAACTACATGTGTTTCAAAATTATCAATCTGATCCTGTACATCTTCTCCTTTTTCAAGTCTTCTGAATAAATCATTTAATTCAATGGCATCTGCTTGACGTAAGAAATCATAAATTTCCTTTATTAATGCCGGAACTGTCGTTTTTTCATGCATCGATTGATCTGGCAATGGTCCAAATTCTGAGCGTAATGCAGCTACCATCCAGCCAGAAAGATATAAATATCTTTTACTGGTTGTTTTATGATGCTTTTTAACAGCTATCATATTTTGTTGCGCAACAAAACCGTGCCAACAACCTAATGATTGTGT
>JAVVEF010000006.1:0-42325 GCA_032251275.1 Lutibacter sp.
CGTTTTGACATACTTTTTTTAGTTGGCGTTTTTCCCTTTGGAGCATAGGAACGTCTTTCAACCAGTTCTTTAACTGCTTTGCGTGTCCATAAAGCGTAGTCCAATTTTAACTGGTCCGGCATTCTGTCTATAATCATCAATTTAATGGCTTTTTCTTGTGAGGTACTCAAAAGTTTTTTGTCTTCAGATTTTACCCCTTTTTTCTTTGACTCTAGTCCTTTGAGGCCATTGGATTTATAATTTTTAAACCAATCTGTAACGGTTCCATTTTTTACACCAAACAATGCGGCTACGTCTTTTTTCTTATTGCCAGATAATATCAACTGGATAGCTTTCTTTCGAATAACTACCCTTGCTTGTTCTGTTACTGTTCTGAAATCTTCTTTTTCCATAATGTAAATACACAACATTTATTCCGAAATATCACCGCTTGGTTAATCTAAAATAAGATTCCCAAATTTCTTTTGAAAAAAATTCAGGTTTTTGAAAAAAAGTAAAATATAAAGTTGGGAAAATATTTTAATCTACTCAATATAAATGAATCAGATCTTATAAAATCAATAAATTCTCTTTAATTCAACAAAACTTGATATTGCTGATTTACAAGAATAGGATTGGAAACTTCTGAATATTTATGCGGAACAAACCGTGTATTCTGTTTGTTGTAAATATTGGCTATTTTTTCGATAATAGCGACAGATTCAACTCTAGGGATATCGGCAAAATTTACCAGATCATCTTCTAGTTTATTGATATCATAAATGTTGGTATTTTCCAAAAACGAGACAAAAGGATCATATTTTGAAAATTCATTGCTAAGTTCATGCAGCTTCTCAGAAATAGGTGTAATTGAATTAAAACTGTTGTTGCTCAATATGATAATGGTGATATCATCAGCATTGTACCTTCTTAACGTGGTGCTAAATCCATTCCAAACGCCATTGTGATAAACCAGCTCCATATCGGTTTCCTGCTTCAACCGGAAGCCAAAACCATAAGGCACTATTTTGCCGTTGTTGGTTTTGCCTGGCAAAAATGCTTTTGATAAAATGGTGTCTTTTAATATAGTACGCTCGGTTAAAGACTGGTTCCATTTAAACAAATCACTTGCCGTTGAATATATACCTTTATCGCCCACAACGCCATCATTAACAGTAAACGGAATAGCGGTGTACGATTTTCCGTATCTCCTAAAACCCATTAATTCCTCTTTTTTGCTTGCTTCATTTGGATTATGAACATAGGTGTTGGTTAAATTCAATGGCTTAAAAAAACGGCTATCCAAAAAATTGCTAAAACTTTGGTTGCTTACTTTTGAGACAATAGAAGCCAAAATAAAATAACCAGTGTTGCTATAATGAAATCGGTCGCCTGGTTTAAAATAAACCTGCATTTTTAATTTGTTCATAAGGCCTAACATAGCGATATTGTCTGGCGGCGTTTTACTTTTCCATTTATTTTCAGCCGCGTACATATAGTTTGGAAGTCCGGATGTATGGTTTAACAAATGACGAATTTTGATGTTTTGGTAAGGGAAATCCGTTAAATATTTTGAAGCAAAGTCATCTATATCCAGTTTACCTTCTTGGTACAACAACAAAATTGCCGCAGCTGTAAATTGTTTGGAAACTGAAGCAAGTTGGTAAATGCTTGTGCTGTCAATAGGGTCTTTTAAACGCAGGTCTTTACGCCCGATATGTTCTTCAAACAATATTTTCCCGTTTTTGGCAATCAAAATACTACCATTAAATCCGTATTGCCGGCTTAACTGACTTGTGTAATTCTGAATTTTTTCTATAGGAACTTTGTATGCTTCCTTCAAAATAAATTCATTTAAATCATTTTTCGAATTATGGTTTAAAGCTAAGTCATTGGAATTGTATAAATCGCCATCATTGTTTAAACGATTGATTTGGGAATCTCTGTCTGCCCTATTTGTAACAACGAAAAAAAACATTGACGCAAATAACAAAACGTAAATTATATAGGGTTTATTCATTCTTGGTTGTTTTCTCTTATTTTATTAGATGGAAATTCTGAGAAAATTTTAGTGTTCAAATACCAATATTATAACTCATGTTTTTTGCATTTATTGAATTTGTCACACTTTAAAATAAATTAAATTTTACAATTATACAAAAATTATTTAATAGCTGCCCAAAAAATTCAGCAAAATGGCGGTTTTTCACTGTAAACTTTATTCTGATTGTAGTTATGGCAACTGATGCATATCATTTTACAATTAAAAATTGAAGTCTAATTTTGAAACTATAATCATAAATCAACTTACAATGAAATGAGCATTATATAAATTTACTGTTTACTCAAATGAAAATATGTGAATTACCTATAACCTAATTAAAAAATAAAAAAATTACAGATGAAACTTACATTTTTTGGAGGCGCAGGAACCGTAACCGGTTCCAAAATTTTATTGGAAGTCAATTACAAAAAAATATTGATTGATTGCGGCTTGTTTCAGGGACTGAAGGATTTGCGTGTAAAAAACTGGGAAAAAATACCGGAGGATTTTAAAGAATTAGATTTGGTAATTTTGACACACGCGCATTTAGACCACACAGGCTATCTTCCAATTCTGGTTAAAAATGGCTATCTAGGCAAAATTTATTGCACCAAACCAACCAAAGATTTAACGGAAATCATTTTGCTGGACAGCGCCAAAATACAGGAAGAAGATGCCCGCAGGGCAAATGAACACCATTATACCAAACACCATCCCGCAAAACCTTTGTATGAAGTTGAAGATGCAAAACGCACGATCACACATTTTAAAACTTTTGAACTAGATATCTGGAATGTGATTGACAATCAAATAAAATTCAAATTTGTGAATAGCGGACATATTTTGGGCAGCGCCTTTGTAGTTTTGGACGTTAACGGAAAAATAATTGTTTTCTCGGGCGATATCGGGAGAAAGGAACCACTTCTTTTATACCCGTTTGAATATCTTGAAAAAGCCGATTACCTTGTGGTTGAATCTACTTACGGAAATAGAAACCACACCAATTTTTCAGTTACGGAGTTGTTGCTGAAGTACATAAATATAACCTACAACAAAGGCGGCATTTTAGTAATCCCAACATTTTCGGTTGAAAGGGCACAAGAAATTATTTATTTGTTAAGCCTGTTGAAACGAGATTATAAATTGCCAAATATTCCCATTTTTCTAGACAGCCCGATGGGCGTAAATGCCACAAACGTTTATTTTAAATACAGAGACCGGCATAAATTATCGGACGCAGACATTAAAAGTATGTTATCAACCGTACATTTGATTACTGAAGTTAATGCTTCCAAGATGATTGTAAATAACAAAGACCCAAAAATTGTATTGGCAGGAAGCGGCATGATTACAGGCGGAAGGGTTTTGCATTATTTGGATAAACTAATTTCAGACGAGAAAAACAGTATATTAATCGTTGGATTTCAGGCAGAAGGAACGCGCGGAAGAGCATTGCTTGCCGGAGATGATGAAATAAAGTTTTTTGGCGAATATCACAAAGTAAAAGCCGAAATTTTAAAGATCAATGAATTTTCGGGGCATGCGGATCAAAGTGAACTGATGGATTGGCTTAAACAATTTAAGGAACCGCCAAAACTAACTCTCATAAATCACGGAGAACCGCACCAAAGCCAGGCTTTCAGAACAAAAATAAAAACGGAATTGAATTGGAATTGCACCGTTGCAAAATTGAATAACACCTATTATTTGGATTGAGATTTCTAGATTTTGGGGCGGAAGACGGAAGTTTGGCGGTTGAAAAAAAATTTCACTTTTAACCGCAAGGACGCAAAGGAATATCGCAAAGACACTAAGGTGATTTTTGAATTGTTGATTTTTTGATTGAAGTTGAAAGTTGCGTTAGGGAGTGAAGCGAAAAGCCCGCAGCCACGCTCTAAAGCGTGGCGAGGACTTGCAGCGGAAAGCCCGGCCGCCTTTTCGGTGGAAACGCCCAACAAAAATGCGGGCAGATTCGTAAATAATTGGATAAAATTTAATTAAACCAGATGGTAAAATATTTGATTTTTGCCAAATCGGGAATTTGATTTATAGCCACTTCTGCCCTGCTAAAACTGTTCATGCCCAATTCTTTTTTATCAATGGAAATGGTGGCGTTCAATTCATCTATAAAAAGCGTTGCCGAAGTTAGGGTGGTTTCAACTTTATTTACCCGATAGTGTTCCTTAATATCCTTGAATGTGGATTGCAGGGAAATGCCCCTCGAAGTTTTATAGCCGTTGTCATATATTTGGATACATTTAATGCTCGAAGACTTATCGTTGAGATTTGTGGGCACAATTTCCAATAATAATTTCCCCTTTTTGGCATAAATCAGATAAACGTCATTTTCAACCGAAAACAATCTTTTGTCAATTTCCTGATCGGCATATAAGCTGGAAACGATGGAATCTTGAGAAAAAATCGCGCTTAAATCCTTAATTTCGGTTTCTTTGGTTAACGGACCTACTTTGTCTTTTCCAATTTTATAATAAAACAAAGTAAAAATTACCATTCCCTCAAAAATTAATATATTTATGTAACTAAAATCACGCTTTTTTGGAATACTTTTTGTTTATTAGCCATCATATTTAACCCTTATGAAATTTAAAAAAATTATTGTCATTTTATTGGTCCTTCC
Organism: Lutibacter sp.; assembly: GCA_032251275.1. Lineage (GTDB taxonomy): Bacteria > Bacteroidota > Bacteroidia > Flavobacteriales > Flavobacteriaceae > Lutibacter. Next base: position 4,662 of record JAVVEF010000006.1, read on the forward strand.
CTTGTTTGCTTTTACAATGCACAAATATTATGTGAGTTTATGCGAAATAGAATACTTAAAAGGAAAGCAATCAATCCAAATTACTTTAGGCGTTTTTATTGAAGATATTGAATTTACGCTTAATAAAAATAGCGGAAAACAATTAAATTTGGCCAGTAAAACAGAAGTGGGGAATATAGATGACTACTATAAAAAATACCTAAATGAACATTTACAAATCTCTGTGAACGGCAAAAATCAGCCTTATAAATTTATTGGAAAAGAATATGACGGAGATATTGTGCGTTTTTATCTGGAAATAACTGATATTAAAGAACTTAAATCTGTTGAAATCTTTAACAATATTTTAACGGATGACTTTAGTGACCAGAAAAATATTGTAAAATTAAAAGTAAATGATTTCAATAAGACTTTTTATTTAAATAAATCAAACCATAAAAGTTTATTAAAATTTTGATGGTAATTGCAAACTATCATTAAAATATAATTAAATTGTACCAGCTAAAAAACCAAAACCTTTAAAATGAAAAAATTATTAGTTGCAGCCCTACTGACTGTTTTCTCTACTTCCCTTTTTGCTCAAGAAACTGAGCAAAACACAACCCCTCAAAAAGCACATTACAACACCAGCAAATTCAAGCAATTGCACGAAGAATTGCCTACGCCCAATAATGAGCACAGAGCTTCCGGCGCAGTGGGTCATGAATATTCGCAGCAACAGGTTGATTATAAAATGAACATTGTTTTAGATGAAGAAAACAGTAAAATATTTGGTAATGAAACAATCACTTATCATAACAATTCCAAAGATAATTTGGATTATTTATGGGTACAATTAGACCAAAATATACGTGCTCCCGATTCTAACACACAAGAAATTAGCGGTGGTGGACCTGATGTGATGTATTCACCTTCCAAATTTGCGAAAACCTTTATGGGAAAACCATTTCAAGGAGGTTTTAACATTGAATTTATAAAAGATGTTAACGGAAAAGAGGTGAGTTACCTCATTAACAAAACGATGATGCGCATCAATTTACCAAAACCATTGGCTTCTGGCGAAAAATATGTTTTTAAAATAAAATGGTGGTACAACGTCAACGATTATATTGCTGATCGAGGCCGATCTGGCTACGAACCTTTCCCTGACGGAAATAATTTATACGTAATTGCGCAATTTTTTCCACGTTTGGCTGTGTATAACAATGTAGAAGGATGGCAAAACCTGCAATTTTTGGGACGAAGCGAGTTTGCTTTGGAATTTGGAAATTATGATGTGACCATTACCACGCCAAAAGACCATATTTTGAATGCAACGGGCGTACTTCAAAATCCGAAGGATGTTTTTACTTCAGCCCAACATAAAAGATATGAAGATTCAAAAAACGCGTTTGAAAATCCGGTTTTTATCGTAACACCCGAAGAAGCTTTGGCAGCTGAAAATGGAAGGTCAAAAGAAACAAAAACCTGGAAATTTTACGCTGAAAACGTAAGGGATTTCGCCTTTGCTTCCTCAAGAAAATTAATATGGGATGCGATGGCTGTAAATTTGAACGGAAAAACTGTAATGGCCTATTCTTTATATCCAAATGAAGGAAATCCGCTTTGGGAAGAGCATTCTACAAGAGCAGTGGCAAATACGTTAAAAATCTATTCCGATTTCACTTTTGATTATCCTTATCCGCAGGCAACTTCCATCAATGCAGAGCGCCAGGGAATGGAATATCCAATGATTTGCTGGAACGGCGGAAGGCCAAATAAAGACGGAAAATATACCGACAGAACAAAAAAAGGAATGATTGGCGTTATTACACACGAAGTTGGACATAATTTTTTCCCTATGATTGTAAATTCTGACGAGCGCATGTGGACTTGGATGGATGAAGGCATCAATTCATTTGTGGAAATTTATGCGGAATACATTTACGATCCTGTACTTTTTCCTTTAACTGACCATCCGAAAAATATTGTCAGATATATGTCTGGCGACCAAACCGGCTTAGAGCCAATTATGTCACAAGGAGAAGATTTGACCGATTTTGGGTCAAATGCCTACGGAAAACCTGCAGCCGGTTTATTTATTTTAAGAGAAACCGTTATGGGTCACGAATTATTTGACCACGCTTTTAAAACTTATGCTGAAAGATGGAAATTTAAACATCCAACGCCTGCCGATTTTTTCAGAACGATGGAAGATGCTTCCGCAGTAGATTTGGATTGGTTTTGGAGAGGCTGGTTTTACACAACAGGCGCCAATGATATAGGCATCAAAGAAGTAAAAAAATATTATGTGACCGACAAGCCAACCGAACGTGCCGAAAATATGGCAAAACGTTATGGAATCACCATTGATAAATTGCCTCCGGCCTTGTATTTGGTTTCTGAAGACAGTCCTGAATTTAAAAATGATTTAAAATCGAAAAAACCTGAAGATTACAATTTGTTAAGCGATTATATCAATGAAAATTTTTCTTCGGAAGAAAAGACGGAATTAAAAGCGCCAAAATATTTTTATGAATTGGTTTTTGAAAAACCGGGAGATTTAATCATGCCAATTATCGTTGAATTTGAATATGAAGACGGATCAAAAGAGCGTAAACAATATCCTGCCGAAATATGGAGAAACAATGATGCAGAAGTCACCAAAGTTTTTCCGTCGAGCAAAGCGATCACAAAAATAACTGTTGATCCCGATGAACAAACTGCCGACATAAATTTAAGCAACAACAGCTGGCCTAAAAAAACGGAAAACAAATTCGAAAAATTTAAAAAAGATCAAATTAAAGGTTAATAAAATAGGCCACTCAAATGAGTGGCTTTTTTAACTCAATATTTATTCAAAACTTATTAATTTCATGAAAAAATCACTACTAATTTCATTACTTATACTGACAGTAATTTTGCCTGTTACCGGCCAAACATCTCCCCAAAAAGCACATTACAACAACAGCAAATTTAAACAGTTACACGAAGAACTTCCAACACCAAACAATGAACACAAAGCTTCTGGTGCGCCTGGACACGAATATACGCAACAACAGGTAGATTATAAAATGGATATTGTTTTGGATGAGGAAAATAATCGTATTTATGGTGAAGAAATTATTACCTATCACAACAATTCCAAAGATAATTTGGAGTATTTATGGTTGCAGTTGGATCAAAATATGCGTGCTGCAAATTCAAAAACGGCTGATATTCAAGTGAATGAGACTAACACTTTATACACACCAAAAGAATTTTCAAAAAACTTTATAGAAAATCCTTTTGATGGCGGGTTCAAAATTGAGTACGTAAAGAATATGGACGGCAGTGACGCTTCGTATATCATCAATCAAACCATGATGCGCTTAAATTTAGACAAACCATTGGCTTCCGGTGAAAAATTTTCATTTAAAATAAAATGGTGGTACAATATAAATAATCATAGAGAGCAAGGAGGTCGTTCTGGTTTTGAGCATTTTCCGACTGATGGGAATAACAGTTATGTCATTGCGCAGTTTTTTCCGAGATTATGTGTTTATAATAATGTGGAAGGCTGGCAAAACCTTCAATTTTGGGGAAGAAGTGAATTTGCATTGGAATTTGGAAACTATGAGGTGAATATTACCACACCGGAAGATCATATGTTAGGTGCAACCGGCGTTCTGCAGAATGAAAATGAAGTATTTACCAAAACGCAACAAAAAAGATTGGCTGAAGCCAAAAAATCTTTCCAAAACCCTGTAATTATCCACAATCAGGATGAAGCAATTATAGCTGAGAAAACCAAATCCAAAAAAACAAAGACCTGGAAATTTATTGCTGAAAATGTGCGGGATTACGCTTTTGCCACCTCCAGAAAATTTATATGGGATGGAATGGCAGTTGCTATTAACGGAAGAACTGTTATGGCTTATTCCTATTATTCTAAAGAAGCAAATCCATTATATGGAGACCATTCAACCAGGGCTGTAGCGCAAACTTTAATAACTTATTCAAAACATACCATTGATTATCCATATCACAAAGCAATCTCTGTTGATGGACAAATGGGGATGGAATATCCACAAATTTGTTTTAACCCGGGAAGACCAAATCCTGATGGAACTTACAGCGACCAAACAAAATATCGAATGATTGGCGTGACCATTCATGAAGTTGGCCATAACTTTTTTCCTATGATTATTAATTCTGATGAGCGTGAATGGACTTGGATGGATGAAGGTTTAAATTCATTTGTGCAAATGCTGGCGCAAATGGATTATGAAGAAAATTATCCGCTTAACAGGGGTTTACCAAAAAGTATTGTGGGTTATATGAAAGGAGACCAGTCGAAATTAACACCAATTATGACTCAGGGAGACCATATTTTCGAATTTGGAAACAATGCTTACGCAAAACCTGCCGCAGGATTGTGGATGCTGCGACATACAATAATGGGTACCGAATTGTTTGACCACGCTTTTAAAACTTATGCACAACGCTGGGCTTTTAAACATCCGACGCCTGCCGATTTTTTCAGGACGATGGAAGATGCTTCTGCTTTTGATTTAGACTGGTTTTGGAGAGGCTGGTTTTACACAACGGACACCAATGATATCGGAATTAAAGAAGTAAAAAAATATTATTTGACCGACAAACCAACCGAACGGGCCGAAAATATGGCAAAACGCTACGGAATCACCATTGATAAATTGCCTCCTGCCTTGTATTTGGTTTCTGAAGACAGTCCGGAATTTAACAATGATTTAAAATCGAAAAAACCTGAAGATTATAATTTGTTGAGCGACTATATCAATGAAAACTTTTCATCCGAAGAAAAAACAGCAATAAAAGCGCCAAAATATTTTTATGAATTGGTTTTTGAAAAACCGGGAGATTTGGTAATGCCAATTATCGTAGAAATTGAATATGAAGACGGATCAAAAGAACGCAAACAATATCCTGCAGAAATATGGAGAAAAAACGATGCTGAAGTCACCAAAGTATTTCCAACAAGCAAAGCCATCACAAAAATTACAATTGATCCCGATGAGCAAACTGCCGATGTAGATTTAAAGAATAATAGTTGGCCAAAAAAAATGGAAACCAAGTTTGAGCAATTCAAAAAAGAGCAAATAAAAAGCTAGTTATTCATTATAAAAATTAAAAAGGGTCCGAAAATATTAATTTCAAGACCCTTTTTTATTTAAAAATTTCTGTATTTCTTGGTGATTTCAAAAATATGTTCAAGAATTCGCTGTTCTTTTTCATTAAAATCAACTTCCCGCCTTTTCATAACCAATGTTGCAGTTTCAGTCACTTTATCCATTTGATAGGTTGAAAAGCCCGCTGCGCCGCCCCAACTGAAAGAAGGAATAAAGTTTCTTGGAAAATTGCTGCCATAAATATTTGCGCTTACGCCAATCACTGTTCCGGTATTAAACATCGTGTTAATGCCGCATTTAGAATGGTCGCCCATAATCAACCCACAAAATTGCAATCCTGTTTTTGCGAAATTTTCGGTTTCATAATTCCACAAGCGAACTTCGCTATAATTATTCTTTAAATTTGAATTGTTTGTGTCTGCGCCAATATTACACCATTCGCCCAATACCGAGTTGCCTAAAAATCCATCATGACCTTTGTTTGAATAGGCCGATAAAATGGAATTGTTTATTTCTCCTCCAACCGTGCAAAACGGGCCAATGGTGGTCGCTCCATAAATTTTGGCACCCATTTTCACCACAGAACGTTCTCCCAAAGAAAAAGGCCCACGAATTAAACTACCTTCCATCACCAAGGCATCTTTACCAATATAAATAGGACCTTTGCTTGCATTTAAAACCGAAAATAAAATTTCTGTACCTTCTTCAATAAAAATATTTTCTTTGTTTATATAACGAACGCCTTCAGGAATTGGTTGTGATATTCTTCCTTCGGTAATTAGTTCAAAATCAGATTTTAAAGCTATATCATTGAAAGAAAATAAATCCCAGGTATTTTTAATTTGAGTCACCTCATCGTTAAACTCAATTTGTTCATAATTATCAAAATCGATGGTTTCTTGTGAATCTACGGTAAAAAAAGCAATCACTTCCTCATCCTTGAATATGACCTGATTTTCTTTTAATTCCATAATCAATTCCGCTAAGGAAAATGTTGGCAAAAACGAAGCGTTAATCATAACGTTTTGCGCCATTTCAACCATTGGGAATTTTTCTTCTAAATAGTCTTCTGTAAGTGTTGTTGTGGTAAAACCCAAATATGTTTCCCATTTTTCACGAATGGTAAGTATTCCTATTCGCAAATCGGCAACGGGTTTTGTGAAGGTTAATGGCAATAATGAATTGCGAACTGTACCGTCAAATAAAATATAATTCATTGATTGATTATTTTACACAAATGTACAGTAAGTTTTTTTCTTTCTCAAACGAAAAAAAGCATCGTGCTTTATACGATTTTGTTTTTTCTAAAATAGGTGTCGATGCTGTCAGCTGTGTCAAAACATGCACTAACGGTATTAATTTCTGAACAGTAACGAGAATCAATCGCATGATTTTTACAACCAATTGTATTTAAATCGATGGACGCGAAATTTTTGTCGATACTCACGCATTTATCGTACAATGAAGCGATGGTTTCGTCGTGCTGTAATTCAATATTGTTTTTTGTTAAATACCCTTTCAAAAAGTTCTCAATGGCGAACTGGGCGTTTTTACAAACCGAATAACTAACAATATCTTCAGCAGGTTTAAATAATTCCTCTTTTGCCGATTTCAATTTTTTTTCTGCTTCTTTAAAAAAAGCTTCTGATCTTGCTTTCATTGTTAATTTTTTATATTTATTTCAACTTAAAAATAAAATTATAATCCCAATATCTCCTGAAAAATTATGCTTTTATAATTACAATTAAAGATATAAAAAAAAGTGCCAGGTATAAAAATACTTGGCACTTTTAATTTAAATTAAATTATAAATTTCTGTAAAGTTCTAATCTTTCCCAATTAACGTCAACTTGTTCTTGGGCTTTATCCAATAAGTCTTTTGCCAATTCAGGATTTTCATTTACAACTCTCGTAAAACGAGTTTCTGTATACATAAATTCACTTAAAGGGGCAGAAGGCGTTTTGGAATCCAATTTAAATTTCTTTCCTTTTTCAGCCAAAGGATTGAATCTAAATAATGGCCAGTAACCTGTTTCAACCGCTTTTTCCTGATGAGTTGCACCGTCTTTTAAATCGTAGCCGTGCTCACCGCAATGAGAATAAGCAATAATTAATGATGGTCCCGGATAAGCGGCAGCTTCTTCAATTGCTTTCAACGTTTGGTTGTCTTTTGCGCCGATTGCGATTTGTGCCACATAAACATTTCCATAAGAAACTGCTTGTAAGGCCAAACTTTTCTTAGAAGTCTTTTTACCAGAAATTGCGAACTTGGCACTTGCACCCATCGGTGTAGATTTAGATGCTTGTCCACCAGTATTCGAATAAACTTCAGTATCCATCACTAAAATATTAACGTTTTCTCCTGATGAAAATACGTGGTCTAAACCACCATATCCAATATCATAAGCCCAACCGTCGCCACCAAATATCCATACATTTTTTTTACGCAGGTATTCAGAAAGGTTTCTTAGTTTTTTAGCTTCATAGGTATCAATGGTGTCTAAAATTTCATTTAGTTCATCAATTTGATTTATTTTTTGCTCTTTTAGCGTTTCATTTTCTTCAGCGTTATTTAGTATGTTATTTACTATGGTGCTGCCTATTTTACTTTCTAAAGATTTCAATAAATCTGCTGCAATCTCTTGTTTTTTGGTCAATGCCAATTGCATACCCAAACCAAACTCTGCATTGTCTTCAAATAATGAGTTTGCCCAAGCTGGTCCGCGGCCGTCTTTGTTTGTTTTATAAGGCGTTGTTGGTAAATTACCACCATAAATGGATGAACAACCCGTTGCGTTTGCAATTAATATGCTGTCTCCGTATAGTTGTGTAATTAATTTAATATAAGGTGTTTCACCACAACCGGAACAAGCTCCTGAGAATTCAAACAACGGTTCCAAAAACTGAGATCCTTTCACTGTGGAAGTCACCAGTTGTTTTCTGTCATAATCAGGTAAATCAATAAAGAAATCCCAATTTGTGGTCTCTACTTCTTTAACATTACGCAAATCTGTTAAGTTGATAGCAAATGTATTTGGAACAACTTTGCTTTCAGCCGGACAAACTGCCACACATAAATCACAACCAGTGCAATCAAGAGGTGAAACCTGCAAAATGTAACTTTCATTGTCACTGTTAAAAGGTCTTCCTTTTGCCGGTACACTTTTTAGTGATTCCGGTGCATTGATCAATAAATCATTTGATACAACTTTGGCTCTGATGGCGGCGTGCGGACAAATTGCGACACATTTATTACATTGTGTACAAAGATCTGCATCATCCCAAACCGGCACAAAATCGGCAATGCCACGTTTTTCATATTGCGTTGTTCCTGTTGGAAATGTTCCATCTACAGAAAATGCACTCACAGGCAATGAATCTCCTCTACCAGCTAAAATGGTTCCTAAAATTTCTTTTACGAAATCGTCGGCATTTTCGGTCATCATTGGCGTTAAAGCATCATTATTTGTGGTGTGACGAGGATATTCAACTTTTTGAAGATTTTCCAATGATTTATCAACCGCGTTAAAATTCATTTGAACAACGGCATCTCCTTTGTGTGAATATGATTTTACAATAGCATCCTTAATTTTCTTGATGGCTTCATCTTTAGGAAGCACACCAGATATGGCGAAGAAACAAGTTTGTAAAATTGTATTCGTGCGTTTACCAAGATCTGCATCCTGAGCAACTTTTGTAGCGTCAATTACATAGAATTCGATATCATTATCAATAATTCTGCGTTGCATGATGCTTGGCAACTCAGTCCAAACTTTATATTTTGAATGCGGCGTGTTCAACAAAAATGTTCCGCCTTTTTTAATATTTTCTAAAATATCATATTTATAGATAAAATTAAATTGGTGACAGGCAATAAAATTCGCTTTGTTAATTAAATAAGTCGAATAAATTGGTTCTGGTCCAAAACGCAAATGTGAAACTGTTTGTGCACCGGCTTTTTTGGAATCATACACAAAATATCCCTGCACATAATTATCGGTAGTTTCACCAATAATTTTAATGGAGTTTTTATTTGCACCAACTGTTCCATCAGATCCCAATCCATAAAACATACAATCAAACGTATCTTTTTTAGTTTTGAAACTGGTATCGTAGGTTAAACTTGTATTGGTTACGTCATCATTGATACCAACAGTGAAATGGTTTTTTGGTGAATTTTTATCCAATTCATCATAAATTCCTTTCACCATTGCCGGCGTAAACTCTTTTGAAGAAAGTCCGTAACGGCCACCAATAATCGTAGGCATAGATTCACCCATTTCAACAAATGCGGTTACCACATCTAAATATAAAGGTTCTCCAATACTTCCTGGTTCTTTTGTTCTGTCTAAAACCGCAATTTTTTTAGCAGTTTTAGGAATATTTTCAATAAAATCATATACAGAGAACGGACGGTATAAACGAACAATCAAAGCACCCACTTTTTCACCTTTTTCAACCAAAGTGTCAATGGTTTCTCTAATTGGTCCGTCACCTGAACCCATTGCAATAATTACTTTTTCAGCTTCCGGATGACCAATATAATAGAACAAACTATATTTTCTGCCGGTATGTTTATAAAATTCATCCATTGTTTTTTGAACAATTCCCGGAACATTTTGGTAATAAGTGTTTGCGGCTTCACGCGCCTGAAAGAAAACATCAGGATTTTGCGCTGTTCCTCTGATTACTGGATTGTCTGGATCTAATGAACTTTTTTTGTGTTTCATCACTTCCTCTTCTGGCATCATTGCTTTGATGACATCATCTGGAATTCCGTCAATTTTGGAAATTTCGTGAGAAGTTCTGAATCCGTCGAAAATATTTAAAAAAGGAACCCTGCTTTTTAATGCAGATACTTGTGAGATTAATGCAAAATCATGTGCTTCCTGAACAGAACCAGCAAACAACATAGAAAATCCTGTTTGGCGTGTTGCCATCACATCCGAATGATCCCCAAAAATGGACAAGGCATGCGTTGCAACAGTTCTTGCAGCGATATGAAATACCGTTGGCAATAATTCACCGGCAATTTTATACATATTAGGTATCATCAACAACAATCCTTGCGATGCGGTAAATGTTGTGGTTAAAGCACCACCCTGAAGTGAACCATGAACAGCACCTGATGCGCCACCTTCACTTTGCATTTCAACAATTCTAGGAATATTTCCCCAAATATTTGTTTCGCCTTTTGAGCTGTACACTTCCGCATGCTCACCCATTGGTGATGACGGTGTAATTGGGTAAATTGCACAAACTTCGTTGGTTTTGTGTGCAATGATCGCTACTGCTTCATTGGCGTCACAAATTAGTTTTACACTTTCTTGTTTCATCTTACGTTATATTTATTCTGCAAAAAATTTATAAAATTGAGTTTTTTGAATTCCTTGTTTTTTTATAAATTATTTAATTAACTATTCAAATTTATGGTGTAAAAATATACCAATAAAGTAGAATTTATAATGACATATGTCAGCTAATCTGGTCATAAAATTATTTAGAATTAATCCTGATAAGCGTTTTAAGTGATTGTTTTTAAGTGAATTAAAAATATATTTTACAACCAAAAATTGATGTGCGCCATATTTGCGGCATTTTAAAATGGAAAATTTCTTCCGATTTGGAGATTATAAATTGGAAAATTTATAGAATTAACTTTTTTTACGCCGTTTTATATGGAAATGAAAATAAATGTCTGGCTAATTCTCCAATTACGCAATTAGCGATGATTTTTAATGCAAAAAAGAAGTTTTTAGTTTTCAAAAATGATGCAAAAAAGCATCATACAGCAAGGAAAAATTAAGGGTAAATATTACAGAAAGAAGCTGCTTTTCACTGCGTTTAAATAGCGTTCTCGGGCAAATTTATGCTCCACTATTTCAGGGATATTGTAATTCCTGAAATCAGGAATCCACTTTTTGATATATTTAAAATCTGGATCAAATTTTTCCTGTTGTGTTGTTGGATTAAAAACCCTGAAATAAGGCGCGGAATCACAACCTGTTCCGGCAACCCATTGCCAATTTCCGTTATTTGAAGACAATTCAAAATCGAGCAGTTTTTCGGCAAAATATGCTTCCCCCCAACGCCAGTCAATCAATAAGTGTTTGCACAAAAAACTTGCCGTAATCATCCGAACGCGATTGTGCATATAACCGGTTTTGTTTAATTGTCGCATTCCGGCATCAACAATGGGATAGCCAGTTTTGCCTTCGCACCACAATTTAAATTCAGGTTCATTATTTCTCCAGAGAATAAAATTGTACTTCGATTTAAAATTTTCATTCACCACTTTCGGATAATGAAAAAGAATCTGCATAAAAAATTCGCGCCAAATCAATTCACTCAAGTAAATCTGATTGGTTTTATTCGCATAATCAACCAATTTACGAACACTGATTGTCCCGAAACGCAAAAAAACCGAAGCGTTAGAAGTTTCAACGGAAGGAATGTCTCTTATTTCCTGGTACTTTTTGATGCATTTGGAATTGGACTGCAATACTTTGATAGTGCTTTCCACAAAGCCAATATCACTTAAAGATGGAAATGAAAAGCTAGCTTTTAAGAAATTGTCTTTTAACCTTTCAGATTTGTATTCAATAGGAGAATCGGCATTGTATTTTTCCAGCCATTTGTTTTTATAAGGCGTATAAACGCTATACGGCAATCCGTCTGCTTTCACAATTTCCGCTTCTTCAAATATAACCTGATCTTTATAGGTAAAGCAATTGCTGTTTTTTTGTTTGCAAAGCAGCTTTATTTTCTCATCACGCTGTTTTGCATAAGGCTCATAATCTTTATTGAAAAAGACATTTTTCACCTTAAATTCTTCAAAAATAGCGGACCAAATATCAGCCGGATTTCCTTTCTTGATATATAACGAAGTGTTGAATTTTGTCAATTCATTATTGATGTCTTTTAAAGTATCATAAATAAAATTCACCCTCGGATCATCTTTTGGCAATTCATTTAAAATAGCCTCATCAAAAATGAAAATTGGAAGTACAGGCAGTTTTGAGCTTAACGCTATAAACAAAGCGCAATTATCTTCCAGCCTTAAATCGCGGCGAAACCAAAAAACAGAAATTTCCTCTTTAATCATTCAGCTATAACAGTATTTTTATTGAATTTCTTTTTGAAAAATTCTATTAAAAGGATGCTAGGATATAACATATTAAAAGCATAAACAGCATCTTCAACGGGAATTGTGAACAATCGGATGTTTAAATTTTCATCATTGTTATACCAAACAACTTCATTTTCAATAAAACTGCCGGTTAAAATGCCGTTCACAATAAAAAAGGGAAAGAGTATTATCAAAAAAGTGATGAAAAACTGCGGTAATACGGGCGAGTTTTTCCACAATGAAAATGCCATCAATAAAATAAAAACGCTGAAAGTAACCGTTGTGTATTTTTTTGGAAACGCATAAAACAAAACCAAAATTGCGATCAACATCAAACCAATACTGATATATTTTGTTAATTTATCAGACAATTTTGTGTTTTTAAAGAAAAAGAGAAAGGCATAATGGGTAAAAATACTTGCATAAGGTATGCATATGAAAAATAATATTTCCTCTAAGGGTAAACCCAATAAAATTAAACCAAAATGATAATCGGGGTTAAAAACCCAAACGCCTTGCTGCGTAAAAATAATGTCCCAAAAAATAAAAAATATGCCAACAATAATAATAGAAAGAAAAACAGATTTCCACCACTTTATGTAATGCATTCTTTTTTTTTCAAAACTGTATGCAAAGGGAACAATAAAGGAAGCGATATTTAAAATTAAATAAAGACTCATTATATTTTGAAGTATTTGAAAGGTACAAACAACATTCCAAAACATTCACCTTCCTCTTTCCCAAAATGCTTGTGGTGTACTTTATGCGCTTTTCGTAAACCAACCAAATACTTGTTATTTGTTTTGTTAAACCATTTAAAACGCTTATGAATTAGCACATCGTGCACCAAAAAATAAGCCATTCCGTAGAATAAAATTCCCAAACCAATAAAAAATCTAAAATTTAAACCACCTTCTAAACCAAGGTAAAAAAGCACAATGCTGGGAATTGCAAAAATGACAAAAAACACGTCATTCCTTTCAAACCAATTTTGATATCTGGGTTGGTGATGGTCTTCGTGAAAATACCACAAAAAACCGTGCATCACAAATTTATGCGTTAACCAAGTCACGCACTCCATCAATAAAAAAGTTCCAAGTGTTATGAGTAAAAAAATCATATTTTATTTAATAATAATTTGAGCTGGGCTGTTTGATTGGCGGTAATGCCTTTAACCAACAACATATTTTCTACTATTTTATGCTTAAAACCCTTTGTTAAATTGCTTTTATCTATCCCGTTTGCTATGGCAGAAAAATCTTCTTCAATATTGCTGTCATAATTTAAAAAAGCTGGCAATTCATTTTGAAACACATACCGCAAATACCGCAGTTCCACATTTGATTTATTTTCCTGAATCACTTGATCTAATACCGATTTTCCCTTTTTGAAATTATTGTATTTTGATAGTGGAAATTTCACATACTTGGCTTTCATAAAAAGCATCGCCGCATAATAGGCTTTTGCCTCCGGACTTTTTTCTTTTTCAAGTAATTTCATATGAAACTCGGCTTCCTCCATTGAATTAATTTCAGGAAACTGATTTCTTATATCGTCCAAAACTGATACCGACATAGCATTAAACATTAAAAAGAGAACAACTAACTTCATTTGCTAAAATTACATCAAATTTAGCTTAAAAACCACAAATGATCGGGCCAGCAGACTAATTTTAACCGGATTTGATATCCTGATTCGCGTATTCATTATTTTTTCTGAAGGCGTGCTTTTTAACTTTTCTAACAGGCCTTTGTAATAAATATATGCTGTATAAACGCCAAACTTTGCTTCCATTGGCAACAGTTTAATGCCTTTATACGCTTCTTCAAAATCTTTTTCTATTTCTTCAATGATTTGGTTTTTTGAATTTAAATCTAACTGATGCAAATTTATTCCTGGAAAATAAGAACGGTTCAATACTTCCATATCATCTTTTAAATCGCGCAAGAAATTTACCTTTTGAAATGCAGAACCCAAGCGCATTGCATAACTTTTTAGGTTTTCATATTTTTCATTGTCGCCATCAACAAAAACTTTTAAACACATTAAACCAACAACATCAGCCGAGCCATAAATGTACTCGTTGTATTCTTCGACCGTATGATATTCTCCTTTTTTTAAATCCTTTTTCATGCTTTTTAAAAATGCCTGAATCAACTCATCATCAATATTGTATTTTTTTACTGTTAGCTGAAAACAATTTAAAATCGGATTTAAACTAATTCCGGAATTATAGGCTTTATAATAGTCACGTTCAAATTCATTTATCAACTCATTTTTTTCGAAATCGTGAAATGAATCCACAATTTCATCAGCAAACCTCACAAAAGCATAAATGCCAAAAATGGCTTCCCTGATTTTTGGGGAAAGCATTTTAACCGCCAACGAAAAAGATGTGCTATACTTTTTTGTAACTATTTTACTGCACAAAAACGAAGTTTCATCAAATGTCTGTTTCATATTACAGGCTATTTTTCATTAATAATTCTGATACAATTTTTCCTGATATAATTGCTGGCGGAACTCCAGGGCCAGGAACTGTTAACTGTCCTGTGAAAAATAAATTCTTCACCTTTTTACTTTGGATTTTTGGTCGTAAAAAAGCAGTTTGCGTTAATGTATTTGCCAATCCGTAGGCATTTCCTTTAAATGAATTATAATCTTTCACAAAATCATTTACACAATACGACTCTTTAAAAATGATAAAATCTTTTATATTTTGATCGGTCAATTTCTCCAATCTTTCAATTATTTTTAAAAAATATTCCTCACGTATCTGGTTATTATCCTGAATTCCAGGGGCAATAGGAATTAAAAAAGTAGCTGCTTCATAACCATTTGGAGCAAAACTATCATCGGTAATGCTTGGGAAACTTCCGTAAAAAAGGGGGTCTTTCGGCCACTGCGGCGTGTCGTAAATATCAACCGCATGCTTGTCGAAATTTGAATCGAAAAATAAGGTATGATGCGAAACGTTTTTTAGTTTTTTGCTAAAACCAACATAAAATAATAGTGCCGAAGGTGCAAATGTTCTTTTATTCCAATATTTTTCGGAATACATTCTGTATTTTTCCTCCAATAAAGTTTCCGAATGGTGATAATCGGCTCCGCTCACAACAAAATTAGCTGCCATAAACTGCTGATTTACCTGAACACCTTTTACAATTCCGTTTTCAACAACAATTTTTTCAACGTTTTGGTTTGTTTCAATTTTAACACCCAAATCCTTAGCCAAATTCACAAATCCATTAACCACTTCAAACATCCCTCCTTTTGGGTGCCAAGTGCCCAAACCAAAATCGGCATAATTCATAAAACTGTAAAAACTTGGTGTATTGGATGGTTTTGCGCCCAAAAACAACACAGGAAACTCTAGAATTTGAATTAGTTTCTCACTTTTAATATGGCTTCTTACTTCGGTGCTAATGCTTTTAAAAAACTGGTTTACATTGGCGATGGTTTGTAATGTCACCAACTCAGTAATGGAATTTCCTGGCTTGTAAACCAAGTTATTCACCGCAACTTCATAATTGAATTTTGCAGCTTTTAAAAATTTCTTCAGATAAACGGAACTGCCTTTTTCTTCATTTTCGAAAACCTGATAAATTTCTTCTATTTTGTCTGAAATAAGCAACGAATCAAGTCGGTCAAAATAAACCTGATAAGCCGGAGCCAGTTTCTCCAAATCGTAAAAATCGGATGGTTTTTTGTCGAAATCAGTAAAAAATTTTTCAAAAACATCGGGCATCCAATACCAAGTTGGACCGATGTCAAATTTGAACCCTTCTTTAGTCAGCAACCGCGCTCTTCCACCCACACTGCTGTTTTTCTCAAGAATCGTAACATCATAACCAGCTTTTGCTAAGTAGCAAGAAGCCGATAATGATGAAAATCCCGAGCCTATGATTATAATTTTTTTCTTCATTTTGTTAAACAAATATACAAATTAGTTAAACAAAAACAAATTATTTTCAAAAATTATAAAATATTTAACAACTCGAACGGAGATTTAAAGATTTTTATTTGATTATTTTTGAAAAAATCCGAATCAAACTGCGTCAATTTTGAACCCAAAACCCATAAGGAATCACTGGTATCCTTCAATATTTCATCATAAACCTGCTGCAAATATTCTTCCACAGATTCTTTGGATGGTTCAACAGTTAAGTATGTTAAAAAACAAACCTCATCAAAAACCTTTTGCAGATCATTTAAATTCTCAACAGGAACGCTTTGCCCCAAATAAATGGAATGGTATCCGTGAAACAACAATTCAAAATGCATATAGAGTAAACCGAGCTCATGAATTTCATTCATCGGCAAATACAAAACAAATTTTCTGCCATTTTTATTTGGCTGAAGAAATTGCAGTTTTTCCGTATTAATTAAAATCTTTTGTTTTATTAAGTTGGTAATGAAATGTTCATGAGCCGGAGTAATGGAATGAACTTGCCACAAAATACCAATTTCGTTCAGAAATGGAATAAAAACTTCCGTAAAAATAGTTCTAAAAGATGTTTGTGAAATAAGTCCGTTGTATGTTTGATTAAACAAACCTTCATCAAAATTTAGCATGGCCAATTTGAAAGAATTTAGCGCTTTACTTTCGAAACCTTCCTTAAACACAAGTTCCTTCACGCTTAATTCCATTTTATCATCAGATAAAGCCGCGATTTTGGATATTTTTAATCCGTTATTGTAAAGCAATGATACGTTTAGCAGCTTAAGCATACTGTCCATATCATAATATCTTATGTTAGAATCTCTTCTTTTGGGTTGAAATAAATTGTACCTTTTTTCCCAAATCCGAATGGTGTGCGCTTTAATGCCAGAAAAATTTTCGAGATCCTTTATGGTGAACTCTGTTTTAATATTGTTCAAAGTTAATTAATTTTAGTTGAACAAATATATATAATAAATTAATATGTTACAATTTTTACATAAAAAAAGAGCGCTAAGCGCTCTTTTTAGATTTTTCAACCCATTTTATTTGTTTAAATACATCCTTCTTCTTGAATACAGTTCGTAAAACTGGTCATCTTTTAAACTGTCGATAAATAAAATACTTTCCCCGGTGGATTTCATTTCCGGACCTAATTTTTTATCCACATTCGGGAATTTATTGAAAGAAAATACCGGTTGCTTAATGGCAAATCCTTCTAATTGCGGATTAAATTTAAAATCCTTTACTTTATTTGCGCCCAGCATTACTCTTGTTGCATAGTTTACATAAGGTTCTTTATATGCTTTCGAAATAAACGGCACCGTACGAGATGCTCTCGGATTGGCTTCAATGATATAAACAATATCATCTTTAATGGCAAACTGAATATTTATCAATCCTACTGTTCTTAAGGCCAAGGCAATTTTTTTAGTATGGTCTTTAATTTGCTGCATCACAAATTCGCCCAAATTAAACGGCGGCAAGGTGGCATTTGAATCTCCGGAATGTACGCCGCAAGGTTCAATATGTTCCATAATACCAATAATATAAATATCTTCCCCATCGCAAATTGCATCAGCTTCCGCTTCAATGGCACCATCCAAATAATGATCCAACAGCAACATATTGTTCGGGATTTTTCTAAGCAAATCAACTACATGTTTTTCCAGTTCTTCTTTGTTGATCACAATTTTCATTCCTTGTCCGCCCAAAACATAAGAAGGTCGAACCAAAATTGGGAAATCTAAATTATCGGCAATTGCTGCAGCTTCATCAGCCGTAGTTGCTGTTCCATATTGCGGAAAAGGGATATCCAAATCCATCAGCAATTCGGAAAAACGTTTTCTGTCTTCTGCCAAATCAAGCGCGTCAAAACTGGTTCCTATTATTTTAACGCCCCATTTATCTAATTTTTCAGCCAATTTTAAAGCGGTTTGCCCGCCCAATTGCACAATAACACCTTCTGGTTTTTCATGCTGAATAATGTCATAAATATGTTCCCAAAATACCGGTTCAAAATACAATTTATCGGCCGTATCAAAATCGGTTGAAACTGTTTCAGGGTTACAGTTAATCATAATAGTCTCGTAACCCAATTCTTTTGCGGCCAAAACACCGTGCACACAGCAATAATCAAACTCAATTCCTTGTCCGATCCTGTTTGGGCCGGAACCCAGAACCACTATTTTTTTCTTTTCGGTCACTACACTTTCATTGTCGGCATAACTGCCTTTTTCGGTAATCATTTTATTTTCGAAAGTGGAATAATAATAAGGAGTTTGCGCATTAAATTCCGCAGCGCAGGTATCCACCAATTTATAAACCCTATTGATATTTAATTCCTGTCTTTTACTGTACACTTCACTTTCCCAACAGCCCAACATATGCGCTATTTGACGGTCGGCAAATCCTTTTTGTTTTGCTTCCAACAATAAATCATAGGTCAACGTACCCAGTTTATGAGTGGAAATTTCATTTTCCAAGGTCAATAATTGTTCGTATTGCTTTAAAAACCAAATATCGATTTTGGTAATTTCGTGGATTCTACTTAATGGAATTCCTATTTGAAGCGCGTCATAAATGATAAAAACCCGATCCCAGCTTGGGTAGGTTAATTTTTCAATAATGGTGTCGTAATCCTTCTCTCCTTTTCCGTCGGCGCCCAATCCGTTGCGTTTAATTTCCAATGATTGCGTGGCTTTATGCAATGCTTCCTGAAAAGAACGCCCAATTCCCATCACTTCTCCAACCGATTTCATCTGCAATCCCAACGTTCTGTCGGCGCCTTCAAATTTGTCGAAATTCCATCTTGGTATTTTTACAATCACATAATCCAACGTAGGCTCAAAAAGTGCAGAAGTTGTTTTGGTAATTTGGTTATTTAATTCATCCAAGTGATAACCTAAGGCCAGTTTCGCTGCAATTTTTGCAATCGGATAACCGGTTGCTTTTGAAGCCAATGCCGATGAACGCGAAACCCGCGGATTAATTTCAATAGCAATAATATCTTCTTTTTCATCAGGACTTACAGCAAACTGCACATTACAGCCGCCGGCAAAATCGCCGATGGAACGCATCATCAAAATGGCCATATCACGCATTTTTTGATAGGTGGTGTCGCTCAATGTCATTGCAGGCGCCACCGTGATTGAATCTCCGGTATGAATTCCCATCGGATCCATGTTTTCAATAGTGCAAATAATCACCACATTGTCATTTCTGTCACGTAACAGCTCCAGTTCATATTCTTTCCATCCAAGCAATGCCTTGTCAATAATAACTTCGTGAATTGGCGAAGCTTCCAAACCGCGACTTAACAATTCATCAAAATCTTCTTTTTTGTAAACGATGGAAGCCCCAAAACCACCCAAAGTAAAGGATGGACGAATAACCAGCGGAAATCCGTATTCCTGTGCGATTTCTTTCCCTTTTAAAAATGAATTTGCTACAGTAGATGGCGCTTGTCCTATGCCAATTTTATTCATCAACATTCTAAATTGTTCACGATCCTCAGTAATGTGAATGGCAGCAATATCAACACCAATAATATCAATATTAAAATCTTTCCAAATCCCCTTGTCATCAGCCTCAATACATAAATTCAAGGCCGTTTGTCCGCCCATAGTTGGCAAAACGGCATCGATATTTGGATGATTATTTAAAATTTGAATGATTGATTTTGTGGTTAATGGTAACAAATACACATTATCAGCCAAAGATGGATCCGTCATAATGGTTGCCGGATTTGAATTGATGAGTGTCACTTCAATTCCTTCTTCTTTTAATGATCTGATTGCCTGCGATCCGGCATAATCAAATTCACAAGCCTGTCCAATAATAATTGGTCCTGATCCAATTATTAAAATCGATTTAATGTTGTTGTTTTTTGGCATTTTTTAAATATAAAATAGTAAAGTGTAAATATCTATAAAATTCGTTTTATGGGGTAAAATAGTTTTCAAAACTTATTAATAGTTCAAAAAAAAGGTGTTACTAAAAAGTAACACCCTATATATAAAACTACTGTCTCATTATTTTTTTGGTCTCGGATCAGAAGATACACTGATTCTTTTTCTTCCTTTAGCTCTTCTTCTTGCCAACACTTTTCTTCCTGTTGCACTAGCCATACGTTCTCTAAAACCGTGCTTATTTCTTCTTTTTCTTTTTGATGGCTGGTATGTTCTTTTACTCATTACAAATATCTTTAAAATAGTGGTTCTTCTGTTGTTGCTTTCTTTGGAATTCCTCTCCTTAAAAGCGTTGGCAAATATACAATTACTTTTGTTTTTAGCAAATAGAATCTAAAAAAAATAATATTTTTATTTTAAACTCCTATTTTGAAAAAAAACCTACTTTTATACAAACTAAAATTATAAAAAATATGTATACCAAACCAATGCTAAAAGAAGGAAGTTTAAAAGATCAAGTTATTGTTGTTACTGGAGGCGGCAGCGGTTTGGGAAAAGCCATGACCACTTATTTTTTGGAACTTGGCGCGCACGTTGTCATTACTTCAAGAAATATCGAGAAACTGGAAAAAGCCAAAATAGAATTGGAAGAAAAAACCGGAGGAACCGTTTTGGCGGTGCAATGTGATGTAAGAAATTATACGGAAGTTGAGGCTGTTTTGAAAGCAACGTTGGATAAATTCGGGAAAGTTGACGGACTATTAAACAACGCCGCAGGAAATTTTATCAGTCCTACAGAACGCTTGTCGGCCAACGCTTTTGATACCGTTATTGATATCGTTTTAAAAGGAAGCAAGAATTGCACTTTGGCATTTGGAAAACATTGGATCGATATCAAACAGCCAAAATCGACCATTTTAAATATTGTGACCACGTACGCTTGGACAGGTTCAGCTTACGTTGTTCCTTCCGCTACCGCAAAAGCCGGTGTGTTGGCAATGACACGCTCTTTGGCCGTTGAATGGGCAAAATACGGAATTCGTTCAAACGCCATCGCTCCCGGACCATTTCCTACTGAAGGCGCCTGGGACCGATTGTTGCCTGGAAATTTGAAAGATAAATTTGATATGAAAAAGAAAGTTCCGGTTGGCCGCGTTGGCGAACATCAGGAATTGGCAAATTTGGCCGCTTATTTAATGAGTGATTTTTCGGCATATATTAATGGAGAAGTTATTACCATTGATGGCGGCGAATGGCTAAAAGGCGCAGGTGAATTTAATATGTTGGAAGATGTTCCTAAAGAAATGTGGGATATGCTGGAAGCTATGATTAGAAGTAAAAAGAAGTAATTATTCTTTAAATTTCGATTAAAAAACAAACCTTCAATTTTTTCCAAAAATTGAAGGTTTGTTTTTGTAGACTAAAACATAAAATGTAATTTTGCCAAAACCTACGAATAATGAAAAACACCAAATATGTTTTTGTAACCGGAGGCGTTACTTCTTCACTTGGAAAAGGAATTATCGCAGCTTCTTTAGCAAAATTATTACAAGAAAGAGGCTACTCTGTCACCATACAAAAGCTTGATCCTTATATCAATATAGATCCAGGAACTTTAAATCCTTACGAGCATGGTGAATGTTATGTAACGGAAGATGGTGCAGAAACCGATTTGGATTTGGGTCATTATGAGCGTTTTCTCAATATTCCAACTTCACAGGCAAACAATGTAACCACAGGAAGAATTTACCAATCTGTGATCGAAAAAGAACGCAGGGGCGAATTTTTAGGCAAAACGGTACAGGTTATTCCGCACATTACCGACGAAATTAAGCACCGCATTCAAATTTTGGGAAATACCGGTGAATTTGACATTGTGATTACCGAAATTGGCGGCACAGTTGGCGATATTGAATCGTTGCCTTATGTAGAATCTGTTCGTCAGTTGCTTTGGGAAATGGGCCATGAAAATGCCATCGTTGTTCATTTAACTTTGGTGCCGTATTTGGCGGCTGCTGGCGAATTAAAAACAAAACCTACCCAACACTCCGTTAAAATGCTGATGCAAAGCGGCGTAAGTCCAGATATTTTAGTTTGCAGAACAGAACACGAAATTTCAGACTCCATAAAAAACAAACTGGCGCTTTTTTGCAATGTTAAAAAAGAAGATGTCATCCAATCCATTGACGCGGAAACTATTTATGATGTTCCTAATCTTATGCTTGAGGAAGGCTTGGATACTGTTGTACTGAAAAAATTGCAATTGCCAAACGACAAACAACCCGATTTAAAATCGTGGAACGATTTTTTAAAGCGATTTAAAAATCCAAAAAATACGGTTGAAATTGGTCTAATTGGAAAATATGTGGAATTGCACGATGCTTATAAGTCCATTTCGGAAGCATTTATTCACGCCGGTGCACAAAATGAAGTAAAGGTCAATATTAATTGGATTCATTCAGAAGAATTGACGATAGAAAATGTTCCTGAATTGTTAAAAAATTTAAACGGAATTTTAGTTGCGCCAGGTTTTGGGGAACGCGGTATTGAAGGAAAAATTGAAGCCGTAAAGTTTGCGCGCGAAAACAACATTCCTTTTTTCGGAATTTGTTTGGGAATGCAAATGGCCGTTATTGAGTATTCCAGAAATGTTTTAGGGTTAAAAGGTGCCAATTCAACAGAAATGAACAGCAATACCTTGTATCCCGTTATTGATTTAATGGAAGAGCAAAAAAATATCACCAATTATGGAGGCACTATGCGTTTGGGCGCTTGGGATTGCATCCTAAAAGATGACAGTAAAATAAGAACTATTTATCATAAAGAACATATCAGCGAACGTCACAGGCATCGTTATGAATTTAACAACGATTTTCTGGAACAAGTTGAAAAAGCCGGAATGATTGCTACCGGAAAAAACCCAAAAACCAATTTGGTTGAAGTGATTGAAATTCCAAAACACCCTTGGTTTCTTGGCGTTCAATATCATCCTGAATATAAAAGCACCGTGTTAAATCCGCATCCTTTGTTTGTGGATTTTGTAAAAGCAGCGTTAAATCACGCTTTAAGCCAGCCAACTAATCATTAATAAGAAACCAAATTTAATTTACATTTAGTACATTTGTCGGGCTTTTTAAATTCTAAAAAGAGTAATGCACAAATTGACATTTAATAATACCCATGGAAGAAAAGAAATTTGATATTAATTCACTGATAGGTTTTGTTTTGTTAGGAGCAATTATCTTATGGTGGATGTACAGCAATCAGCCTACGCCTGAAGAAAAATTGGAAGCTGAGAAAAACAAGATTGAAAACGTTGAACAAACAACCACTACTTCAACCCTAACGGATACAACCAAAAAATCTGAAATAATAACGCAAACAACAGACTCACTTTCTTTGGTTAAAGCCCAGAGTGAATTGGGTGCTTTTGCTTATTCAGCAACGCTTCCTTCAGCTAAAGAAGAAGGAGAAACCGTGTTGGAAAATGACTTGTTAAAGTTGGTTATTTCAAATAAAGGAGGGCAAATTAAGGAAGCATTGCTAAAAAATTATGTGACCTACGATTCGTTGCCTTTATATATGGTAAAAGACAACAACGCCAATTTTAACATCAACTTTGGAACTTCAGACAACAGAATATTAAACACAAAGGACTTATTTTTTGAACCTACAATTGCTAAAGTTGACGGAAATCAAGTGCTTTCAATGAAATTAAAAGTTTCTGATGGTAACTTTTTGGAATACCGCTATGTGATGAAACCTACCGAATATATGGTCGATTTCACGGTGCGTTCCCAAGGATTAAGCGGTTCATTAGATGCCAACAGACCAATTATCTTAAATTGGGATTTGGAAGCGTTCAGAAAAGAGAAAAGCATCACCTATGAGAACCAGCAAACTGAAATGTATTATGAAAAAGACGACGAAAGCATTGATTACCTTTCCGTTGGCGGTGAAGATGATGCCGAAGAAAAAGATGTGAATTGGGTTGCTTACAAACAGCATTTCTTTTCTACCATTTTAATATCCGAACAAGCTTTTTCTAAAGCAGAATTGGCATCAAAATCAATGTCAGTTGATGAAGATATTGATACCACATTCACAAAAGCCTTTCATTTAAAAGCACCGCTGGCATTGCAGGGTGGTGAATTTAATTACAACATGAATTGGTATATTGGACCAAATGATTATCAAATTCTAAAAAAATACGACCGCAATATCAAAGAAATTGTAAATCTGGGATGGGGAATTTTCGGTTATTTAAACCGATGGATTTTTATTCCGGTATTTAATTTATTACAAGGTTTTATTGGCAATTACGGTCTAATCATTATCCTGTTAACCATCGTAGTCAGAATAATTATGTCTCCTTTAGTATACAAATCTTACGTTTCAAGTGCAAAAATGAAGGTTTTGAAACCAGAAATGGAAGACATCAACAAACGTTTGCCTGGGAAAGAAAATGCGATGAAACGTCAACAAGAAACAATGGCGCTACAAAGCAAAGCCGGTGTAAGTCCCCTTGCCGGGTGTATTCCTGCATTGTTACAAATGCCTGTTTTCTTTGCCTTGTTCAGATTTTTCCCGTCGAATATAGATTTACGACAAAAAGGATTTTTATGGGCAGATGACTTATCGGCATACGACTCCGTATTTGAACTTCCATTCAGAATTCCAATGTATGGTTCACATATAAGTTTATTTCCAATTTTGGCGTCGGTAGCTATTTTCTTTTACATGAGAATGAGCCAAAGTCAGCAAATGGGTATGCAGCAGCCAACGCAGGAAGGAATGCCAGATATGCAAAAAATGATGAAAATGATGATGTACCTTTCACCGGTGATGATGCTGATTTTCTTTAATATGTATGCGAGTAGCTTAAGTTTGTACTATTTTGTTTCCAACTTATTGACCATTGTTATTATGTTGGTAATTAAACATTATATTATTGACGAAGATAAAATTCACGCAAAAATTCAGGAAAATAAAAAGAAACCTAAAAAAGAAGGCAAGTTTCGTCAACGTTTAAATCAGGCGATGTCTCAAGCGCAAGAGCAACAAGCGCAACAAAAGAAAAAGAAATAAAAAGTAAAATATTGTAAATAAAAGCCCCAAAGAAAGTTTGTTTATTTGGGGACTTTTATTTATCATTGACAAATATTAAAAGAATTTAACCCCAACCCCAATGTCTTTATTAAAAAGCAATTATATCATTTTAAAGGATTTAAATCTGTTAATTGAATGCCATTCGGGCAGCTTAGATTTGAATTCCTATATTGATTTTGTAAAAAGCACAACACTTGATCCTTTATTTTCCAAAAACATGAATTATTTTATAGATTTATGCAATGTAGTTGTAACAGCTTCAATTGATGACATAAAACTATACAATAATTTCACAAATGACAACTTACAATGCGACAGAAAAAGAAGGGTAGCCTTGTTAACCAATTCTCCAAACCAGATGGTTTTCGCAACCTTATTTAAAAATAGCAATACGCAAAAGTTAAAAGAAATTGAAGTTTTTTCAACAAAAGAAAGCGCATTGGAGTGGCTAAACAGCAGCCTTAATAAAGAGGAGATTCTTAATATTTTTAGCAGTCTCAAGGAATACTTATTAAAATAAAAAGCAAAACCTATAAAAATTTGACAAATGTCGAGCTTGTTAAGCAGTTATAAAATTTTAAAGGAACACAACCTTATTGTAGAATACCATTCGGGTATTTTAGATGTCGATTCATTTATAACTTTTAAGAAACGCATCACTTTAGACCCTTTATTTTTGCCAAGTTTAAATTACTTTGTGCATTTAAAAAAGGTTACTTTCAATACAAAATCGGAGGATATTGGTAAATACGTTAAATTTTTAGAAAGCAATTCAAAAGTTTATGGAAACAGACGTGTTGCGCTTATAACGAATACACCTAATCAAATGGTTTCTACCACAATCTTTAAAATGATGCAAAATAAATCTCAGTCGGTTGAAATATTCTCAACAAATGAAAGTGCTTTGGAATATCTTAACAGCAATTTAAATAAAAACGAGATTCTTGATGTTTTGGCTGAATTAATGCTTGTCTAAAAATTATCTTTTATTGGCTAAAAATAAAAGCAATCTGAAATTCAAATAATCATTTGGGCGTTCCCCGCCAGCTGGCGGGTCGGGTTTTTCACTGCAATCTTTTTTACTTCGCCGAAAAGGCGAATCAAAAAAGTATTTCCGTTTCACCCCCTAACGCAAATCACAACAAAAAAATCAAATTCTGCTTAAATTAACAGCCTTTCTTAATTTTCAGAATTTAGCTCCTATTGTTCAAAAAAGCCAATACATTTTTCTCAATTCTTTCTTTAATATTGCTCACATCCGATTTTACAAATTTTTCACCGGTGATTTTTTCGTATAGTTCAATATATCGGTCTGAAATTTCAATTATTTTTTCTTCGGTCATTTCCGGAATTTGTTGTCCTTTCAGTCCCTGAAAACCGTTTCCAATTAACCACTGCCTTACAAATTCTTTAGACAGTTGCTTTTGGTCCTCTCCTTTATTTTGTCTTTCCTTATAACCTTCGGCATAAAAATAACGAGAAGAATCAGGAGTGTGAATTTCATCAATCAACACAATTTCTCCGTCTTTTGTTTTTCCGAATTCATATTTGGTGTCCACTAATATTAAACCGCGCTTTGCCGCAATTTCACTTCCTCGCTGAAATAAAGCCCTCGTATATTTTTCCAACACTTCATAATCTTCTTTTGCTACAATTCCTTTTGTAATAATGGCTTCTCTTGAAATATCTTCATCGTGCTGTCCACCTTCAGCTTTTGTGGAAGGCGTGATCATCGGTTCCGGAAACTTATCATTTTCCTTCATGCCTTCAGGCATTGTAACGCCGCACAAAACACGTTTCCCCAATTTATATTCACGCGCAGCGTGACCCGATAAGTAGCCGCGAATCACCATTTCAACTTTAAAAGGATTGCACAAATGACCCACCGCCACATTTGGATCGGGAATGGCAATAATCCAATTTGGCACAATATCTTTGGTAGCATCCATCATTTTAGCCGCAATCTGATTTAAAATTTGCCCTTTAAACGGAATTTGTTTAGGCATTACCACATCAAAAGCAGAAAGCCTGTCGGAGGCAATCATCACTAAAATTTCATCATTGATATTGTAAACTTCCCGTACTTTTCCTCTGTAAAACGATTTCTGGTTTGGGAAATTAAATGCAGTATTGTTAATTGTATTACTCATTGCCGTGTGGATTTTATGCGTTTAGTTGTTTATGTGTTTAATCGTTAAATTGTGTAAAAGTTTAATTGTTTATTGGTTGATTCATTGATTAATAATAGAAATCACATTTAACTTTTAACTTTTTAAAATTCCCCCTTCGGGGGGTAGGGGGCTTTTTATTCTTCTCTTCCTTCCAAATTTTTATACGCCAAAATAATATCTTTTACCAATCGGTGTCGAATAATATCTTTATCATCAAAATGCACAAAAGCAATGCCTTCAATATCCTTAAGCGTATTCATGGCTTCTTTTAAACCCGATATTTGGCGTTTCGGCAAATCCACTTGTCCGGGATCGCCGTTGATAATAAACTTTGCATTTTTCCCCATCCGCGTCAAAAACATTTTCATTTGGTTGTGGGTGGTGTTTTGCGCTTCATCCAAAATCACAAAAGCATTGTCCAATGTACGTCCGCGCATAAATGCCAGCGGCGCAATTTGAATAATTTCTTTTTCTAAATAAGAATCCAGTCTTTCATAAGGAATCATATCCCGCAAAGCATCGTATAACGGTTGCATATACGGATCCAATTTTTCTTTTAAATCACCCGGTAAAAATCCCAAGTTTTCACCCGATTCAACTGCCGGCCGCGTTAAAATAATTCGTCTTACTTCCTTTTCCTTCAACGCTTTAACAGCCAAAGCAACCGCTGTATATGTTTTTCCTGTTCCGGCAGGGCCAACGGCAAAAAGCATGTCGTTTTTACCCATTTTTTCAACCATCACGCGTTGGTTTGAGGTTTGGGCTTTAATAAGCCGTCCGCTTACGCCGTGAACAAGAATGCCATCGGCAACAACGGTACTTTGATGTTCGCTTCCGTTTGTTGTTAAAAGTCGCTCTATGCTATTTTCGTCTAATTTATTGTAACGTCCAAAATAAGAAATAATCATTTCCAGTCGTTTCTCAAATTCGTCTAAAATTTCAGGTTCTCCATAAACTTTAAGCTCTGTGCCTCTGGCTACAATTTTAAGCTTCGGAAAATATTTTTGTAATAATTCTATATTGGAATTTTTATTGCCAAATAAGTCGTTTGGATGAATGTCGGTTAAAACAATTATACGTTCGTTCAAATGATGAATGTGTTAAGTCTTATTAAAAAAATAGTCTTTCAATCAACAAATAATTGATTAGATTTGCATGGTAAATGTAGGAAAAATCAAATAACAAAAATTGAATTATTACAAATAAGTTTTAAACATTTTATTAAAAATTTGCCTTAATTTTCATCAAAAAATTCGCTTGTATTTTATATGTCAATAATCACTTTAACTACCGATTTTGGAATCAAAGACCACTTTGTTGGGGCAGTGAAAGGCACTATTTACAGTGAATTGCCAGATGCGCGGATTGTTGATATTTCACATCAAATTTCACCGTTTAACATTACTGAAACCGCTTATATCTTAAGAAATTCCTATAAAAAATTTCCCGAGGGAAGCATTCATATTATTGGTGTGGATTCTGAGTTAAATGAAGAAAACAAGCACATTGCCATTGCGCTCGACAACCATTATTTTATTTGTCCGGACAACGGCGTTATTTCGCTGTTGGCTTCAGAAATTAAGCCTGAAAAAATTGTTGAAATAAATATTCATGAGTACATTGAAAGCAGTTTTCCGGTGTTGGATATTTTTGTGAAAGTCGCCTGCCATATTGCCCGTGGCGGAAAACTGGAAGTGATTGGCAAAATTATTCCTGAATTTAAAAAAATTAGTGAACTGCAGCCCACAATTTCGGCTGATAACAGAACCATTTCAGGAAATATTATTTATGTGGATAATTACGGGAATTCCATAAGTAACATCAGTGAAAAATTGTTTAACCAAGTTGGAAAAGGTCGCGATTTTGAGGTGATCGCCAATAGATATACCTTCCCTAAAATATATAAAAAATACAGTGAAATAGTAGATTTCACCTTACCAAAAGAGCAGCGTCAAAAGGATGGAACCAAATTGGCATTGTTCAATTCGGCCAACTTTTTAGAAATTGCCATGTATCGGAGCAATGCAAGTACCGTTGGTGGCGCTGTTACGCTTTTAGGATTAAATTACAGGGCTGTAATAACCATAAAGTTCAGCTAAAAACAGAAAAAATATATGTTTATACGCATCGTAAAAATGAATTTTAAAGAATCAAACATCGCTTTGTTCCTTGAAAATTTTAATGAGAATAAAGAAAAAATCAGACATTCTAAAGGTTGTCATTTATTGGAATTGTACAGAGACAAAAACGATCCCAACACATTTTTCACTTACAGTTACTGGGAAACGGAAGCTGATTTGGAAGCCTACCGTAATTCCGAACTTTTTAAAGCTGTTTGGGGAAAAACAAAAGTATTGTTCAACAACAAACCGGAAGCATGGAGCGTTGATAAAATTAGCCCCCTAACCCCAGAAGGGGGAACTAAAATTGACAATCAATAATTGTTAAATGAACAGAGCAAATTCACAATTAAACGATTAAACAAATAAACGAATAAACATTTTTAATGAAATCCATTTTAATTAAAGAACTAAATTCTTTTTTCTCATCACCTGTCGGTTATTTGGTTATTGCAGTGTATTTGGTGATTAACGGATTGTTTTTGTGGGTTTTTAAAGGAGAATTTAACATATTACACGCAGGATTTGCCGATTTAAACAGTTACTTTTTTTTGGCGCCCTGGATTTTTATCTTTTTGATTCCTGCCATCACCATGCGCAGTTTTTCCGAAGAAATAAACACAGGAACCATTGAAATTATAAAAACCAAACCCATTACAAACTGGGAAATCATTTTGGGAAAATATTTTGGAGCCCTAATATTGGTCATTTTGGCCATAATTCCTACATTAATTTACGTTTACAGCATTTATCAATTGGGAAATCCGGTTGGGAATATTGAATTCGGAACCACTTTTGGATCTTTTATCGGATTGCTGTTTTTGGCAAGCACCTATACCGCAATCGGTATTTTTTCATCAACTATTTCAAAAAATCAAATAGTTTCCTTTATCATCGCCGTGTTTATTTCCTTCTTTTTATTTTACGGATTTGAAGCTTTGGCAAATTTCAATTTGTTTGGAAATTTAGATTATGTCATTCAAAATTTTGGCATGAGCGAACATTTTAACAGCATCAGTAAAGGCGTTATTGACACAAGGGATTTGATTTATTTTTTATCCGTCACTTTTATCTTTTTGGTATTCACCCATTTTAGAATTCAACATGAAAAATAAGTATTCTAAAATAATCGTGTTGCTGATAGGCGTATTTTTGCTGAACTTTATTGGTTCAAAAAATTACAAACGTTTCGATTTAACAGAAGACAATCGCTATACACTTTCCAAAGCAACTGAAAAAATTATTGAAAATGTTAAGGAGATTATTGTTGTTACCGTTTATTTAAAAGGTGATTTTCCTGCGGAATTTAAACGGCTTCAGACGGAAACCAAGTTGCATTTGGAAGAGTTGAAAGCCCTCAATAAAAATATTCAGTTCAGGTTTGTGAATCCGGCTGAAATTGCACAAAATTTGATTGAAAGCGGACTCGAACCAAGCAGGTTACAAATTCAGGAAAACGGAAAATTATCTGAAATTATTATGTTTCCCTGGGCTGTGGTTTCCCACAAAAACAAGACTGAAAATATATCGCTTCTAAAAGACGTATTTTCAAATTCGCAAGACCAGCAATTGGAAAGTTCCATCCAAAATTTAGAATTTGCCTTTGCCAACGCCATTCATAAAGTCACTTCAGAAAAATCTAAAAAAATCGCTATTTTAAGAGGAAATGGGGAACTTAGCGATGTTTACATGGCCGATTTTTTAAGAAAATTGGGCGAATATTACTTTTTGGCGCCTTTTACGCTTGATAGTGTTGCCGTTTATCCTCAAAAAACATTTGACCAAATTTCAACATTTGACCTGGCCATCATTGCCAAACCGACTGAAAAATTTACCGAAGCGGAAAAATTTACCTTGGATCAATTTGTGATGAATGGCGGAAAAACGTTGTGGTTAATAGACAATGTACAGGCCGAACTGGACAGTTTAATGCAAACAGGCGAAACATTGGCATTTCCGAGAGATTTAGGATTAACCGATTTGTTTTTTAATTACGGCATTAGAATTAATACCGATTTAATTACCGATTTGTATAGTTCAGAAATTCCTTTAGCAACCGGGAATATTGGAAATCAAACCCAATTCAGCCAATTTTTATGGGAATATTTTCCGCTAGTGAATTCCATAAACAACCATCCAATCAACAACAATATTGAAGCGGTAAACCTAAAATTCGCCAACAGCATTGATACTTTAAAGAACGACATTCAAAAAACAGTGTTGTTGCAAAGTTCACCACTTTCAAAATCTTTAGGGACGCCGGCCATCATTTCTTTGAGATCCATCACCCAAAAACCAAATGAGGCGGATTACAATAAAGGAAATAAACCATTATCAGTTTTGTTGGAAGGAAAATTTAAATCGGCTTATTTTGGAAGGATAAAACCATTTAAACTTGAAAATCAGAGAGAAAACGGCATAAACAATAAAATGGTAATTGTTGCTGACGGAGATATCATTGCCAACGAACTTTCCAAAGGAAAACCGCTGGAATTGGGACTTAACAAATGGACCAACCAGCGTTATGGCAACAAAGAGTTTTTGCTGAATACCGTAAATTATTTATTGGATGATTCAGGTTTGATCAACATTCGTTCAAAAAAGATAAAAATCGATTTCCTGAATAAAGAAAAAGCATTTGCGGAAGCCACCAAATGGCAATTGATAAACATCCTTTTTCCCTTATTGATACTTGCGCTATTTGGATTTATCTTCAACTATTTCAGAAAGAAAAATTACCAATAAAAGTCCACTTTCTTCTTCTTAAAAAATTGTTAAAATTAAAAAAAATCCATTTTTTGGGCTTCATAAAATGGTATATTTGATACTTAACTTAAACTATTACTATGATGCTTAAAAAATTATTTATGCTATTTGCCGTTGTTGGAGTCACTTCTGCAATAAATGCGCAAATTAAAACACCACAACCTAGTCCGGCTGCAAAAATGGAACAAGTTGTTGGTTTAACGGATGTTACGGTAGAATATTCAAGACCTTCAATGAGAGGAAGAACTATTTTTGGGGATTTGGTTCCTTTTGGAGAAATTTGGAGAACCGGTGCAAACGAAAACACAAAAATTACTTTCAGCAACGATGTTACCATCGATGGAAAAGAATTGAAAAAAGGAACTTACGCTATTTACACCATTCCAAATGCAACTTCCTGGGACATTATCTTTTACAGCGATGCCACAAATTGGGGGAATCCTGCGAAATGGGATGAGAGCAAAGTTGCTTTAAAAACTACTGTGGAAGTACAACAAATGCCAATGAAAGTTGAAACATTTACTTTGATGTTCAATGATTTAAGCAACGATTCTACGGAATTGGGTATCCTTTGGGAAAATTCTTATGTAGGCGTTAAATTTGAAGTACCTACTAATAAAACAACGATGAAAAGCATTGAAACAGCTTTAGCCGGACCGACAAAAAACGATTATTTTCAGGCCGCCACTTACTATCACACAACAGGAAAAGATTTAAAACAAGCATTGGAATGGATGAAAAAAGCCACAGCCGGTGATGATCCGGCATTCTGGTATTTGCGCAGAATGAGTTTGATTCAGGCTGATTTAGGCGACAAAGCAGGAGCCATCGCCACCGCAAAAAAATCATTGGCAGCAGCTGAAAAAGCAGGAAACGCCGATTATGTAAAAATGAATAAAGAATCTATTGCTGAATGGACAAAAAAATAATGAAACGAGCATAACAAATTTTGATACAAAGTAGAATGATTAATAGCGAACAGCAGCTGTACCAATAAAAAATAAAATATAAACAGATGAAAAAATTTAAACTTTTATTTTTGTTATTGCTGGTAAACACAATAACATTTGCGCAAGAAAGTCCGAGAAAACAGGCAACCGGCAAAATTGGTGAGGTTACTGCAACTGTTGATTATGGTTCGCCCAGCGTTAAAGGACGAACAATTTGGGGAGAGCTTGTTCCTTTCGGAAAAGTTTGGAGAGCCGGAGCCAATGCAAACACCACTTTTTCATTTGATAAAGATGTTAAAATTGGGAAAAACTCCATTAAAGCAGGAAAATATGGTTTCTTCATTATTCCAAATGAAAACAATGAATGGATTGTAATCCTGAACAGCAAAAATGATGCTTGGGGTTCCAACGGATACAATCAGGAACTTGATGTGTTAAGAATGGACGTGAAGCCAATAAATACCGATACTAATCAAGAAGCACTTGATTATGCCATTGGAGAAAAGGAAATCATCATAAAGTGGGCAAACGTTAAAATCGTAATTCCGGTTCAATAAAGCCTTAACTTTAAACTAAAAAAAGGCTGTCTGAAAATATTTTCAGACAGCCTTTTTTTGTTATTTTATCGAAAATTTAAGTTAGATATGTTGAGATTTTTTGACTTTGTAAGTCGGCAGCTAAACTATTCTTTTGTTCTCTTATTTTCCAAAAGTGTCCTTGCAGAAATAGATGTAACTACTTTTTTGCCGGTTTTATCTTCCAATTCTGTTAAGGCAACTTTGGCAACATTACCTCCTTGCTGTGCTACTTTTTGACTTTCCGTAAAATTCTTTGGGTTAATCGCCTGTGAAATATCTTTGGTGGAAGCTTCAGCCAACATATTCAAAATTAATTCTGTATTCGTCATATTGTCCCGAAGATTCTCTTTTTTCAATCCTTTCAAGATTTTATATTCTTTGGTTGTTTTTTCAGACCATGCTTTAGTAATGATATCTGTTAATATGGCAAACTGAGACCCTTCTTTCAATCCTTTACTCTTCCACTCATCGGTAAGTTCTTTGCGAATTTCAATGCTTTTTAGACGCTGGTTAATCCAATTTTCAGAATAACCCAATTGTAAATAGTGTTTCAAAGCCCTGTCAATGGATAATTCCGGATCCTGCAATTCGTCAAGGCGTTCGCTACCAACCTGAGCCAACCAAAGTTTAAAAGGTTCTGCCTTAGGAGATGGAATAGATTGGATTAAACGAAACAATTCCGTTGTATCAGCCACATCTGTCTTTCTCATTTTGCCATCGGCAGCAACCATTTTCAAACCGTGACAATTCGTCACGGTTTGATTTCCCTCGGCTTTAAGCCTTTGTTTTAGTTTTCGCCAATACGCAAAAGCATCCTTGCTCTCGGTCAAAATAGCTACAACATCAACAATGGAAAAATACCATTTCTCTTGCTCATCATTCCATAAAGAACGAACTTGCTTTTGTTCAAACAGTTTTAATGCAGTTTCTTTTTTCATAACTAATTCAACTTTTTTTAAAGATACTATTATTTTATATATCGGGAGAAACCAAAAATTATTCTTTTACTACTGAAACTAAAAATCCCTGAAGCAATATCGCAACACCCATCACCAACGCACAGCCAAACAAATTCAACCATAAATAAGGCATCCAATCATAAACATAACCTATTATTACAATGACTTGCGTAATTAATGCCGCCACAAAAACCGCATTGCTTTTGACGTATTTCACAAAAAAGGCCAGTAAAAATATGCCCAAAATATTCCCATAAAAAATAGAACCGATAATATTGACCAGCTGAATTAAATTATCAAATAAATTGGCAAAACAAGCAAATGTGATTGCCAATATTCCCCAAAGCAACGTAAACCATTTTGAAACTTTCACATAATGCCGGTCGTCTTTTACGGTCTTTTCATTTCTTTTGTACAAATCGATAACCGTTGTGCTTGCCAAGGCATTGAGTTCGGAAGCTGTGCTTGACATCGCCGCAGAAAGAATTACCGCCAATAACAATCCTATCAGTCCACGTGGAAGATTGTTCAGGATAAAATGAATAAAAACGTAATCTTTGTCGTTGGTTTCAACCAAATTATCGGCTTTTTTGATAATTTCTTTGGCTTGTTCCCTGTTTTCCAATTCCAACAAATTCAAGGCCTGAATTTCCTTTACCGATTTTTCTTGCTGAAGTGTGTTATTTTCACTTTCAAGAGAAATTCCGTAGTTCAAATTCGCAACAGATTTGCTTTTCTCAATCTCTAAATGTTTATTTTCCAGCGCCTTATATTCTTCGGAATAAATAGAATTTTTAACGACTATATCGGCAGCAGGATTAAAATTTAAGGGTGAAGCGTTGAATTGATAAAAAACAAAAACCATCACGCCCACCAACAAAATAAAAAATTGCATCGGCACTTTTAACAATCCGTTAAAAATAAGTCCGAGCTGCATTTCTTTCATTGATTTCCCCGACAAATAGCGCTGCACCTGACTTTGGTCTGTGCCAAAATAGGAAAGCGCCAAAAAGCTTCCGCCA
The DNA here is from genome assembly GCA_032251275.1 of Lutibacter sp. Taxonomy (GTDB): domain Bacteria; phylum Bacteroidota; class Bacteroidia; order Flavobacteriales; family Flavobacteriaceae; genus Lutibacter. The sequence goes on from JAVVEF010000006.1 coordinate 40,446, forward strand.
ATAATGCCGCTCCAAAAAGTATAGCGATTTTCAAAATTAAAAGAGAAATCCAGCACTTCCATTTTACCGCTGGCTCCGGCAATTTTAAGTGCTTTGGAAAAAGTTATGTCCGCAGGCAAATAACTCACAATTAAATAAAATGCCACAAACATTCCGAAGAAAATGACGGCCATTTGCTGTTTTTGGGTAACGCTTACGGCTTTTGTTCCGCCGGTTACGGTGTAAATAATCACCAAAACACCAATAATAATATTTAAAGTGTTCAAATCCCAGCCCAAAACGGCCGATAAAATAATGGCTGGCGCAAAAATGGTGATTCCGGCTGCCAAACCTCGCTGAATCAAAAATAAAACTGCAGCTACAGTGCGGGTTTTTAAATCGAATCGGGTTTCCAAATATTCATAGGCAGTAAATACGTTTAATCGGTGGTAAATGGGGATAAAAACCAAGCAAATAACCACCATCGCTATCGGCAATCCGAAATAAAATTGCACAAAACCCATACCGCTGTGAAATGCCTGGCCGGGCGTTGATAAAAAGGTAATGGCGCTGGCTTGCGTTGCCATAACAGAGAGACCGATAGTCCACCATTTTGCTTCGCTCCCGCCCTTAATATAGTCGGTTACGTTTTTGCTTCCCTTCGTTTTCCATGCGCCATATAAAACGATAAATCCCAATGTGCCGATAAGCACCAACCAATCCAGCCACTGCATATCAGGAGAAACTTTTCATAATGACATAAAACAGCACAATATAAACCGCGTTTGCAATTAAAACAACGGTATATTCCTTTTTCCAGATATATTTTTGTTTATCCATCTTAGTTTTTTAAAGGCTTTTCTGTGTTGTTTTTCCCTATAGACAGCATATTTGCAAACAATTTATAAGCACCTGAAACACCGGAAGGCAATTCCCTGAAAAAACTCAATCCGGTATAAATAAAATTCCCTTTACCGTACTTGGAAACCAACAAACTTCCTTTACTTTCGGGATCGTTCTTATCGTTCATGCTTAAAATTGCTTCAAATTTCGAATCCCATTCGCTTGGAAAATACAAACCGCGTTCCTGAACCCAGCCTTCAAAATCTTTATCCGTAATTTTATTTGGGAAATTCAACAATTCATGGGTAGTATTCATCATCCGAACTTCGGCATCTTCTTCCGTAACCCTGTCGTTTGATAATTTTAAAGGAAATGGCGCCACCTCATCAACTTTTAATCCGCGGCTTGTGTTGTATTGCACAATTAAAGTCCCGCCATTTTCAACGTATTTGTGCAAGAATTTTTGATAAAATTTAACCCTGTCGCTGATGTTATACAATCGAATTCCCAAAACGATGGCATCAAAATTCACCAATTTTTCCAGCGTGATATCATCCTCATTCAATTCAACAACGGCATAACCCATTTGACGTAAAGCGGTTGGAACGGCATCGCCGGCGCCCTGAATATAGCCAATCACCTGCCCTTTTTTCTCAATGGTTAACCGAACCAATTTTGTTGAGGACGGCATAATGACAGATTGAAAAGGAATGTGATTGTAATTAATTTCAACAAATTCATCGGTGTATTTTTTATTTCCAATTTGCACCACCGGATTGATAAATATTTCAGCAGATTTGGAAAGCGGCTTCACTTCAAATTCAAAATTTTGCTCTTCTCCTTTTTCATTTAGATTGAAAGAAAAACCTTTTGGAGAAACATTCCAAAATTCGGGAATGTTTAAGGATAGATTTCCGCTTAAATTTTCTTTGATGGCTTTCACCTTTACGCTAATTTTTTGGCTGTTTTCATTGGCAAAAATATAGGCTTTTTCGCCAAATGAAGCAGAAACTTCGGGCAGTATTTCAAATGGCTTATACACTTCTCCTTTTACGGGA
>JAVVEF010000006.1:42425-49782 GCA_032251275.1 Lutibacter sp.
AGCAGAAACTTCGGGCAGTATTTCAAATGGCTTATACACTTCTCCTTTTACGGGATCATTGTATTTATAAACCACATTTTTGGCAAAAGGAATGACAAATCCGTTCATATTAACCTTAAAATTAGCAACGATAACTCTTGGCGTTTCAGGCAAGCCAATCAAATTTTTATCGGTAACTTGGTACATTCCTATACTTCCTTTTTCCCGAAGCCAATAAGGTGAAGTTTGCTCTATTTCTGAAGGAATTTCAACGGATAAAGAAAGTGAATTCACCCTATTTTGTTTTAAGACAATAACAGAATCCATTTTTGCATTTAAAGGTAAAATTTCCACCGATTCCAGCGAAATAGTTGCGTTGCTTCTGTTCACCGCTTCAATTTTCAAGGTGTTTTTTGAATTTGCCGTTGTTGATGCATTATTGGCCACAACTTCCAAATACAATCCGGCGCAAGCCGCAATAATATCCTTAATTTCATCGGATTTCAGTAGTTTCCAATGGTCATCTTTTAATTGCTGAATTAATTTGTAAGCTTCAATTAAACTGGGAATGCTCGCAGCCGGATTTCTAAAATTGTAATCGGCTTCTGTTTTTTGCAAAATTTTCCCGATTTCTTTTCCGCCTTCAACGCGATTCCACGAAGTGTCTATGCCGTCAAAAACATTTTTATTTTCTGGAAAATCACCTTTCAAAAACTCCAAGTATTCCCTTTCCGTTCCTCGTGAACCTGTGCTTCCAAAACCTTGGGATTCGTGTCGGCTTCTGCTTAATGAAGCTATTTCGCTGTTAGACAATCCTTTGCTGACATAATAAGTTCCGATTTCAAGCGACAATAAATTGGTTTTATCGGCCTTGTTGAAATTTTCTTCGCTTCCGTAAAACCACCAGGACGTGTTAAAAAAAAGTCGTTTTGGCTGCCAAACGGCATCGTCTTGTAAATGTGTTTTGTAGGTTTTATCCGAAGCCAAATCAAATGCCTCAACGCCTAACATTGCGGAAGAAGTATGATGTCCGTGCGTGGTTCCCGGAGTTTTGTGGTTAAATCTGTTGATGATCACATCGGGTTTTAATTTTCTGATGGTTGCCACCACATCATTTAAAACGGCTTCCTTATTCCACATATTTAGCGTTTCATCGGGATGTTTTGAATAGCCAAAATCGTTGGCGCGCGTAAAAAATTGCTCACCGCCGTCCACTTTTCTTGCCGCCAGTAATTCCTGCGTTCTGATAACGCCCAACAATTCGCTAAGTTCCGGTCCGATTAAATTTTGGCCGCCATCGCCTCTTGTGATGCTTAAATAAGCGGTTCGCGCTTTTACATCGTTGGCAAAATAAGAAATAAGTCGGGTATTTTCATCGTCGGGATGCGCCGCGATATACAAAACCGTCCCTAAAAAATTGAGTTTTTTTATAGATTCGTAGATTTCACCTGATGTTGGTTTTTTGGGCGCTTGCGCAAAAATTATGGTGGTGGAAAAGATTGAAAGGAATAAAAAGGAAACTATTTTCTTCATTTAATTTTGATTTTTTAGCAGAAATCAAATATAAAATTAAATTTTAGACTTCACTTTTTTTTATGAAGGTATTAACATTTTGCAATATTATAAGTTGTTGCAATAATAAGAAAATTCGATTTTCAAAATAAAAATTCTTTGTTAATTTGGAAAATGTTATCTATTTAGGTAACTTTGTTGAAAATTTAACGACTATTCTATTGATTAATTATAAACGTGAGGTAGGAATTTATAAAGATTACTTTACTGATTTCTACAAAAAACAGCCTTTAGTTGTAAGAAAAAAGATAGATTGGACTATTCTATTAATTCAAACAATGAAAATTGTTCCTGAAAAATATCTGAAACATCTTACTAACACTAATGGACTTTGGGAAATAAGAATTTCTGCAGGAAATGGAATTTTTAGAATATTCTGTTTCTTCGATGATGGAAATCTTATTATTTTATTAACCGGATTTCAGAAAAAAACGCAAAAAACGCCGAAAAATGAAATCAACAGAGCAGAAAAGCTAAAAACCGAGTATTATGAAAACAAATAAAAATATTAAATCATTCGATGCACATCTTACCGAAAATTATGGTAATGTTGGATCTGAAACTAGAGATAAATTTGAAGAAGAGTTTGAAACTTTTAAAATTGGAGTTTTAATCCAGGAAGCTCGAAAAAGACAACATTTGACTCAAGAAGAACTTGCCGAGAAGGTTGGGACTACTAAAAATTATATTTCAAGAATTGAAAATAATGCAAGTGACATTAGACTTTCCACACTTATGAGAATTATAAAAGATGGGCTTGGCGGAAATTTGAAATTATCCTTGGATATTTAGATTGTTAATTACTACTGGCAACAGCTCATAAAATTTATGCTTAAATTTTGCTAGTACAAAGCGACAAATATCAATAAAAATATGGAGTAGGCGGTAAAATATACGATTTTTTACGTCGCACAAATCTAATAAAATCACAATATGTTATATGTTTTAAGTTATTCATTGTTAATTGAAGTTGCGTTAGGGATTGAGCGGTTTGTTTGAGCTATTTTTTGGTTGCTTTTCGCAACCAAAAAAAGCGAGTAGCGAAAGCCCGACCGCCTTTTCGGCGGGAACGCCCACCAAAAAGGCAGGCGGGCCCAAAAGCATCTTTTAAGACTTAAAACTGCCGCATATTTTATATTGATAACGTGTTGATAAAAAATCTTTTTATAACAACTTATTTAGAATATATTTGTAACTCATTCCATTAAAATAACCATAAATGAAATTTATAGTATCAAGCGGACAATTATTAAAACAACTTCAGGTATTGGGAGGCGTTATCAACAGCAACAATACATTACCAATTTTAGATAATTTCTTGTTCGAATTAAAAGAAAACGAATTAAAAATATCGACTTCGGATTTGGAAACAATCATGAGCACCGTTATTGAAGTGGAATCAGAATCGGAAGGATCTGTGGCAATTTCAGCGCGATTGTTACTGGATACCTTAAAAACATTCCCAAACCAGCCTTTGACTTTCAAAACTGAAGAAAACAGCACCATTGAAATTAGCTCGAGCCACGGGAAATATGATATGGCGTATTTTGACGGCAATGAATTTCCAAAAGCGGTAACGCTTGAGTCGCCAAGCAGCACCACAATTCCGGGAGACGTTTTGGCCACGGCGATTTCTAAAACAATTTTTGCCGCAGGAAACGATGATTTAAGACCTGTGATGAGCGGCGTGTTTTTTCAATTTAATGCAAATAACCTAACTTTTGTGGCAACGGATGCCCACAAATTGGTAAAATATACAAGAACTGATGTTACCGCAAACGAACCTGCGGAATTCATTATGCCAAAAAAACCGCTCAACTTATTGAAGGGGATTTTAGGCGGCTCAAACAGTGATGTGACTATAGAATACAACGACTCGAACGCTAAATTCATTTTTGACAATGTGGTGTTGGTTTGTAGATTGATTGACGGAAAATACCCAAATTATGAAGCTGTTATTCCAAAAGAAAATCCGAATAAACTGACTGTTGACCGAGGTACTTTTTTAAACTCGGTGAAACGGGTATCAATTTTCTCAAGCAAAACAACACACCAAATTCGTTTGAAAATGGCTGGAACAGAATTAAATATTTCTGCCGAAGATATTGATTATTCAAACAAAGCAGAAGAACGTTTGGCTTGCGATTACCAAGGCGACGATATGCAAATTGGATTTAATTCCCGTTTTTTAACCGAAATGTTGAGCAATTTAAATTCCAATGAGATTTTAATTGAGATGTCACTGCCAAATAGAGCAGGAATTTTAACGCCTGTTGATGGCGTTGAAGAAGGTGAATTTATTACGATGTTGGTGATGCCGGTGATGTTGAATAACTAATTAACGCACAAATCATTGATATTTGGAATAAAGATAAAAGACCGCTCCGCTATTAGAAAATAAAAAAGAGACATTTTATTCCGTAGCTGAAAATGAATGTTTTAAGATTTTTAAAAATTAACAAATCATTATTCTACTAAATAGAAAACTTTAAAAATCCGCGAAAAGCGGATTTTTCGTATTATTGTTTTAAATCCGATTTATGAATTTCTTGGCACATTTATACCTATCCAAAGACCACAAAAACATTTTAATCGGTAATTTTATTGCCGATGCGGTGAAAGGAAAAAAGCACGAAAATTATCCGAAAGAAATTCAGGCAGGCATATTATTGCATAGGCAAATTGATTATTTTACGGACACGCATCCAATTGAAAGAAGAAGCAAACGCCGTTTGCATGAACGTTATGACCATTATGATGGTGTAATCATAGATATTTTATATGATCATTTTTTGGCTAAAAATTGGCTGAATTATTCAGAAATACCTCTAGAAATTTATGCACAAAGTGTCTATTCATTTTTTCAGGAAAATATTGGAATACTTCCACCCGAAATACAGAAATTGCTTTCTTATATGATTGAATACAATTGGTTGGTGAGCTACGCTTCAATTTCCGGAATCGAAAAAACGTTAATTGGAATGAACAAACGCACCAAAGGGATTTCAAAAATGGATTTGGCTATAGAAGATTTGATAATACATTATGATGATTTTGAATCGGATTTTACAGCGTTTTTCGAAGAACTGATCGAATTTACTAATCAGAAAACAAAAGAATTATTACTAAAATGAAGAAAATTTTAACACTTTTTACAATCGCTTTTCTATTTACACAGTGTAAAGTAGTACCTGTAGAAAATGCCCAAAACAAGATAATTACCGGATTTATTGCCGATAGCGCCATGGTTGTGAGCGCCCGCGAAGAAGCCTCAAAAATTGGCGTGGCCATTATGCAAAAAGGCGGAAATGCTTTTGACGCAATGATTGCAACAGAACTGGCTTTGGCAGTTGCTTATCCGTTTGCCGGAAATATTGGCGGTGGCGGATTTATGGTTTACAGAACCAACAACGGCAAAAGCGGCGCCTTGGATTACAGAGAAAAAGCGCCACAGGCGGCTTCAAAAAATATGTATTTGGATGAAAATGGCAATGTTATTAAAGGAAAAAGTACGTTGGGCGCAATGGCGGTTGGTGTTCCGGGAACGGTTGACGGATTGTTTAAAGTCCACCAAAAATTCGGGAGTTTACCTTTTTCTGAATTGATTCAGCCATCGATTGATTTGGCCAATAAAGGCGTTGTGGTTAGCAAAAAACAAGCGGAAAGACTAGCAAATTACCGACATTTTTTTTCTGAAGTTAATGACTCTAAAATTATACTGGATTATGATTGGAAAGAAGGTGACACCATTAAATATGTAAAATTGGCCAAAACCTTGGAAAGAATTCGGGATTTGGGAAGAGACGGCTTTTATAAAGGAGAAACTGCTGAAATGATGGTGAATTATGTGCAGAAATTGGGAGGAATTATCACCAAAGCGGATTTGGAAAACTATGAAGCAGAATGGAGAACTCCTATTGAGTTTAATTACAAAGATTTGAAAATTATTTCCATGTCGCCACCATCAAGCGGCGGAATTTGCAACGCACAAATTTTTAAGGCGATTGAACCATTTGATATAGCTTCTTACGGACACAATTCTTTAAAATCCGTTCAATTGCTTACGGAAGCAGAAAGAAGGGCCTATGCCGACCGGTCCTATTATTTAGGTGATCCAGATTTTGTGAAAATTCCGATCGACACGTTAATTTCTTCAAAATACGTTCAAAAAAGAATGGCCAGTTTTTCATGGGACAAAGCCACACCTTCTTCGACTTTAAAACACGGAAAAATTACCGGATATGAAAGTGATGAAACCACGCATTATTCCATTGTTGACCAATATGGAAACTCAATTTCTGCAACCACCACTTTAAATGGCGCTTACGGCTCAAAAGTGTTTGTTTCTGAAGGTGGTTTCTTTTTAAACAATGAAATGGACGATTTCAGCTCAAAACCAGGAACACCCAATATGTTCGGATTGATTGGCGCCGAGGCGAATTCAATTGAACCCGGAAAACGTATGCTAAGTTCTATGACGCCCACAATTGTGGAAAAAAACAATCGGTTTTATATGTCCGTTGGCTCACCTGGCGGTTCAACCATCATTACTTCAGTAATGCAAACCATTTTAAATGTGTATGAATTTAACATGGGTATGCAGGATGCTGTAAACGCACCGAGATTTCACCACCAATGGATGCCGGATGTTGTAACTTTTGAGCCGAAAGGTTTTGACAGTTTGCTGCTAAATCAATTACAGGAAAAAGGCTATCAAATTAAACGGAAAAATAGCGTAATCCTTGGTAAAGTTGACGCTATTTTGCGATTGCCAAACGGAAAATTAGAAGGCGGCGCTGATTATAGAGGCGATGATAAAGCGGCAGGGTTTTAGGCTCCCTAACCCCCGAAGGGGCAACTGACAGTTTGATATTAGCCCTAGCAATACCGTTAGAAAACGCAGCCAATGTCTAGTTTTATCGCATCAACGACACAATATTAATGACTTGGCTTCTATTTTTAATGTAAGTCGCAGAACGATTGAACGTTGATTTGATAATTGGGTCAAAAAAGGGGTTGATTCACTTGAAATAGCGGAGGGGAGAGGAGCTAAAACACTTTTAAAAGACTATTCCGATGAGGTGTCCACACAATTAGAACTTCACAACAGAAATCTAAAAAATGTATTAATCTATTTTGAAGAAAATCACAATATTAAAATCTGCAAAAAAACATTGCAGAAATTTTTAAAAGATACTGGGCTATAGCTGGAAAAGAGCTAGACTTTCCTTAAAAGGCAAACGAAACGAAGAACAATTTCGGTTTAAACAAAAGCAAATAGAAACACTAAAGAGTTTGGAAGATAGCGGGTATATTGATTTATATTTTGGAGACCAAAGCCATTTTGGGCTCACCCCCAATGTGCCTTATGCTTGGCAAACAAAGGAGAACCCAATATTGTTACCTGCTGCCAAAGGCAAATATCAAAATGTAGTTGGATTAATGACCCGTAAAAACAAACTTTATTTTGAAATACTTGAAACAACTTTTAACTCGGATAGAATCATTTGTTTTATGGATCGTTTTGTGGAACAAACCCTAAAAAAACCATAGTGATTCTTGACAATTCACCAATCCATAAATCAAAAAAGTTTATGGCTAAAATAGAACAATGGAAAGAAAAAGATGTTTTAATTTACTTTTTGCCGCCGTATTCTCCAGAGTTAAATTTGATAGAAATTTTATGGCGAAGAATAAAATATCAATGGCTGGGTTTCGATGCTTATAAAAGCTTTGAAAATCTCAAAGAACAAATGAACTACCCCGAGGCAGAGCCATCGGGGTATCAAAATCAAAACAATCGTAA
>JAVVEF010000007.1:0-2833 GCA_032251275.1 Lutibacter sp.
TTTATGGAAGCTCCCGTAAAACCGGATAAGGTAACATCATAAGGTGCTGTAGATACAGAAATTTGCTCAATGGCATCCAAAGAAACCGGTTGTGCACCAGTTTGTCCTCCTGGTGTAGCTGCATCCAATCCGAAAGGGTTGTTAAAAATAGAACCATCCAACGTAAAATTATTGAATTGATCATTTCTTCCGCCAAATGATCCACCTGAAGCTGAAGGATCTAAACGGGTAAAATCTGAAGCTGATCTTGAAATGGTTGGCAATTTTGTCAATTCCCGGGCACCAACACTTGTTTCGGCACCAGTTCTGCTGTTATTAAAAATGGCACTTCTTCCGCCTGTAATAAGAACCTCACCCAATTGTTCGCTTTCGCTTTCCATTTTTACGTCTAAGTCAAACGCAGTACCTAAAGTTAAATACACATCAGTATATTCAATTGTTTTATAACCAATGTAACTAATGGTAATTGTGTATGGCCCTCCAATTCTTAGGTTTTGCAAAGAATACCTACCGCTTTCCATAGTAATTGTACCGGATACAGTACCTGTTGGCAGGTGTTTTGCAACTACGTTTGCGCCAAATAAACCTGCTGAAGTTTCATCACTTACCACTCCTTGAATTTTTGAAGTTGTGACTTGTGAAAAAACGCTAACAACTGAAAATATCGCAATTAGCATAGAATATAATAATTGTTTTTTCATAAAATAAAAGTTAAGTTAATGTTTTTATATTGATTTCAAAAGTAAATTAAAAAAGCCCACTAAAAAGTGGGCTTTAAATAAGTTTATTAACTAAAAATTGTTAATTACTTTGCTTCTGCAACAATTTCAATTGGCAATTCTACCACAACTGCTCTGTGCAATCTAATAGTGGCATTGTATTTTCCAATTCTTTTAATAGTACCGCCTTCAACTTTAATGTATTTTTTCTCAATCACCTGACCTGCAGCCGCCAAAGCATCTGCAACATCTTGGTTATTAACTGATCCAAATAATTTTGTGTTATCGGCTGTTTTAGCAGTAATTTTAATATCCAACGCTTTAATTGCATCTGCAATTTCTTTGGCATCTTTTATCAACTTTTCTTCTTTATAAGCACGTTGCTTTAAAGTTTCGGCCAACATTTTCTTAACTGAACTTGTTGCCAATACTGCAAATCCTTGAGGAATCAAATAGTTACGTCCAAAACCATTTTTTACAGTAATAAGATCATCTTTAAACCCTAGGTTTTCAACGTCTTGCTTTAATATAATTTCCATAATTCCTTGCTGTTTTTATTTTAACATATCCGCAACGTATGGCAATAAAGCTAAGTGACGCGCCCTTTTAATGGCGACAGACACTTTACGTTGGTATTTTAATGAAGTTCCTGTTAAACGACGAGGTAAAATTTTACCTTGTTCATTTACTAAGTATAATAAGAAGTCGGCATCTTTATAATCAATATATTTGATACCATTCTTTTTAAAACGACAGTATTTTTTTACTTGTTTTGTTTCAATATCTAACGGAGTCAGGTAACGAACATCACCTTGTTTTCCTCCTTTTGCTTGTTGTTCTATAGACATAACGCTTATTTTTTAATTGCTTTACTTCCGTCTCTTAATCTTCTCTTTTCAGCCCAAGCAACAGCATGTTTATCTAACGCAACGGTTAAATATCGCATAATACTGTCATCTCTTCTAAATTCAAGTTCAAAAGGAGCGATTGTTTCTCCGGCAACTTTGTATTCGAATAAGTGATAAAATCCACTTTTTTTGTTTTGGATGGTGTACGCTAATTTTTTTAAGCCCCAGTCCTCTTTTGATATCATTTCGGCACCTTTAGAAACAAGATAGTCCTCAAACTTCTTTACTGTTTCCTTTACCTGAACATCAGATAAAACGGGATTCAAAATGAAAACAGTTTCGTAATGATTCATAATTAATAATTTAAGTTTTTACTTTTAAGGGTGCAAATATACTGTTATTTCCTTAATTGGCAAATGTAAATTTAATAAAATACCACTAATAATTATCGACATCAATATTGAATTTGACAGCACGGAATTCATTGATGGACTGAAACGCATTTTTTACCCTTTGAATTTGATTTTTACTTACAACCAACGAGTTTTTTTGCGGTATTTTTATAATGATTGTTCTGATATAGTAAGTCCTGATTTTGGAAACTCCCGGTGTTGAAGGTCCTAAAATATCCTCTTTGAAAATGGATGTTAACGATTTCCCCAACCAAACTGCGCCTTCCTCTACCCTGTTAAAATCCTTGTGGCGCAAGGTGATCTTTATGATTCTATAAAAAGGCGGATAATGGTATTGCCAGCGTTCGTCCAATTGCTCTTTAAACATTTCTTCAAAAGCATTGGTTGAGACCTGCTGTAATATTTTATGGTGCGGATTGTACGTTTGTATGGCGACTTTTCCTCTTTTGCTGGCACGACCTGCCCTGCCGGAAACTTGCACCATCAGCTGATAACTTCTTTCGTGCGCCCTAAAATCGGGGAAATTTAACATATTATCGGCGTTCATAATTCCTACCAACGACACATTTGCAAAATCCAATCCTTTTGATAGCATTTGCGTTCCCACCAAAATATCTATTTCCTGCGATTGAAATTGTCCAATAATTTTTTGATAGCTGTATTTGCCTCGCGTGGTGTCCAAATCCATTCTTCCCACTTTTGCGTTTGGAAACAACTCCAACAATTCTATTTCAATCTGCTCGGTTCCAAAACCTTTTGTATTCAATTTTTCGCTTCCGCAAGCCCCGCAATTATGAGGCATTGCCTGCCGATGCCCACAATAATGACATTTCAATTCTTTTCTGTAATTATG
>JAVVEF010000007.1:2933-17328 GCA_032251275.1 Lutibacter sp.
GCATTGCCTGCCGATGCCCACAATAATGACATTTCAATTCTTTTCTGTAATTATGGTACGTTAAACTCACATCACAATTAGGGCATTGCGGCGAAACACCACAAGTTTCACATTCCACAACGGGCGCAAAACCGCGTCTGTTTTGGAATAAAATAACTTGCTCCTTATTATTAAGCGCTTCTGTAACCATTTCAAGCAACCGATCAGAAAAATGGCCTTTCATTCGTTTTTTTCGATGCTTTTCTTTTACGTCAACCAATTCAATTTCAGGCAATAATACATTGCCGAATCTTCGATTTAATTCAACCAAACCATATTTTCCCTGTTGCGCGTTGTAATATGTTTCTATACTTGGTGTTGCAGAACCTAAAATGACTTTTGCCTTATGTTGATTCGCCAAAACGATGGCAGCATCTCGCGCATGATATCTTGGCGCCGGATCATATTGTTTAAATGAAGGTTCATGCTCTTCATCAATAATAATGAGCCCTAAATTTGAAAAAGGCAAAAACATGGAAGAGCGGGCTCCTAAAATCAGTTGTGCTTTTGGCTTGTTTTCCAGCACATTGTTCCACACTTCAACACGTTCGTTCATCGAATATTTTGAATGAAAAACCGACAAATATTCTCCGAAATAAAGTTGCAGTCTGTCAATTAATTGTGTGGTGAGCGCAATTTCCGGAAGTAAATAAAGCACTTGCTTTCCTTCCTTAATAATTTCTTTAATTAATTTTACGTAAATCTCAGTTTTACCGCTACTTGTGATTCCTTTTAAAAGAACGGTTTGCATTGTTTTGAAGTGTTCCTTTATGGCAAAAAACGCTTCTTCCTGATGCACTGTAAGCTCTTTTATCTTGCCCGATTTTCCGTTGAAATTTATTCGGTCCTGTTGGATAAAATAGACTTCAAAAATACCTTTGTCGATTAACGATTTCAGCACTGCGGATGAGCTGTTTGAATCTTCCTGAAGCTGGCTTTGTTTTATCGGTTTTTTTGAAGACTGTAACTGGAAAAAAGTTAATAAAAGTTCGCGTTGTTTTTTTGCCCTGCTTAAGGAATTTAACAATTCCGACAATTTTTCATCTGCGGTCCAAGCTTCTGCCAACCGAATGTATTTTTCTAATTTCGGTTTGTATTGTTCATAAATTTGCTCTTTTACTACAATTGCATTTTTATCAATTAAAGTCTTGATAATTGGAAACACTCTTTTTTTTCCAAGAATCCCGATAATTTGCTGTATTGATAGTTGTGACTGATGCTGCAGGGCTTCAAAAATTAAAAATTCTTCATCGGAAAGGTCGTTTTCCTGCACAAAATCCTTAACCAATTGGACTTCAGTTTCGCTTTCCAACAAAAAAGCCGAAGGCAATGCTGCCCTGTAAACTTCTCCCAAAGAACACATGTAATAACCGGAAATCCATTCCCAATGATTCATTTGAATGTCATTTACCACAGGGATTTCGTCTAAAATCTGGTAAATTTCTTTTGCTTCATAACCAATTGGTGGCGTTTGGTGAATTTTATATACCAAAGCAGTATAAATTTTTGATATCCCAAACTCAACGGCAACACGCATTCCTGTCCTTAAAAAGTTGGCTTCGGCCTCCGTTATTTTATAAGTAAATAACTTTTGTAAGGGAATGGGCAATATGACGTTTATATAGTTAATGGCTGTTTATTGAATTTAAAATTAATTGATCTGTGCAAAAATAAATATTTGAAATTTTTAAATGCACTAAAATTAACTTATTAAATTTAAATAATTTAAAATATTGAATTTCAATTGTTTAAATAATAATATTTTTTTTTGGCACGTTGTTTGTTATTGTGAAAAAGAATACTGCTAACCGGCAAATTTTAATTTAACCTTAAATATTTTATCATGAAAACAAATCTTTTACTTTTAGCAACTTTTTTATTTGTTGGGTTTGGTATGCAGGCTTCAACTTTTGAAACTGATAATTCTTCAAAAAATAATTATTATAATGATTATGGCGATTCCTTCACATTTGTGGAAAGAAATGTGACATTTGCAATTTTTCAAAATGGTGAATTTGATTTTTATATCAACACAAGAAACCAAAGAAGTGGTTTAGGCGTTAATTACCAAGGAAATGGCGTAAATATTAGTTTTAACTCAGGTTACGACTACGACGCATACGTTCAATATGACGATTATGGCGCAATTATTCAGGTAGAAGATATTCCTATTTACTATGATTATTACGGACGCGTAAACAAGGTTGGAAATACTCGTATTACTTACGATTCAGGACGATTGGTTCGCGTTGGCGGTTTGCATGTTTATTATGACAGACAGGGTTATTACAGTCATTATTCAGGATATATAAACAATTACAACCGTTCCTATGTGTTTCACCCATACCATAATTATTTTGCGAGACCGTTATTTGATTTCAGAATTGTAAGTTACAATCCTTACAGAAATCATTATCAGCCAACTCGTTACACATATTATAGTGACCATTCAAGAAATAAGTATTATAATAAAAATTATAAAAGAAATGGGCATGACACAAGACGTGTAGCTGCTAAAAGTGTTCCTAACAGATATAATGACAGACATAATGATAGGTCTGATAAAATGGAAAGAAGAAATTCTAATGACAGACAAGGTCAGAATGGTCGTAGCAACAGTTCCGTGAATACAACCGAAAGAAGAGCAACTACTGTGAACAGACCAAGTTCTAACAATAGAACAAATCAAAGTAACCGTAACAATAGCTCAGTTAACACAACTGAAAGGCGAGCAACTACCGTAAACAGACCAAGTTCTAACAATAGAACAAATCAAAGTAACCGTAACAATAGCTCAGTTAACACAACTGAAAGGCGAGCAACTACCGTGAACAGATCAAGTTCTAACGACCGAGGATCAAAAACCGTTAACAGGCCAAGTCAGAATGAACGTAGCGCAAATTCTGGAAGAATAGCCGAAAATCGTGCTCCTGAAAGAACAGCGAAAGCTCCTGAAAGAGTGCAACAAAAAAGCAATTCAGGAAACGCTCAAAGAGGTCAGGCTAGCGGTAGAGCATCTAATGGAAAATCAGGGAAAAATGAAAATTCGAGAGGGAATTCTTCAAGAAGAAATTAAGAAGAAACCTATTGAATATATAACAAAAAGCGTCGCAATATTGCGACGCTTTTTTGTTTTTCCAAAAATCATAAGAGAATTGCCCTTAAGATTCTTCTTCTTTTTCAATTGGTCTCTTATGTGTTTTTTTGCTTCCCTCGTACATATCGTAACGCACAAATAAACAATCCAAATCCCCGTTTTTCATAGGGATTCTTCTTGAAGTTCGAAGTCCCACATGTTTGATAGCCTCCATATTTGAAGTAATAAACCAAACGGTAGAATCGGAATAACCACTTTTTAGGGTATCGCCAATTTTTTTGTAAAATTCTTGCATATCAATATCCAGTCGTTCCCCATAAGGCGGGTTAAACAAAATAACAGTTCGTCCAAACACTTCTTTTACGGAATTGAAGAAATTAACATGGTGTACGCCTATAAATTCACTTAAATTGGCATTCGCCACATTTTCCTTCGCCTTTACAACTGCAGAAGGCGCTTTGTCAAATCCCATGATTTTAAAATGGGAATTGTGTATTTTTTTTATCAAAGAATCCTGGATGGTGAAAAACAATTCTTCATCATAATCCGCCCATTTTTCAAACCCGAATTCATTTCTGTTGATGTTTGCCGGAATATTGTTGGCAATCATTGCAGCTTCAATCAAAATAGTTCCGGAGCCGCACATCGGATCAATAAAATTGCAATCGCCAGTATATCCTGAAAGTAACACCAAACCAGCCGCCAAAACTTCATTGATGGGGGCTATATTTGTGGCACTTCTGTAGCCGCGTTTGTGCAAAGAATCTCCCGAACTGTCCAATGAAATAGAACAATAATTGTTATGGATATGAACGTGAATCTTTAAATCCTGGTGTTTTGTGTCAACACTTGGCCGTTCATTGTATTTATTTCTGAAATAATCCGCAATGGCATCTTTCGATTTTAAAGTAATATAATGCGAGTTTGTAGTAAAACCTTGAGAATTTACCACAGCGCCAATAGAAAATGTGCTGGAAACAGACATATATTTTTCCCACTCAATTTGTTGTATTTTTTTATACAAATCATCTTCATCAGCAACTTTGAAGGATTTTATGGGCTTTAAAATTCTAATGGCTGTGCGCAAAGCCATATTCGCTTTGTACATAAAACCTTTATCGCCTAAAAAAGTGACACTTCTTACGCCCGTTTCAACATCTTGCGCGCCTAAATTTTTGAGTTCCGTTGCCAATACTTCTTCCAGTCCAAACATCGTGGTGGCAACCATTTTAAAATTTCGTTCCATATTCTTTAATTTCTGCAAAAGTACTGAAATAAAAATATACAATTAAACGATTAAACGCATAAACAGTCAAACAAGTAAACTTCTTAACAAACAAATCCTTATTTTTGCAGTCATTTTAATATTATGACTAAAAACAAAGACTGGTTTGCATCTTGGTTCGATACAAGTTATTACCATATTTTATATAAACATCGGGATTATTCTGAAGGAGAATCTTTTCTGAAGAATTTAATTAGTTTTTTAAAATTGAAAGAAAACGAGTATGTATTAGATTTGGGATGTGGCAAAGGGCGTCATTCCATTTATTTAAACTCGTTAGGATTCCATGTGATTGGTGCCGATTTATCTAAAAACAGCATCGATTATGCCAAACAATTTGAAACGGAAACGCTTAAATTTGTTGAACATGATATGCGAAACCCTTTTAAAAGCAAGTTTGATGTTATTTTAAATTTGTTCACGAGTTTTGGTTTTTTTGAAGACGATGCAGAAGATATCGCCATTTTACAAAACATTAAAAACGGATTAAATCCGAATGGAATTGCCGTTATTGACTTCATGAACACAAAAAAAGTGATTTCTGAACTTGTTTCTGAAGAAGAATTAACCATTGATGACATTACCTTTAAAATGAATCGCTACGTAAAAAACGGATTTATTGTGAAAGAAATAAATTTTGATGCCGACAGCGAACATCACACCTATTTTGAAAAAGTAAAAAGCTTGGATTTGGCAAAAATTAATTCCTACGTAAATTCTGTAGGTTTTAAAATTAAACATACTTTTGGTGATTATCAATTAGAAGAATTTAATGAAGAAACTTCCGACCGTTTAATTTTGGTTTTAGAATGAACTATATTGCACTTATAGCCTCTGTATTGGTTGGTATTGTCATCGTTTTTGGACTGAAGCCAAGTTTTAAGACGGTACAATTATTACTGGCGTTTAGTGGCGCTTATTTATTGTCTATCACTATTTTACATCTATTTCCTGAAGTTTATGCCGTAAAAGACACAAATATTGGTTTGTTTATTCTTTTGGGTTTGTTGTTGCAGCTTATTCTGGATTTTTTCTCAAAAGGCGCGGAGCACGGCCATATCCATGTAGAAGAAAATATTGTTTTTCCCTGGGCATTATTCATCAGTTTAAACATTCATGCTTTTTTGGAAGGAATTCCTTTGGCGCATAGCCAGCGTCATGAATATTTACTTTGCGCAATAGTGATTCATAATGTTCCGATTTCAATCATTTTGGGAACCTTTTTTGTAAGCTCAAAAATCTCAAAAAAGAATGCTGTATTGTTTTTATTGCTGTTTTCTTTAATGACGCCTTTAGGAAGTTTGGCTGGGGAATATGTTCAAATTTTAACGCATTATAAAACAGAGATTACCGCAATTATTATCGGTATCTTTTTACATATTTCAACAATAATTTTGTTTGAAACATCAAAAGACCATAAGTTTAATCTTTTAAAATTTGTTGCAATATTGGTTGGTATGCTTGTGGCGTATTTGGCTTAAATTTTAGTTAGCGACCTGACTCATAAATTTTATCCTCATTAATCGCAATTCTTCCTCATCATAATTACCGTCAAATTCATCTAATGCATCCTGAATTCTGTCGCTTTTAGACTCCATAAAGTAGTCAAAAATCTCATCCTGTTGCTCTTCATCCAACAGTTCATCTATATGGTAATTAATATTTAATTTGGTGCCGCTGTAAACAATCCCTTGCATTTCTTCAATCAATTCATTAAAACTTAAACCTTTAGATTTCGCAATATCTTCAAGCGGTATTTTCCGGTCTGTATTTTGGATAATGTAAAGTTTCAATCCAGAATTTACACCGGTACTTTTAACCACAAAATCATCTGGGCGAATAATGTCATTTTCTTCGACATATTTTGCAATCAATTCAATAAAAGGCTTACCATATTTGTTCGCTTTTCCCTCACCAATGCCGTAAATATTTTTCAATTCATCCATGGTCATTGGGTATTTCAGCGCCATATCTTCCAAGGATGGTTCCAATAATACCGCGTAAGGAGGCACACCGTTTTTCTTAGCGACAGTTTTTTGCAGCTCTTTCAGCATTTTTAGCAACACTTCATCTGCTGAACTTCCGCTGCCGTTTCCATTTGTTAAAATTGAGGCATCAGTACTTTCATCATACACGTGGTCTTCTGTCATCATAAATGAAGAAGGAGTTCCTATAAAATCTGTCCCCTTATCCGTAATTTTTATAACGCCATACTGCTCAATCTCTTTGTTGATGTATCTGGCGACCAATGCCTGTCTGATTAGTGCCATCCAATATTTTCCGTCATGTTCCTTTCCGCAACCAAAAAATGGTTGTTCATCCGTTTTATGCGATTTCAATTGGGCATTTACTTTTCCTGTCAGGGTGTTTACAATATCTTTTGCTTTGTATTTTTGATAGGTTTTAACAACAACTTCCAACAACATTTTTAGTTCATTTTGTGCTTCGTGTTTTTTCTTCGGATTTACGGCATTGTCATCCATAAGCGCTCCCAAACCGTTCACTTCATCAAAATCTTCGCCGAAATAATGCAATAAATATTTTCTTCGCGACATAGAAGTTTCTGCATAACCAACAACTTCTTGCAACAAAGCGTTACCAATTTCCTGCTCAGCTACTGGTTTTCCGGATAAAAATTTCTCCAGTTTTTCAATATCTTTGTAAGAATAATAGGCCAAACAAAATCCTTCTCCGCCATCTCGTCCTGCCCTTCCGGTTTCCTGATAATAGCTTTCCAGACTTTTAGGAATGTCATGATGAATCACAAAGCGAACATCCGGTTTGTCAATTCCCATTCCAAAAGCAATCGTTGCCACCACCACATCCACATCTTCCATCAAAAACATATCCTGATGTTTAGATCTGGTTTTTCCATCCAATCCGGCGTGGTAAGGAACTGCTTTTATGCCATTTACCTGCAATACTTGGGCTATTTCTCCAACTTTTTTTCGACTTAAACAATAAATAATACCTGATTTATCTTGAAATTGACGAACAAACCGAATGATATCAGAATTTATATTTTTAGTTTTAGGCCGAACTTCATAAAATAAATTCGGTCGGTTAAAGGAAGCTTTAAAGGTGTTGGCATTTAACATGCCCAATGTTTTTATAATATCTTCCTGCACTTTTTGGGTGGCGGTTGCTGTCAATCCAATTAACGGAACATTGTCTATTTTTTGAATAATAGTCCTCAGGTTTCTATATTCCGGTCTAAAATCATGACCCCATTCTGAAATACAATGCGCTTCATCAATTGCAACAAAAGAAATATTTTGATTTTTTAAAAAGTCGATGTATTCTTCTTTCATCAATGATTCCGGAGCCACATACAACAATTTTGTAATTCCCTTCTCAATATCACTTTTAACTTGGGTAACCTCCGTTTTATTTAAAGAAGAATTTAGGACGTGGGCAATCCCATGTTCCGAAGAAATCCCTCGAATGGCATCAACCTGATTTTTCATTAATGCGATTAAAGGCGAAACAACAATGGCTGTTCCTTCTTTAACCAAGGCAGGCAACTGGTAGCATAACGACTTCCCTCCTCCCGTTGGCATAATTACAAAAGTGTCATTTCCTTCAATAATACTTCTTATAACAGGTTCTTGTAGTCCTTTAAATTTAGTAAAACCAAAATATTTTTTTAAAGCCTCGTGTAAATCAATCTCTTTGCTGTTCATTATCACTTCTAAATTATTAATATGAATTTAAATCAGCAACCAAAACAATGTTTTAGCTGAGGATTTAAAAAATTTCATAAATTTTGACTTTTACTTTTTTATTAGCAGTTTATTCAATTTCTAATTAAATAAATATATTTTTGTTTAAAATTAAAGATAAAACTTTTTTTTGTTAAAAAACCATAATCTTTTGAAAAATAAAAATACAATTATTGAGAACGCAAAGCACACAATTTTAATTGAAAGCAAAGCGATTGCGAATTTAGTGAATTTTCTAGATGAAGATTTCGAAAATGCCGTAAATTTTATACATCAGTCTAAAGGAAGGGTTATTGTGACCGGAATTGGCAAAAGCGCAAACATCGCAACCAAGATTGTTGCTACGCTAAATTCTACCGGAACCCCGGCTATATTTATGCATGCAGCCGATGCCATTCACGGCGATTTGGGAATTATTCAGGAAAATGACGTGGTAGTTTGCATTTCTAAAAGTGGAAATACGCCCGAAATAAAAGTTTTATTGCCATTAATTAAAAATTATGGAAACAAAATAATCGCAATTACAGGCAATCCTACCTCTTTTTTAGGCACAAATGCCGATTTTTTATTGAATTCTTTTGTGGAAAAAGAAGCTGATCCTAATAATTTAGCGCCAACAACAAGCACAACGGCACAATTGGTTATGGGTGATGCTCTGGCAATTTGTTTATTGCATCTTAATAATTTTTCGAGTAAAGATTTTGCAAAATACCACCCGGGAGGTGCTTTGGGGAAAAAACTATATTTAAGGGTGAGCGATTTAATAGGAAAACATGAAATGCCTCAGGTTGCTCCATCTACGCCAATTAAGGATGTGATTATTGAAATTTCAAAAAAACGATTGGGCACCACGGCCGTTATTGAAAATAATAAAATAATCGGTATTATTACTGATGGCGATTTGCGTAGAATGCTGTCAAATTCTCCTGATATTGGCAAACTGGTAGCCAAAGATATTATGAGTAAAAATCCAAAAACAATACAGGTTGATGCAATGGCCATTGAAGCCATGGAAACTATGGAAAATAATAAAATTTCTCAAATTTTGGTTGAAGACAATTCTATATACGTAGGTGTCGTACATTTGCATGATTTATTAAAAGAAGGAATTTTTTAAAATGGCAAAAAAGAAAATAGGAGAACCTGAAAAAGACATGTCTTTTTTAGACCATGTTGAAGAATTGAGATGGCATTTGGTTCGCTCTAGTGCAGCAATATTTGTGTTCGGAATTATTGCATTTTTAATGAAGGATTTTCTCTTCAATAATATAATTTTCGCACCCAAAGATCCTAATTTTATTACCTATCGCACATTTTGTGCCATATCAAGATTCTTTGGTACGGAAGGTTTATGTATAGATGACATTCCATTTACCTTTCAAAGTTTGGAAATGGCAGAACAATTTAGTGTGCATATTTGGGTCTCCATAACAGCCGGATTTATTATGGCATTTCCTTTTATTATTTGGGAAGTATGGAAATTTATCAGTCCGGGTTTGTATGAAAAAGAACGCAAAGGCGCACTTGCCTTTATCATAATTTCTTCATTTTTGTTTTTTGTGGGCGTTATGTTCGGATATTACGTGGTTACACCGCTTTCCGTTAACTTCCTGGGGAATTATTCTGTAAGTGATATGGTTGAACGGAACATTAAAATTGGCTCTTACATCGCATTGTTAAGGTCTTCGGTTTTGGCTGCCGGATTAATATTTGAATTGCCGATAGTCATGTATTTCCTAACAAAAATGGGATTAATTACTCCCGATTTTTTAAGAAAATATAGAAAACACGCGTTGGTTGTAGTATTAATTTTAGCAGCAGTTATAACACCGCCAGATATTATCAGCCAAATAATTGTGGCAATCCCTATACTTATTTTATATGAAGTAAGTATATTTATCTCGAAAGTGGTTTTAAAAAATGAACGTAAAAAAGAACTAAAAAATGCCTAATCAAGTTGAAGAATTTAATGCCTATCGCACAAAAATGAATGATAAAATTTTGGCTGATGACAATAAAATCATCAAAAGAATTTTTAACATTGATACCAATGCCTATAAAGCAGGTCATTTAGACGTTCAAACAAAAGAATTGTTGGGTTTGGTGGCTTCGGCTGTTTTGCGATGCGATGATTGCATAAAATATCATTTAGAAGGATGTTTTAAGGCGAGCGTTTCCAAAGAAAAGGTGATGGAATCACTTTCCATAGCAACTTTGGTTGGCGGCACTATTGTAATTCCTCATTTACGAAGGGCTTATGAATTTTGGGAAGAACTTAGTCAATAAAAAATGTTATATGTTAAACGTTAAAAGCATAATTAAAAAAATCAATAATAAAACGATTCAACAAATAATAAATCAACGCATTAACAAATAAACAGTTACACAAATAATCAACAATGATTTTAAGAGCAGAAAATATAAAAAAGAAATACGGCAGCAAATAT
Source organism: Lutibacter sp. (assembly GCA_032251275.1). GTDB lineage: Bacteria > Bacteroidota > Bacteroidia > Flavobacteriales > Flavobacteriaceae > Lutibacter. The sequence goes on from JAVVEF010000007.1 coordinate 13,524, forward strand.
GTTGTTAACGGAATTTCATTGCAGGTGGAACAGGGAGAAATTGTTGGACTTTTAGGCCCGAATGGCGCCGGAAAAACCACTTCATTTTATATGATTGTTGGAATGATTCAGCCAAATGAAGGAAAAATTTATTTGGATGACCACGAAATAACGCAATATCCAATGTATAAAAGAGCGCAAGAAGGCGTTGGCTATTTGTCACAGGAAGCTTCCATTTTTAGAAAACTGTCTGTGGAAGACAATATTTTATCCGTTTTGCAATTTTCAGATTTATCGAAGGCCGATCAAAAAGAAAAAATGGAATCTTTATTGAGTGAATTCGGTTTAAATCATGTGCGTAAAAACAGAGGTGATTTACTTTCAGGCGGCGAACGAAGAAGAACTGAAATCGCCCGGGCACTGGCTTCAGACCCTAAATTTATTTTATTGGATGAACCTTTCGCCGGTGTTGACCCAATTGCCGTTGAAGATATTCAGAATATTGTGGCACATTTAAAAGACAGAAATATTGGCATTTTAATCACCGACCACAATGTGCAGGAAACACTTGCCATTACCGATAAAACTTATTTAATGTTTGAAGGCGGTATTTTAAAAGAAGGAACGCCACAAGAACTAGCCGAAGACGAAACAGTTAGACGTGTATATTTAGGAAAAGATTTCGAATTAAAAAGAAGAAAATTTTAATCTACGTTTTTAACAGCTTATTTTCAATAGTCGATAGCAATACATAAAGCAATATCACCAATGGAATAGCTATATATTGAAATATGGCGGTCAAAATTGCGGTAAAAACTATAAACAAATACTTTATTTTATTTTTTTTCCAACTGTAGTCCTTAAATTTTAAGGAAAATAAAGGGATTTCCGCATTCATTAAATAACATAGAAGTATGGCCAATCCGATTAAAAACCAAACATTATGGATAATTGCGGACGCAAATTCATTAGCACTGTAAGTCAAAATTAAAGGCAATGATAAAACCACCAAAGCCGCAGCCGGTGTTGGCAAACCAATGAAGGAACTTGTTTGCCTTTCATCAATATTAAATTTTGCCAAACGATAAGCTGCGCCAAGCGTAAAAAGCAATCCGATTAAGGAGATAAAAAAGGAACTTGTGAAATAGTGTTCGTGTCCAATTTTCAAAACCGATTTAACGGCATTTTCCCAAGTTTGATTTTCAACCGATCTGGAAATCAGTTGAAGCAACACAATTCCCGGAACAACGCCACTAGTGACAACATCTGCCAAAGAATCCAACTGTTTTCCCAATTCTCCCTGAACTTTAAGCAATCGTGCTGCAAATCCGTCAAAAAAATCAAAAAATATTCCTAAAAAAACAAAACCTGCCGCGATCACCAACTCTTCCTTAACTGCAAAATAAACGGCAATGGTCCCTGAAAGTAAGTTAAGTAGTGTCAATAAATTGGGAGTGTATTTTTTTAGCATCACTATTTTTATTTTTCGTAAATTTAATCATTGTTTTTCAGTAAAATTTAATTCAATAAAACTTTTTAATAAATTGCTAAATGACACTTTTAAAATCTACGTATAAACCAACTATTTTATTCAAAAATAATCATTTTAATACCGCTTATAAAACACTGTTTTCTGCAGAAACCATCAATTATGCAAGAGAACGGATAAATACCAATGATAAAGATTTCATCGATTTGGATTTTGCTTCTGTGGGTTCTGAAACAGTTGTTTTGGCATTGCACGGATTGGAAGGCAGTTCGCAATCTAAGTACATTATTTCTGTGCTTAATTATCTGAATTCACAAAATATAGACGGCGTGGCGATTAATTTCAGGGGTTGCGGTGGCGAAGACAATAATAAGCCTTACTCCTACCACAGCGGAAAAACGGATGATGTTGATTTGGCCATTTCCCATTTATTAGCAAAAAATATTTATCGAAATATTTTTTTATTGGGTTACAGTATGGGTGGAAATATTGCGTTAAAATATATGGGAACTACCAAAAATATGCAACCTGAAATTAAAGGTGCTATGGCAATTTCCGTTCCCTGTGATTTAGAAGGTTCGGCTATTAAATTGGAAAGTTTTCATAATATTTTATATCAAAATATGTTTATGAAAACGCTCAAAGAAAAATCATTGTTGAAATTGAAAAATTTCCCGGAAGCAAATCTCAATAAAAAGGCCATTAAAAATGCGATTACCTTTAAAGATTTCGATAATGCAGTAACAGCGCCCTTATTTGGTTTCAAAAATGCGAAAGATTACTGGGAAAAGAACAGCAGCAAGCAATTTATTCCCAAAATTGATAAACCCACTTTGATTATTAATGCCTTAGATGATAGCTTTTTATCGGAAAGTTGCTTTCCTTTTACTGAAACAGAAAATCATAAAAAAGTCTATTTTGAAACGCCTAAATTTGGCGGACATGTGGGATTTAATTGCACTTTATTAGGTAAAGATTTGTTGTGGAGCGAAAAACGTGTTTTGGAATTTGTTAACTATAATATTTCCTAAAGTTTAAAATTAACTTGGAAAGTTTTTTTACATTCGCTTTTTATTTAATGACCATAAAATTGTCACTTTAATTATTGTCACATTGAAATAGTTATTTAATAATCCGATGAACTTATAACGATGTTTTTTCAAATATGATGCCCAAAAAATTTCACTTCATTTTCATATTGCTTTTTAGTTGCTTTCAATTGATGGCGCAACAAAAATTAACATCAGAAGCAACTGTAAGTGTTGTTACCTGTGGTCCAGGAAGTGAATTATATAGTGCTTTTGGTCACAGTGCATTTCGGGTTTATGATCCGCTTTTAAAACTGGATAAAATATATAACTATGGCACTTTCGACTTCAATAAACCAAATTTCTATCTCAATTTTGCGAAAGGAAAATTAATTTACCAGCTTTCAACAACACGATATGGTTCTTTTTTGCAACAGTTTAATTATGAAAATCGTTGGGTAAAAACCCAGGAATTGGCTTTGAATGATGCCGATGTTCAGTCAGTTTATGATTTTTTGGAAAACAATGCAAAACCAGAAAACATGTCTTATCAGTACGATTTCTTTTACGACAATTGTTCCACAAAAATTGAAGAAGTCATTAAAGCAGTCTTAAAAGAAAAAGTCACTTTTGATAATGACCATATTACCGACAATAAGTCTCACCGGGATTTAATAGCGAACTACACTGCGGAAAAATTTAAATGGGGGAAATTCGGGATCGATTTGGCTTTGGGTTCTGTGATTGATAGGGAAGCAACAGCTATAGAATATAAATTTTTACCAGATTATATTTACCTCGGATTTAACAATGCCACCATAAATGTTGACGGCAAAAACAAACCTTTGGTAAAAACAAACAATACTGTTTTAAATGAAAATATACAGCCACAGCCATTTTCCTTGCTTCAGCCTTTTATTGTTTTTTTTGTGATTGCGCTGTTTTTTATATGGATTACCTATCAAAATTACAAAAACGAAAAACGAAGCAAATGGATTGATTTTTCCCTGTATTTTATTACCGGAGCCATTGGCGTTGTTGTGCTGTTGTTGTGGTTTGCAACAAGTCACACCGCAACGTATAAAAATTTGAACTTTTTATGGGCTTTTGCGCCAAATTTAGTGGTTTCCTTTTTTATGTTAAAGGAAATTTTACCTAAATGGCTGACAAATTACAATAAATTATTATTGGTTTTATTGGCAATACAGGCAATTTTATGGGTATTTAAAATTCAGGTTTTCAATGTGGCCATCATTCCAATTATGGCGATGCTTTTTGTGCGTTACAGTTTTTTAATTTTGAAGCAAAA
>JAVVEF010000007.1:17428-48416 GCA_032251275.1 Lutibacter sp.
GTTTCAACAATATCATCATCCGGCACGCAACAATCTACCGGACAAACAGCGGCGCATTGCGGTTCGTTGAAAAAACCTTTGCATTCCGTGCATTTATCTGCAACAATAAAGTAATATTCATCGTTAATTGGTTCCTGCACTTCATCAGCATTAAATTCCTCGCCATTTGCCAAAATTATTTTTCCGCTAAGTTTTGTGCCGTCAGAAAATTTCCAGTTTTCTGAGGCTTCGTATATAGCATTATTAGGGCATTCCGGTTCACAAGCACCACAATTAATACATTCATCGGTTATTTTTATGGCCATAATTTTATTTAGATTAATTTTGCCACAAAGATAAAATTTTAATTTTAAGATACCATAGAATGAATTTAAGCCAACGGATAGAAGCTTTCGCAAAACTCGGTGAATTTTTTAAACAATTTTCAATCGCAAAAATTGAGAAAAATGAAAACGCCGATTTCAATCCCATTCTTTTCGATGCGTTTAAAATGCAAATCAACAGAGCCTCGGAATTTAACGGCTGGTTTACCCAAGAAAATGTTTTAAAGGCTTTTGAAAGCTGGAGCGAAGCGCTAAGTATTGAAAATTTGGAAAAGTGGACTTCAAACTATGAAATTTCTGAAAATAAATCACCTAATAATATTGCTATCATTATGGCAGGAAACATTCCTTTGGTTGGGTTTCACGATTTTTTAACGGTTTTATTAACTGGAAATAATGCGTTGGTGAAACTTTCTTCAAACGACAAACATTTTTTGCCTTTAATAGCCAAATTCTTGGAATATTACCATCCGTACTTTAAAACTAAAATCTCTTTTACCGAAAAAAAATTAACTGATTTTGACGCTGTAATAGCCACCGGAAGCAACAATACCAAACGTTATTTCGAATATTATTTTGGAAAATATCCATCCATTATCCGAAGCAGCAAAAATTCCGCAGCCATCATTACCGGCAAAGAAACCAAACAGGAATTAGAAGCTTTAGGCGATGATATATTTCAATATTTTGGCTTGGGATGCAGAAGTGTTTCTAAAATATTTGTTCCTGTAAATTATAATTTCGATCTGCTTTTTAATGCTTTGTTTAAATTCAATGATATCATCAACGTTAAAAAATACGAAAACAATTATGATTATAACAAAGCCATTTATTTGATGAGTTTATTTAAAATTCAGGACAATGGCTTTGTGATGTTAAAAGAAGATTCGAGTTACGCCTCGCCCATTGCAACCCTTTTTTATGAATTTTACGATTCTTATGAAAATTTATTGATAAAATTAGAAGCTGAAAAAGAAGCCATCCAGTGTATTGTTTGCAACGAAAACGATTTAAATTTTGTGAAATTCGGACAAACGCAACGACCAAAATTATGGGACTATGCCGATGGCATTGACACTTTCCGATTTTTGTTAAATATCTAACACATTTTTTTAATTTTTTAAGGTTTGCTCCGTCTTTTTTCCCGAAATTTGCGTACATAAATTTATATTTTACGCCAAATGAAAAAACATAATTTTAGTGCAGGCCCATCAATCTTACCTCAAGAAGTTATTAAAAAAGCATCAGACGCTTTATTAAACTTTAACGGCCTTGATTTATCGTTAATTGAAGTTTCACACAGAAGCAAAGATTTTGTTGATGTGATGGACAATGCCTGCAACTTAGTGAAAGAATTATTAAACCTGCCTTCAGGATACTCTGTTGTATTTTTGCAAGGTGGTGCAAGTATGGAATTTTTAAGGGTTCCTTACAATCTTTTAAAAGTTGATGGAAAAGCAGCTTATTTAGACACGGGCACCTGGAGTTCAAATGCTATAAAAGAAGCAAAAAATTTAGGAAATATTGAAGTAGTTGCATCATCAAAAGAAAATGGCTACAATTTTATCCCAAAAAATTACGCAATTCCGGCTGATGCAGATTATTTTCATTGCACTTCAAACAACACCATTTACGGAACACAGTTAAAATCGTTTCCAAAAACCAACAGTCCGTTAATTTGTGATATGAGTTCCGATATATTCTCTCGTCTGATAGATTTTAGTCAATTCGACATTATTTATGCAGGTGCTCAAAAAAATATGGGACCTGCAGGAACAACATTAATTGTTATAAAAGATGAGATTCTGGGAAAATCGGGAAGAAAAATTCCTTCAATATTAGATTATCAGGTGCATATCGCAAAGGAAAGTATGTTTAATACGCCTTCCGTTTTTGCAGTTTATGTTTCGATGTTAACCTTGGAATGGTTGAAAAATTTAGGAGGAATTTCTGCTGTTGAAAAATTAAATGAAGCAAAAGCAGCATTAATATATACTGAAATTGACAGAAACCCATTATTTATAGGTTACGCTGAAAAAGAAGATCGTTCCCTGATGAACGCTACCTTTAATTTGGTTGATGAAGCTAATAAAGAAGCTTTCGATAAACTTTGGAATGCAGCAGGAATTAGCGGACTTAAAGGCCACAGATCTGTTGGCGGTTACCGCGCAAGTATGTACAACGCCTTGCCAATAGAAAGCGTACAGGTTTTGGTTGATGCGATGAAACAACTTGAAAAACAATTATCATAATTTAATAAAATAGATAAAAATGAAGGTATTAGCGAATGACGGATTGGACAAAAGCGGCATTGTAGGACTTGAAAAAGCAGGTTTTGAAGTGGATTTAACCACAGTAGCCCAAGAACAACTGTTAGATTATCTCAATAAAAACAAGGTTTCTGTGTTGCTTGTTAGAAGCGCCACCAAAGTTAGAAAAGACATTATTGACAACTGCCCTACCCTGAAAATTATTGGCCGTGGCGGTGTTGGTATGGACAATATAGATGTTGACTATGCACGTGAAAAAGGAATAACTGTTATAAATACACCTGCAGCATCGTCACATTCGGTTGCTGAACTTGTTTTTGCACATTTATTCGGATTGGTTCGTTTTTTACATGAATCAAACAGAGAAATGCCTTTGGTTGGTGATTCAAAATTTAACGATTTGAAAAAATCTTTCGCCAAAGGAATTGAATTAAAAGGAAAAACACTTGGTATAATTGGTTTTGGTCGAATTGGACAAGCAACCGCAAAAGTTGCTTTGGGACTGGGAATGAAAGTAATTGCTTTTGATCCATTTTTAGAAGCTGCAACTTTGGAAATTGAATTTTTCGACCACCAAACGGTATTTTTCAACATAAAAACAATCAGCAAAGAAGAAGTTTTAAAACAATCCGATTTTATTTCAATCCACGTTCCGGCACAAAAGGAATATGTTATTTCTACAAAGGAATTTGACCTGATGAAAAATGGCGCTTTTATTGTGAATGCGGCTCGCGGCGGTGTTTTGGATGAAATTGCTTTGGTGAAAGCCATTGAAAGCGGAAAAATTGCCGGCGCAGCACTTGATGTTTTTGAAAAAGAACCAACGCCTGAAATGGGATTATTAATGAATGCAAATTTATCGCTAACACCTCATATTGGCGCAGCAACTGCTGAGGCTCAAGACAGAATTGGCACGGAATTGGCTTCACAAATTATTGAATTTTTTAAAACAAATAAATAACGAATGGCAATTATAAAACCCTTTAAAGGACTTCGACCACCCAAAAATATGGTTGAAGAAGTAGCTTGTTTACCCTATGATGTTATGAATTCCGAAGAAGCCACCAATATGGTTATTGGAAAAAACGCATCTTTATTGTATGTTACACGTGCTGAAATCGAATTCAACAAAGGCACAGATCCTCACGAAGAAAAAGTTTACGTAAGAGCAAAAGATAATCTTGAATCTTTTCAGGAAAAAGGATTTCTAGTTCGAGATAGTGAAGATCACTATTATATTTATGCACAAACCATGAATGGCAAAACACAATACGGTATTGTTGGAGCTGCGGCTTGTGAAGATTATTTGAACGGAAAAATTAAAAAACATGAATTAACCCGTCCGGATAAAGAAGAAGATCGCAAAGTGCTTACAAGACACTTAAAAGCCAATATTGAACCCGTATTTTTTACTTACAGATCTGTTCCTGAAATAGATGCGATAGTTACAGATATTATTACAAATAATACGCCTATCTACGATTTTACTGCGGAAGATGGTTTTGGACATCATTTTTGGGTTATTGAAGATGCTGAAGTCAACAAAACTTTGGAAAAACTTTTCAAAGAAAAAGTACCTTGGACTTATGTGGCTGACGGACACCACAGAACAGCTGCAGCAGCAGGGATGAGCGCTGAATTTAGCGCCCAAAACCCGAATCATACCGGTAATGAGCCTTATAATTATTTTATGGCGGTACATTTTCCCGATAACCAATTGCAGATCATTGATTACAATCGTGTTGTGAAAGATTTAAATGGTTTGAATCCTTCAGAATTTTTGGAAAAGATTGATGAAAATTTTGGCATTACGCAAATTAGCGATTCAATTGTAAAACCTGAAAAACTGCACGATTTCTCGATGTATTTAGGCGGGAAATGGTATGGCTTAACTGCCAAAAAACCGACTTATAATGATGACAATCCCATCGACAGTTTAGATGTGAGCGTATTGTCAAAATATATTTTGGAACCAATTCTAAATATCAGAAACTTAAGAACCGATACTCGAATTGATTTTGTGGGCGGTATAAGAGGTTTATCAGAATTGAGCAAACGCGTTGACAGCGGTGAAATGGCTGTTGCATTTGCGTTATTTCCTGTTAGTATGAATCAATTGATGAATATTGCCGATACTGGCAATATTATGCCTCCAAAAGTAACTTGGTTTGAGCCAAAATTACGTTCTGGATTGGTCATCAATAAATTAAACTAATAAAGTGCCCATAAAAGAAAATTTACATAACATATTACAATCAATACCTGAAAATGTTACGCTAATCGCGGTTTCTAAAACCCAGCCGGTAGCTTCAATTTTGGAAGCTTACCAGGCTGGGCAAAGCGCTTTTGGTGAAAATAAAATTCAGGAAATGGCTGAAAAGTTTGATACTTTGCCTAAAGATATCGAATGGCATATGATTGGCCATTTACAAAGCAACAAAGTGAAATATATGGCGCATTTTGTGCATTTAATTCACGGCGTTGACAGTTTTAAAACACTTAAGGAAATAAACAAACAGGCAGTTAAAAATAATCGGATTATCAATTGTTTGCTGGAAGTGAAAATAGCCAGTGAAGACTCCAAATTCGGATTGTCTTTTGAGGAAGTAGAGCAATTATTAAAATCAGAAGAATTAAAAAACCTGAAAAACATAAACATTCAAGGATTGATGGGAATGGCCAGTTTTACGGAAGATAAAGAGATTATCAGCGCTGAATTTAAATCCCTTAAAACGTTTTTTGATTCACTTCAAAAATATAAATCATTTAATGTAAATCCGACTGTTTTGTCTATGGGAATGAGCGGCGACTATAAAATTGCCATTGAAGAAGGAAGCACGATGATTAGGGTTGGAAGCGCTATTTTTGGATCACGAAATTATAATTAATTTGTACGCAATACTTGACATAGAAACCACCGGCGGTAAATTTAATGAGGAAGGCATTACGGAAATTGCTATTTATAAATTTGACGGACATGAAATTGTTGATCAATTTATAAGTTTGGTGAACCCTGAAATAGCAATTCAGCCTTTTGTGGTGAACTTAACGGGTATAAATTCAGGCATGTTAAAAAATGCGCCAAAATTTTATGAGGTTGCAAAACGCATTGTTGAAATTACTGAGGATTGTGTGTTGGTTGCCCACAATGCGAGTTTTGACAACCGAATTTTAACCACCGAATTTAGACGATTGGGATTTGAGTTTGAACGAAAAACATTGTGCACCGTTGAATTAAGTCAAAAATTAATCCCTGATCTTCCCTCCTATAAACTGGGAAATTTATGCAAAACATTGGGAATTCCGCTATCTGGACGCCACAGAGCTGATGGAGACGCACTTGCAACCGTGCAACTTTTTAAACTTTTATTGAACAAAGATTCTTTTAAAGAAATTGTAAAAGAGGCTGCTGTTAAAGAAAACAGCAGATCGTTGGCGCCCAAATTGCTTTCGATGATAGATGAATTACCAACAAATACAGGCGTATTTTATATTCATAGCAGCAACAACATTCTTTATATTGGAAAAGGAAAAAGCATTAAAAAAGCAGTAAATCAATTATTTTTAAGAACTTCGAAAAGAGCTATTTTTTTGCAAAAAGAGGTTGTTTCGGTTACTTACGAAGAAACTGGAAATCAATTGATTGCAGAACTTAAACACGCCGAAGAATTAAAAATCAATCAGCCAAAATACAATCCATCCATCAAAAATAAATTTACGCAAATTTCCTTCAGCAATGCCAATTTGGTGGTGGTTGACAAAGGAAGAAATCTTGGTGAAAAATCGGTGGTATTGATTGAGAATAATGAACTTAAAGGATTTTGCTTTACCCATTTAGGCTATCAGTTAAATAATATTGAAATTCTGAGATGTATGATTTCACCTATGGAAAATTCTTCCCAAAACAGGGCAATTATCAAACAATATCTTCAAAAAAATAACGTAGAAAAACTATTCAGGTTTTAATTAAAATAAAAGTTTTATTTTAGTCTTACTTTATAAAAATTTATTTTGAAACAGACAGCAGGTAAAAAAAATTGGAAAACTAAGCTTTATCAAATTATTTATGAAGCGGATACCTCGGCAGGAAAATGGTTTGACATTCTTTTAATAATTGCTATTTTATTAAGTATTTTACTTGTAATGCTTGAAAGTGTAGAAAGTTTTGATGCAAAATATCATAACTTTTTAAACATTTCAGAATGGGCAATCACTATATTATTTACGCTGGAATATTTTGCGCGCATAATTGTCATAAAAAAACCGTCTAAATATATTTTCAGTTTTTACGGAATTATAGATTTTTTGGCAACTGTCCCCAAATATGTGTCCCTGTTTTTTGGTGGCGCACAAGCATTGGTTGCGCTTCGTGCACTGCGATTGCTCAGAATATTCCGGATATTAAAATTGACAAGGTATTTAGGGGCTTCCCTTAATTTAAGCACAGCTTTAAAAGCAAGTAAAACAAAAATTTTGATATTTTTATTTAGCGTAATTGTGCTTACCATTATTTTGGGCACCATTATGTATTTGGTTGAAGGCCCTGAAAATGGGTTTACAAGCATCCCAATTAGTATGTATTGGGCAATTGTTACCCTTACCACGGTTGGTTATGGAGATTTGTCACCCATCACGTCACTTGGCCAATTTATTGCAAGTCTTGTGATGATTTTGGGATATGGAATTATTGCGGTGCCTACAGGCATTGTAACCTCCGAGATAAGCAAGCAAGACGCTAAAATTCATGTAAATACGCAAACCTGTCCGCATTGTTTGGCCGACAAACATTTAGACGATGCCGAATTTTGCAATAAATGCGGTGAAAAATTGAGTGATGAATAATTATTTAATTACAGTGATTGGCGCAACCGCCATTGGCAAAACAGCTTTGAGCATTCAATTGGCCCAATATTTTAAGGCAGAAATTATTTCGTGCGATTCCCGTCAGTTTTATAAAGATATGAACATAGGAACTGCGGTTCCTTCTGCTGAAGAATTGGCTGCTGTCCCGCATCATTTCATTCAAAATATTTCAATTTTTGATCATTATAGCGTTGGACAATTTGAAAAAGACGCGCTAAAAAAATTGGATGAATTATTTTCAAAAAATAATATTGTTATCATGGTTGGCGGAAGCGGTTTATACACCAATGCCGTGCTTGAGGGATTTGACGATTTTCCCAATATTGATCTAAAAATCAGAAAAAAGCTGAATATACAAATTGAAAATGACGAGCTAGAAATCCTTCAAAATCAATTAAAAGAATTGGATCCGGAATCATATAACAGTATCGAAATTGAAAATCCGCACCGATTAATTAGGGCGTTGGAAATTTGTATTGGAACTGGAAAACCTTATTCTTCATTCAAAAACAAGGACAAAACCAAACGAAATTTTATTCCGATAAAAATTGGGTTAACGGCTGACAGAGAAGTGATGTATGACAGGATAAACAAGCGTGTTGCCATAATGCTGAAAGAAGGTTTGTTTGAAGAAGCTAAAAAATTGTATCCGCATAAAGACCTGAATGCTTTGCAAACTGTTGGCTACAGGGAGTTTTTTGATTATTTCGACGGAAAATGCACTTTAGAATTCGCTATTGAAGAAATTAAAAAAAATACGCGACGTTTTGCGAAACGACAAGTGACCTGGAATAAAAAAGATGAAAATATTCATTGGTTCGATTTTAAAACTGCGCCTTTAGAAATCATTAAAAAAATTGAAACCATAATTCAGACAGAATAATACAAAAAAATTTGAAGTAAAAATTAACATTTACTGCCATTAGAAATTTATTGAGCTGATTTTATTTCAAAGCCTACCCCATCATCAAAAATACAACAATCATATTTTATTTGAAATAAATGTTTTATTTTAGGGAAAGCGTTTAATAAAATATTTTATTTTGAAACTGGCGCAACATATTGCAAACTGGAAAACCAAACTTCATGAAATTTTTTATGATGTGGATAATCCAATTAAAAAAAGGTTTGATCTTTTTTTAATTGTCTTTATTTTATTGAGTGTAGTGCTTGTGACGCTTGAAAGTGTAGAAAATTTTAACGCGAAATACCACAACTTTTTAAACATTTCAGAATGGGTAATCACGATCTTGTTTACCCTTGAGTATTTTTGCCGCATATTCATTGCTAAAAAACCAGTCAAATATATTTTCAGTTTTTATGGAATTGTTGATTTTATTGCGATAATTCCCAAATACGTATCCCTAATTTTTGTTGGTGCACAAGCTTTGGTTGTGATTAGATCTTTAAGATTTCTCAGGTCATTTAAAATATTAAAATTATCGCGATATGTAAATGCGCATGCCAGTTTAATTACTGCGATAAAGGAGAGCAAAATAAGGATTTTTACATTTCTGTTTGGCGTACTGGTTTTAACAGTAATTTTAGGAACCATCATGTTTTTGGTAGAAGGTCCCAAAAACGGTTTTGAAAATATCCCGTTAAGCATGTATTGGGCTATTGTAACACTCACATCTATTGGATATTACGATTTAATTCCGCATACCTTGGTCGGTCAGTTTATTGCAAGTTTGGTTATGATTTTAGGTTATATAACAATTGCTGTTCCAATTGCAATATTAACTTCTGAAATGATTATACAAGTATTAAAAACTCAAAATAATGCGAAAGTTTGTCCGCACTGTTCAGCCAAAAATCACCCAGAAAACGCCAAATTTTGTCATCAATGCGGTAAAAAATTAGATGCTGAATAATTGTATATTTGCATTCATTATAAAATTGAAACCCTAATTCACCTTGACTAAGAACGAACTCAAAGAATTTTTGGATGAAAAAGTGATTCAATATAACAATCCGTTGTTTATTGAAAGTGATCCCATTCAAATTTCGCATCAATTTTCATTGAAGGAAGATATCGAGATTTCCGCATTTTTAACTGCCACCATTGCGTGGGGAAATAGGAAATCAATCATTAAAAATGCCTTCACGATGATGGATTTTCTAGGCAATTCGCCTTACGATTTTGTGCTGAATCACAAACCGCATCATTTAGACCATATTGCACATTTTGTGCATAGGACTTTTAATGTGAACGATTTTAAGTATTTCATCACAGCGTTACAGCACATTTACAAAAATCATGGTGGCATGGAAAATGTATTTTCTAAAAATGCAAGCGCAAATTCTACGCAAATTGCCATTCATGCGTTTAAAACAATCTTTTTTGAAATTCCGCATGCACAAAGAACCCAAAAACATATTTCCGATCCCTTAAATAATTCGGCGGCGAAACGCATTAATATGTTTCTGAGGTGGATGGTGAGAAATGATAAAACAGGCGTAGATTTTGGCATTTGGAAAAGCCTCTCGCCTGCCCAACTCTCTTGTCCGTTAGATGTTCATTCGGGAAATGTAGCCCGCAAACTTGGTTTATTGGTGAGAAAACAAAATGATGCCAAAGCATTGGCCGAATTGGATAGCAACTTAAGAAAAATGGATAAATCAGATCCTGTAAAGTATGATTTTGCCTTATTCGGATTGGGTGTTTTTGAGAAGTTTTAAATTTATTAAATAAACTTCACTATAAATCAATCAAATATCCGATAGAAATATTAAAAAATCCGGTGTTTTTTAGGTTGGATTCATCACCAATGGCATTGGGAAAATTGATGTTATAGCCCGCTTCAAAATCAAACGAATTGGTACTGAATAACAATGGCAGATTTATTTGGGTGTTTATCAAATCAAAGACGTCATTTTCTGTATACTCCGTTAGCATTTGCCCGTCTTGGTTATAAATTCTGGCCAGTTCAATGGTTTGTTTTCCGGCAACTATGTTTAATTGTGGCTTAAACTTTAAGCTTGTTTTCTTTGTTTTCAGTAAATTGAAATCAACAAAACTTCTGGAGGCTATTTCAAACGATTGGTCTTCTCCAAATAAATAAGATCCGGAAAGTTGTGTACCCAACGTTCTCTTTTTATTTCGAACGCCAAATCCTGCATTTAAGGTATTGGTGTAAATATTATCAATATCGTTGGCATAAAAATATCTAGAATAAGATACGGCATATTTAAATAATTTGTTTTTCCCAATATATTTACCAAAGCCTACCGTTGCTGTAGTTACATCCCATTTCGGCACAAATTCACTGTAATAAATACCGGATAAACTTGCAAATATTCCGTTGGAATGTACATAGGTAATTTGAGGTGTTAAATTGTATTGATCAATGCCAATGTCTCGTCCCGAAAAATAAGAATTACTGTTATAAGTTGCAGAAACATATAAAAATTGAGACTTTTTAAGAGAAGCTGTCAATTCATTTATAACTTCATCTTCCATAAAAAGTCCATCTATTAAATCATTAATTTCTTTTTCTTTCGTAGGTTCTTGTGAATATGCAAAAGTTAGACCCGAAAGCCAAAATAGTAATATGAGGTATTTTTTCATTTTAGCAACAAATTAAAAAGTGGTTGGGTTGCCCCAACCACTTATTTATTTAATAATTGTTTTAATTTCCTCCGTTATTATGCATACGCTGTCTTCTTTGCTCTCTAACGGTTTCTCGTAATTCGCCGGTGCCTTGCGTTTCCCTGTTCATTTGCATTCTGCTGCGTATTTGTTGGCGTTGTTCACTCGTCATCGAATTTCTGAACTGTTGTTTACTTTCTTGCACACTTTCTCTGTGTTCTTGCATTAACGCTTTTTGAGTTTCAGTCAATGAAGTCATTAAAGCATCGTGACGTTCTTGTCGGGTTAAATCATTGTTGTCAAAAATGGCCAATTGTGCTTCGGTAAGACTTGCTCTGAACAATTCTCTTTTTTCTTTGATTCTGTCTCTTTGTTCCTGAATCAATTGTTTTTGTTCCGTTGTCATTGTTTCTACAGCGGCTTTATTTATGTTTTTGCCTCTGTTTTGGTTTTGCTGTGCTTCAGCGCTTGACATACCAATCAGTAATCCAAATGCAACTAAAGCGATTATTTTTATTGATTTCATCTTATTAATTTTTAAATTATTATTATTTTTTAATGAACGTTCTGACTTTTAGACCTGACCTTTTCAAAATAGTTTGAAATTTTGAAAAATTAATTATTATTAGCCATCACTTCTTCATAAACCAATTCCTCTAGCACATAATCGTCTACGAATTCATCAATTTCATTGTCTGAAATAAAAAGTGACGTTATTAAAATATCGTTTTCTTCAAGTTCATTTTGAGCCAATCCATTAGTTTTTAAATTGTCAATGGTGTCTGAAACGATTGCAGGTATTTTATCCATTGACGGAATCGCATTGGGTTTAAAAACCGTAAGGGCAACAATAATAGCAATGGTTGCCGCAGCAGACCAAACAATTCTTTTTCGTGAAAAGATATTAAAGCTTTCCTCTTTTTGATTTGAAACCTTTTCCAATATTTCCATTTTAGATTTAGAAAAATAATCTTCAGGTGTTTTGAAACCTAATTCTTCTGAATGAATTTTATGCATTTGACTGTCGAATGAAATCTGACCGTCTATTTTAAATTTTGAATCCATAATATGATTATTTAATTTCTTCATAACGTATAATTAGACCTGGTATTTTGTAAAAAGTTCAACAGCCAGCATATTTTTTTCAATATGTTTCACTGTGTTGTAGTAAGAAGACTTTAAAGTGCCTTCTTTGATTTTTAAAATTGCTGAAATTTCGCGAAATTTTAAATCGTCATAATACTTCATTTGAAATATTTGACGTTCTTTTTCGGGTAATTCGGACAAAATTCGCTGTAGTTTTAATTGGATTTCATCACCTTCGAAAAAAGTGTCATCCACTAAATTATTTAAATATTTATTGCCAACATCATCTAAGGATAAATGATACTTTTTTTTATTTTCTTCCAGAAATCTTAGTGATTCATTGTAGGCGATGCGATACATCCAAGTATGCAAACTGCTTTTTTGTTGAAAATTTGGAAGGCTTTTATAAATTCTTAAAAAGGTGTTTTGCAGCACATCATCAGCGTTTTCGTGGGTAATCACTAATTTTCTGATATGCCAATACAGTCGTTCCTGATAAAGGTCCAATAATTTCTTAAAGGCTTTATCCTTTTCTTTATTGTCTAATAAATCTCTTATGAATTCACCTTCGCCAGTCAAAATATCTTTGGATTAATCGCTTTATAATGTTGTTAGACCTTTAAAAAACAGAAAAGTTTAAATTGTATTACATTTTATTCGGTTTAATTTTAAACTGCCCGCGTTAAGGATTGAAGCGAAAATCCTTTTTTTAGGTTTTTATCCGAAAAAAAGATTGTAGCGAAAAGCCTGACCCGCCAGCTGGCGGGTAACGCCCAAATTTTAGATAAAACTTTCTAAAGCCAACTCGTAACTTTGGAGTCCGAAACCGGCAATAATTCCTTTTGCATTTGGCGCAATATAAGAAACGTGACGAAATTCCTCACGCGCGTAAACATTGGAAATATGGACTTCAGTTACCTGAGTTTCAATGCCTTTTATGGCGTCGCCAATAGCAATGGAAGTGTGCGTGTAAGCGCCGGCGTTTAAAATAATGCCATCGAAACTAAAGCCAACTTCGTGCAATTTATTGATGATTTCGCCCTCAATATTGCTTTGGAAATAGTGCAATTCAACATCTGCATATTTTTTTTTCAGACTTTCAAAAAATTGATCGAAAGTTAAATTCCCATAAATGGCAGGTTCGCGTTTCCCAAGCAGGTTTAGATTTGGGCCGTTTAAAATAAGTATTTTCATAAATGAAATATTTTGTTGTAAATATATTACTTATTTTTATCAAATGAAATGGAACAACGCTTTACACGATTATCAGTTTTATTTAAAAATAGAAAAAGGCTTGTCGCAAAATACCATCGACAGTTATTCGCGTGATGTGAAAAAGCTGATGTTGTATTTGGAGGAAAACGAAATGATTATTTCGCCCATTTCCATAAATCAGGAGGATTTTAAGCAATTTATTTATGAAACCTCCAAACATATTAACGCGCGATCGCAGGCCCGTTTAATTTCGGGCATTCGAAATTTTTTCAACTACTTGATTTTTGAAGAATACCGAAAAGACAATCCAACCGAATTGATTGAAACGCCTAAAATAGGCAGAAAACTGCCGGATACTTTGGCTTTAAAAGAAATTGATTTACTTATTGGCGGCATCGATTTAAGCGAGCCGCAAGGCGAGCGAAACCGGACAATCCTAGAAACTTTGTACAGTTGCGGCTTGCGTGTTTCCGAATTGACAAATTTGAAGATTTCCGATTTATTTTTTGAAGAAGATTTTATTCGGGTTATTGGAAAAGGCAATAAACAGCGCTTTGTGCCCATCAATCCACAAACCGAAAAGTATATTTCGTTTTACTTGAATTCAATAAGAACCCATATTGACGTCCAAAAAGGATTTGAAGACACGGTTTTTTTAAACAGAAGAGGAAAAAAATTAACGCGTGTGATGATTTTTACCATTATCAAAAATCTGGCAATCAAAGTTGGCATTAAAAAGAAGATAAGTCCGCACACTTTTCGGCATTCTTTTGCCACACATTTGCTGGAACGCGGCGCCGATTTAAGAGCCATACAGCAAATGCTGGGACACGAAAGCATTACCACCACTGAAATTTATATGCACTTGGACAAAAGTTTTTTAAAGCAAGTAATCAATACTTTTCATCCTAGGAAATAGGTAATTTTCGAAGATTTCACAAGCTTATTTTAATATAGTTGTGATTGTTTAACCCCAAAAACAGCCAAGTTTATCTTCTTCAACGATTCTTATAAATTCTTTTAGGCTGTTTACTTTTGGATTTGGTTTGTAACTATGCCATTTCATATCAGACCTAAACCAAAATATTTTCCAAATATTTTCTTTTTTTACAAATGTTGTTTTTGCAATTTCACTTTCGATTTTTATATTTGGATTGTTCCAAAGTGGGCGAATTTCAAAAACAATTATGCTTTGGCCTTCAATTTTGTAACTAATGTCTAATTGATTTCTTATTTCTTCCGGTGGACGAGAATTGATTAAGTAACCTTCCATTACTTCAATAATTTCTATCTCGTTTTCAAATTCTAACGCCATCTTTTCAATTTAAATTATAAATTTTTGCATCAATATTTCTCTGTACAAATTTACATAACCTATTCTTTAACAAATCATAAAATTATTAAATAACTAATTTCTAAATACTAAATACTCAAATCTATTTATTCCGCACATAAATCAATTTAAAACGAACGCCGCTTTGCACGCGTTGGTCAATTTCAAACTGATTAAGCGATTTAAACAAAGGCGTTAGCTTTTCAAATCCGAAGTTCCTAGAGTCAAAATTGGGCTGTTTTTTCAGAATCAAAGAACCAACATCGCCTAAAAATGCCCAACCGTCTTCATCAGCAGCATCCGACACAGATTGTTTAAGGAACTTAATGACTTTTGGCGTTATTTTATCAAGATTTTGTTTCTTCGACTCCCCCTCCCCGTCTTTTCTGTCACTGTAAGTCTCTAAAATCTCCAGATAAATAAATTTATCGCAAGCCACGATAAAAGGATCAGGTGTTTTCTTTTCTCCAATTCCGTAAACCTGCATTCCTGATTCTCGCAGTCTGGTTGCCAATCGCGTAAAATCGCTGTCCGAAGAAGCCAGACAAAAACCATCAACATTGTTTGAATATAAAATATCCATCGCATCAATAATCATCGCCGAATCTGTGGCGTTTTTCCCGGTGGTGTAACCATATTGCTGTATGGGGGTGATCGCATTTTCAAGCAAAATGGTTTTCCATTTGCCCAATTGCGGTTTGGTCCAGTCGCCATAAATTCTTTTAATGGTTGGGGTGCCGTATTTGGCAATCTCTTCCATCATTTCCTTAATATATTTGGATGGAATGTTATCTCCATCTATTAAAACGGCTAATTTTATGTCTTTTACCATAGTGTTTAAATGTATAAAATTATAATCAATTTCTATTTTTATCTAGTTTATTATTAATAAGTTAACTATTAATTTATATAAATATTGCAGCATAATTCACAGAAAAAACAACAATAAAAACACATTTCAGAATAAAAAATAAATTAATATCTCGCTAAATTAGTTAAACCCAATTATAATACCCTACCTTTGCGGCTAATATTATATTTAAAATTTTTAACAATGAGTAAAGGAACAGTAAAATTCTTCAATGAAGCTAAAGGATTTGGTTTTATTAGTGAGGAAGGTTCAAACAAAGAACATTTTGTACACATTTCTGGATTAATCGACGAAGTACGCGAAGGTGACGAAGTTGAATTCGATTTACAGGAAGGTAAAAAAGGATTAAACGCAGTGAATGTAAAAGTTATTTAATATATACTTACCTTTTTACAATGTAGAGCCTGTCATTTTTGACAGGCTTTTTTTTAAACTAAAATAGCTGACAATCATTTAACTATTCTTACTCATTTTCAAGCCTTTAGCTATAAAATAAAAGATATCCAAACAATTCGCTTATCTTTGCACCCATTAAATAAAATACATGACATTTAAAGATCTAGAAATTATTGAACCTATACTGAAAGCCCTAAGCGCTGAAGGTTATACCCACCCCACTCCAATTCAAGAACAATCAATTCCAATTTTGCTGAAACGAAACGACCTTTTGGGTTGTGCACAAACCGGAACTGGAAAAACGGCCGCATTTGCCGTACCTATATTACAACACCTATTCCTTGACCATAAAAGTACCAGTAACAATCAGCGTAAAATCAGAGCGCTCATTATTACGCCTACACGAGAATTGGCCATCCAAATCTCTGACAGTTTTACGGCTTATGGAAAATTTACCGGAATTAAAAACACGGTTATTTTTGGCGGCGTAAAACAAGGCCAACAAACTGATGCGCTTCGCAGAGGCGTTGATGTGCTTGTTGCAACACCGGGAAGATTGCTCGACCTGATGAATCAAGGCTATATTTCATTAAAAGACGTTGAATATTTTGTGCTGGATGAAGCAGATCATATGTTAGATATGGGTTTCATTCATGACATTAAAAAGATTATCGCAAAATTGCCGGCAAAACGACAATCGTTATTCTTTTCTGCGACAATGCCTGCAGATATTGTAGACTTGTCCCGAAAAATATTGGGCAACCCACAAAGAGTAAGCGTAAAACCTGAGCAGGCAACCGCCGAAAAAGTGGAACAAGCCGTTTATTTTGTCAGCAAAAAAAGCAAACCTAAATTATTGGTTCATTTGCTGGAAACCGAAGCGAGAGAATCTACCCTTATCTTTTCCAGAACAAAACACGGTGCGGATAAAATTGTGCGGTTTTTGGAAAAAGCCGACATAAGTGCCGCCGCCATTCACGGAAATAAATCCCAAGGTGCGCGACAACGGGCATTGGGCGATTTTAAAAGTGGCGAAACAAGTGTTTTGGTTGCAACAGACATTGCCGCACGCGGTATAGACATTGATGAATTGTCGCTGGTAATTAACTACGATTTGCCAAATATTTCAGAAACCTACGTTCACCGTATCGGAAGAACCGGACGTGCAAACGCCAGCGGAATTGCAATTTCCTTTTGCGATGCAGAAGAAAGAGCTTTTTTACGCGATATCCAAAAACTAATCGACCAAAAAATTCCTGTGGTAACAGAACACCCTTTTTTGGTTGATGGTATTGATGGAACGCCCATAGATGAGGAAAAACCAAAAAATTCGCGTTCCCAAAAATCGGGTAACGGTGCCGGAAGAAATAATGGCTGGAAAAACCGCAAACCGACTGCAAAAAAACAACGTTAACAAAGGAAACAAGTTCCTAAAGCATAAAAACAAAAAAGGCTATCAGAAATGATAGCCTTTTCGTTTTTTGGATTGTATTGAAGATTAGAATCTTTTTTTCCCACCAAATTTATTATCACGCTTTGGCACATCAGTTTTTGGTTTTGCTTTACTCACAACAATAGTGCTGTTGTCGTATTGGCACTCATCAAGCTCTTCAATTGCTTTTAACGCTTCCTCTGCGTTCTTCATTTCAACAAAGCCAAATCTTTTAGATTCGCCTGTTTCTTTGTCAGTAATAACTTTTGCAGAAACTACTTCACCATACTCTTCAAATAATCCTTGTAAGTCCTCACTAGTGGTAGAAGAACTTAATTTTGCTACGAAAATGTTCATGTTTTAAATAAAATGTTATATAATTTAAGTTTAAAAAAATTGAAGCAAGCAAAATCGACATAATAACTGCAATACTAGAATTTTTATTGAATCCGCAAATGTAAAAAAATAAATCCAATCTTTTTTATAAATGCCTAACTATCTTACTCAATATTAAAATAATAAGTATGTTAGGTTGATGGTGTTTTTAATTTTGGGTTTTAGTCTAAACAAATACATAATTAAACGATTCATTCCGGGCGTTCCCTTTCAGGTCGCGCTTTACGTTACAATCTTTTTTTCGGAGAAAAACCTCAAAAAAGTATTTCCACTTCAATCGCTAACGCGAAATATAATTACGATTTTTGATTTACGATTTACGATTTTTCAACTAAACAAATACACAATTAAACGCTTCAACAATTTGTCACCCTGAGCTCAGTCGAAGGGAAACAATTATCAATTCACCTGGGCTTTATCAATTGTAATTGCCCGCACAACCGCCTTATCGCCATAACGTTCCCGCATTTTATCCATGGCTTTGTATAAATTCGCAATTTTGACATTGTCTTCAAACAAATTAATTTGCTGTCCGCCACTCACCAAATCACTAAACTTCACCCCTATCAGCCTAACCATCAACCGCCTTTGGTACAAACTGTTGTAAAGGTCCATCACAACCGGTAAAATACTGTGGTCGGCCGAGCTGTATGCGATTCTCTTTTGTTTTGTGTACGTTTGAAAATCGGAATAGCGAATTTTAAAAGTAATGCACGCGGTTAATTTGTTGCTTTTCCGCAATTGAAAAATCAAACTTTCTGTCATGGCAACAATGTTACTTTTCAGTTTTTCAAGATCTGTGGTGTCTTTTTCAAAAGTATTTTCTGTTGAGATGGATTTCCTTTCGTGGTATTTTATCACCGGCGAATTGTCTATGCCGTTCGCTTTTTTCCAAATGCCGCTGCCGTGTTTTCCAAAAACTTTGGTCATCATATCAATCGGCATTTCCTGAACGGTTTGTATGCGTTTAATGCCCAAATCGCACAATATATTGTAGGTTTTTTTGCCCACCATCGGAATTTTACGCACAGATAACGGCGCCAGAAAAAACTTTTCCATGCCGCTGTTTATTTTCATCTCATTGTTGGGTTTCGCTTCTCCCGTGGCGATTTTTGAGACGGTTTTGTTAACGGACAGGCCAAAAGAAATGGGCAATCCGGTTTCTTTAATTATTTTTTTACGTAATTCCGAAGCCAGTTGATGGCAGCCAAAAAACTTGTCCGTTCCCGTTAAATCGATATAAAATTCATCAATGGAAGCTTTTTCGTATAAAGGAACCGATTCATTGATTACCTCCGTCACCAACTTTGAAAAATTGGTGTAAATTCCCGAATTACCACGCAACACAATGGCTTCCGGACATAATTGTTTTGCCATACGCATAGGCATTGCCGAATGAACGCCATATTTTCGGGCTTCATAACTGCAGGAAGCCACCACACCTCTATCGGAAATTCCGCCGATTAAAATGGGTTTTCCTTCCAATTTGCTGTCGATTTGTCGTTCACAGGATACAAAAAAAGTATCCAAATCCATATGTACAATAGAACGTTCCAAAGTGCTCATGTCATTATTTTTTTAGGAATGTCGGCATATCTCGGATCCTGGATAATCGCCAGTTTTTCCATTTTTTCTATTTCAACCGTGATACAGTCAAATTCTTCCGTCACTTTTCCCGTTAATTCATACACGCCTCTTCCTTTAAACGGATATTTTTTTGCGGCCGGCGGAAAATGTACCGTATCAATATGTTCTCCTTTTACATCCAAAAAATTCCCGAAATACATCAATTCGCCTTTGGAAGTGTTGACTCTTTTTGCCGTAATATAATAGCCGTAAACGGTTACCGTTTTTCCAATATAATGCACCAAATCACTCGCAACCAATTGTTGATGAACTGGTTGTGTCAATAAATCAAACGGACTGCACAACGGAAAACCGAGGTATTGAATTTCATCAAACGCATCTTCAAAGTTGCTGCAACTGAGCTGTGGCGTGTTGTAAACAATTTTTTCCGATTTAAAAAGGGTAGAAACATGGTTTTCCAGACACACTTTATTCACTTTCATATAAGCTTCCCATAACAATTCGCGTTTATTTCTTCCTGTAAACCGAAAAGCATTTATTTTAATTAAAATGGAAAGCTGTTCCAACGAAATGGCAACGCGTTCTATAAAATCATCTAAATCCAAAAACAAGCCATTTTTCGTTCTTTCGTCTACAATTTTTGTGGCATTTTTTAATTCAAAACTTTCCAACATCATAAAACCCAAATAAATGTGATTTCCTGCTATATGATTCTGATAATAAGAACTGTTAATTGTTGGCGGATGAATTATTGCGCCGTTCATTCGCGCTTCGTGCACATAAAATTCCGGCTGGTAAAATCCACCGAAATTATTGAGCGTCGCCACCAAATATTCCAGCGGATAATAGGCTTTTAAAAACAGACTTTGGTAGCTCTCAACCGCATAGGAAGCCGAATGGCCTTTGGCAAAAGCATAGCCAGCAAAACTTTCAATTTGCCGCCAAATTTCAGAAGTCAGCTCATAACTATGCCCCTGATTTTTGCAATTTTCAAAAAACTGGTCCTGCACTTTTGAAAATTCTTCTCTCGATCTGAATTTTCCGCTCATTCCGCGCCGCAACATATCCGCTTCTCCCAAAGTTAATCCGCCAAAATGGTGCGCCACTTTAATCACATCTTCCTGATAAACCATCACGCCAAAAGTTTCGGGCATAATTTTAAGCAACATCGGATTTGCTTCTTTTCTGCGTTCCGGATTTCTGTAACGCAAAATATATTCCCGCATCATCCCCGATTTTGCAACGCCGGGACGAATTACCGAACTCGCCGCCACCAATCCCAAATAATTATCCACATGCAGCTTTTTCAGCAACATCCGCATCGCGGGAGATTCCACGTAAAAACAGCCAATAGCCTTCGCATTTTTCAACAGGTATTTAATTTTTGAATCTTCCTTGAAGCGTTTGATGTCGTGAATGTCAATATCGGGATGTGCTGGATGGTTGTATTTCACAATATCAACCGCTTCCCTTATTTTCCCCAAACCGCGCTGACTCAAAATATCAAATTTATACAGGCCAATATCTTCTGCCACAACCATATCAAACATGGTGGTTGAAAATCCTTTTGGTGGCATATAAGTGGCGGTATAACAATCGATTGGCTTTTCTGAAATTAAAATTCCGCCAGGATGGATGCCCAAATAGTTTGGAAATCCGGCAATGTATTTGCTGTAAATCAACACCAATTTCGACAAATCATCTAATTCATTTAAGTTAAAATTACCTATGGAAAGTTTGTCGATTTCTTCTTTCGGAAGTCCGAAAACTTTCCCCAATTCTCGAACGGAAGCTTTGTATTTAAACGTGTTGTAAACAGCGATCAGCGACGTGTTTTTAAACCTTTTGAATATAAAATTCATCACATCATCGCGGTCGCGCCAAGAAAAATCCAAATCAAAATCGGGCGGATTTATCCGGTGCAAATTGATAAAACGTTCAAAATACAAATCGAGTTCTATGGGATCAACATCGGTAATTCTCAGCAAATATGCCACAATGCTGTTGGCGCCGCTTCCCCTGCCAACATAATAATATTTTTTACTTCGGGCATATTTCAAAATTTTCCAATTGATTAAAAAGTAGGAAACAAATTGCTTTTCCTGAATCATTTTAAGCTCTTTTTCCAATCGCGCAAAAACGCGTTTTCCCAATTTTTTATACCGATAATTTAGGCCGTCATAAGCCAGTTTTTTCAGAAGTTTAAAGTCCAGCTCCTCATTATTGCTGTAGGTTTTCTGATTCTTGGGCGCATTTTTGGAAAAATCAAAACTGATGTGGCAATGGTCTAAAATACGCTGCGTATTTTCAATAATTTTCGGATATTCATCAAAAACAGCTTTCAACGCTTTTTCAGAAATCATCACATCCGATGCTTCTCCCTGCTCCGATTTCGGCAATTTGCTCAGCAACACATTGTTGTCGATGGCGCGCAACAACCGGTGCGTGTTAAATCCCTTTTTATTCTGAAATGAAACTGTTTTCAACACCACCAATTTCTTCTGATGCAATCGCCATTCCGAAAACTTTAACTGATTTAAATCGGAAGGTTTTACGCCCATAAACTCATTTTCATGAAGTTCCATAAGCGTATTTTGATACGGATAAATCACATACGTGTCCGCAATGTATTTTGAGCGTTTCGGAATCTTTATTTTATCCAAATGCAAAAATTCCGACAGGTATCGATTCATTTGCCGCAAGGCTTCATTATTTTTTGCCAGTATCACAAATTGTTGTTGCGCACCATTTCTGAAATCGATGCCTAAAACAGGTTTTATATCGTATTTTGGAGCCAAACGCACAAAATCCAGGTTGGCTGAAGTGCTGTTGATATCCGTCAGTGCCATTACCGTAATATTGTGCTGAAATGCAAGCTGCAACAAGGCTTCCGGCGCTATGGTTCCATATTTTAAACTATAATATGAATGGGTGTTCAAATACATTTTTTCAGAAAAAATTAGGCGGTAAAGTTTTTTTTGCTAAATTAGCTCAAAATATTAGCAATTGTTGCTCATAAATTTAGCATTATGAATTATTTGTCACAAAATATCAAACACATGAGAACTTTAAAAGGTTTGACGCAAGAACAATTTGCGGAAGATTTAAAAGTTTCCCGATCCAGAATAAGCTCTTATGAAGAAAACAGAGCCATTCCTCCCGTGGAATTTTTAATCGACTTGTCCGATTATTTTAAAATTCCCATTGATATTTTAATCAAAAATGACTTGTCGGGCGCAAAAGATGTTTCGTTTATTGAAATTGGAAACAGAAGGGTTTTATTTCCCATTACGGTTGATGGCGCCAATGAAGATTTGATAGAAATTATTCCTGTGGAAGCTTCCGCAGGTTATTTAAGAGGCTACGCCGACCCCGAATATATTGAGCATTTGGAGAAAATAAAACTGCCGTTTTTGCCTACAGGAACGCACCGTGCATTTCCCATAAAAGGAGATTCTATGTTGCCGGTGAAAAGCGGTTCTTATATTGTGGCGCGCTTTGTTGAAGAAATTGGCAATCTAAAAGACGGTAAAACGTATATTGTGCTCACCTTAAACGACGGCATTGTTTACAAGCGGGTTTTTAACAAAATTGAAGAACACAATATGCTGTTGCTGGTTTCCGACAACAAAAAATACGATCCTTATTATGTGCCTGTTGATGAAATATTGGAATTGTGGGAATTTACCTGCAGCATCAACACGCAGGAATATGAAGAACACGAATTAAAAATAAGCAGCATTGCCGCTATGCTAAACCAGCTAGGCATTGAGTTAAAAGCACTGGAAAAATCGATCAAATAAATGTATACAATCATTGATATAGAAACCACCGGACACAGTTCCAAAATAACAGAAATTTCCATTTTTGTGTATGACGGCGAAAAAGTAATTGACGAGTTTACGACACTCGTGAATCCGGAATGCAGCATCCCTCCTTTTATCACCAATTTAACGGGAATCACCAATGCGATGGTGAGCAATGCCCCAAAATTTTATGAAATTGCCAAAAAAGTAGCCGAAATCACCAAAGACACTATTTTTGTGGCGCACAACGTAAATTTCGATTACAACATCATACAAAAGGAATTTAAGGACTTGGGATTTGAATTTAAACGAAAAAAACTGTGTACTGTAAGATTATCCCGAAAATTAATTCCCAATTTAAGGTCGTACAGTCTGGGAGCGCTTTGCATTTCAGAAAATATTGTGATTAAAGACCGGCACCGGGCAAAAGGAGACGCGGAAGCCACGGTGATTTTATTCGAAAAATTGTTGCTGCTGGATACCGAAAATGTATTCAATTCCTTTTTAAATCCGCGCTCAAAACAATCGACGTTGCCGCCTTTACTGCCTAAAAAAACGGTTGATGAACTTTCGGAAAATTCGGGTGTTTACTATTTCAAAAACGAGAAAAATGAAATCATTTATGTTGGAAAAGCCAAAAACATAAAACAACGCGTGCTGAGCCATTTCTACGACAAAGCAAAAAAAGAAATTACCATGTGCCTGGAAACAAGCCATGTTTACTGTGTTGAAACCGGCAGTGAATTGCTGGCCTTGTTATTGGAATCTTCGGAAATAAAAAGCATCTATCCCAAATACAACCGGGCACAAAAAAGGGCCCAGGAAAGTATCGGATTGTTTGCTTACGAGGACAGAGACGGCATTATTCATCTGGCTTACAACCGATTAAAATTGGTTACTTCTCCTTTAATGAAGTTTTCCAATATTACGGAATGCCGGGTTTTTCTGGAGAAATTATGCCAAGATTTTGAACTGTGTCCAAAATATTGCCATCTGCAAACCAATGTTTCCACCTGTTTTCATTACCAGATAAAAAAATGCAAAGGCGTTTGTAAAGAAGAAGAATCTGTTGCATTGTACAATTTAAGGGTGCAGGAAGCCATTGATTCCTTAAAATTTAAAGCTGAAAACTTTATCATTAAAGAAACCGGAAGAACCACCAGTGAATATGCTTATGTTTTGGTTCTAAATGGCATTTACAAAGGATTTGGGTACGCCAACAAGAAACAAAAAATCACTTCCGCTGAAGATTATTTTGGAATGCTAAGCGCACAAAAAGAAAACAATGATGTTCGGCGAATTTTAAATACTTACGTGAGCAAAAATAATATAAATATTGTTCCGATAGATTACATCAATACGCCTTTCGAACTTAACTTTTCCTAAATTTAATTTGACGTTTTCTGCTTAAATGAAAAAAATTCGCGGTAGTTAAAAGCTTTATTCAGCCATTAATTACCGCAAAAAAAAATTACTTTATATTAATCCTAAAAATTATCTCGAGTAATTTGGAGATTCTTTTGTGATGGTTACATTGTGCGGATGACTTTCGCGCATTCCGGCAGCGGTAATTTTAACAAACTTTGCCCCTTTTTGGGCTTCAATATCTTTTGCGCCGCAATAACCCATTCCGGCACGCAAACCGCCAATAAACTGAATCATCGTTTCATTTAATTCCCCTTTGTAAGGCACTCTTCCTACAATTCCTTCAGGAACTAATTTTTTAATATCATCTTCAACATCCTGAAAATAACGATCTTTTGACCCATGTTCCATCGCTTCAATAGAACCCATTCCCCTATACGATTTAAATTTTCGTCCTTCATAAATAATGGTTTCGCCCGGAGATTCTTTTGTGCCAGCCAACAAGGAGCCCAACATCACACAATCGGCGCCCGCAGCAATAGCTTTGGGAATATCTCCCGTATAACGAATACCGCCATCGGCAATCACTGGAACGCCCGAACCTTTAATGGCATTTGCCACCTCAATAATGGCCGAAAGTTGTGGAAAACCAACACCCGCAATAATACGGGTGGTACAAATGGAACCTGGTCCAATACCTACTTTTACGGCATCAGCGCCTGCTTCAACTAAATATTTTGCAGCTTCGCCAGTTGCAATATTACCCACCACAACATCAATATTGGGGTGAGCACCTTTAATTTTTATCAAAACAGTCACCACGCCTTTCGTATGTCCGTGCGCCGTATCAATAATTAGCGCATCAACGCCAGCAGTTATTAAAGCCGAAGCTCTTTCAAGCGCATCAACAGTAACGCCTATTGCCGCCGCAACCCGCAAACGGCCATATTGGTCTTTATTGGCGTGCGGATTTTCCAACACTTTAATAATATCTCGATACGTTATCAACCCGACCAATTTATAATCGGCATCAACAACCGGCAGTTTTTCAATTTTATTTTCCTGAAGAATCAATTCTGCCTGTTTTAATGAAGTTCCGGCAGCAACGGTAATCAGGTTTTTGGACGTCATCACTTCAGAAATTTTTCGCTTGTTGTCTCCTTCAAAACGCAAATCCCTATTGGTAATGATGCCTATTAATTTTCCATCTTGATCAATAACAGGAATTCCGCCAATGCCATATTCTTTCATCAGGCTTTTGGCAACAAAAACCGTTTCATCTTTGGTGATGGTAATGGGTTCCAGAATCATTCCGGACTCAGACCGTTTCACTTTTTTGACTTCTGCAGCCTGTTTTTCAATGGACATATTTTTATGCAACACGCCAATTCCGCCTTCACGAGCCATGGCAATTGCCATATTCGATTCGGTAACGGTATCCATCGCTGCGGAAACGATTGGAACATTCAACGTAATGTTTTTTGTAAATTTTGTTTGAGTACTTACCTCGCGCGGCAAAACTTCTGAAAATGCCGGAACCAATAGTACGTCATCGTAGGTTAAACCTTCACCTACAAATTTTGAAGAATCTGAAATCATAGTGCAATCAACTTATAAATTAATTGCGTGCAAATTTAGACTATTTAAATTAAATAGCGCTATTAATGGCTTTTTTGAAAAATAAAATTTGAGAAACTATTGCGATTGTAGCCGATACAAAACTAAAAGTCATCAATATTCCAGAAAATATCACCACATATTTAAACCAGGTGATGCCGCTCCAAAGAAAATAAATACCGCCAAAAGTTAAAATGATGGATAAAAAAGGCTCTATCATTAAGAAATATTTAAACTTTTTATTGATGGATGTTGTGGCGAGAATTAAGGATAGCATAAAGAAAATGACCGATAAGGAAAGAATGTGGTTATGGACAATGGTCAAAATTTCACTTTCGCTTTTTTTGAATTTCATGACTTCAGCGTTTTCATCATTTTCATTTCCCAAATAATGGCTTTCAATTTCCGAAGAATTCATGGAGGTTGTATTGTTCACAAAACTCAATCCGCCATAAAAACCTACGCTAAGTACGATGATGAATACTAAAATAAGTGATTTTATTTCTTTGGGAAATTGATGTATGAGTCCGTGAATTTGCATTATAGTTGTTTTTTATTGTATAATATTGTGACAGTTTTCAGCAGCTTATTAACCTCATTGGTCATCGATTTTGCCGAAATTGTTGCTCCGGAAATTGCGGCAATGTCTTTTTGATAGGTTAAATTCTCGGTTGTTTTTTTTCCGTTAAACTGATTCAACCACCGCTTGCTTCCCACTTCTGATCCGTGATCTTCCCTGTAAACCAAAATTTTCACTTTTGAAACGATTAGGTCTTTGTCAAAAATAACAATAAAATCGAAATAATCGGCTTTTCCAAAAGCTTGTCCCAAATAATAATAGCCCTGAATTTTTTCTTCACTTTTTATTTTAAAGAAATTGGTGTCGTCAATTTTTATTGGAAGCGTTTCATTTACTTCTTTAGAAACAGAAATTGGTTGTTTTGAATATTTTACGATATTAAACACCGATTTCACTTCCTTTTCAATCAGGGCTTCAGTCCTTTTACTCGTCGTGAAACTTGAAATTAAAAGTACAATGATTGTTAGTAAGGCTATTTTTTTCATTTTATAATCGTGTTAAAATCGTGATGATAAATGAGGCTGCTTTTAAAAGCAGCCTCATCATAATTTATGTTTTTAGAAAGAAACCGCAACGCCGGCATTAAATACTTTTGCGGTATCGCTGCCTGCTACCGCATTGTTCATTAATTGATAATCTATTTTAAAAGCCGCGCCGTTCGCCACTTTATAATTCAATCCAAAAATGATTTCATCTCTGTCAAAAGCATCATTGGCCACTAAAATTCCTGCAGTTTCAGCGTGGGTATTGTGTTTTTCATAACGTAAAAACGGTGTTAGTTTTTCTACGCCCTTTAAATCGAAACTATAAGCAACTTCGCCATACAATCCGTACATTTTAGAACCTAAATCTTTACCTGTTAACAGATTGTAATCCTCCGTATCGGTTAAATTTGTATGAATGTATTGTCCTCTTAACTCTAAATTATTGAATTTATAACGTGCATCCAGCCCTATCATTGAAATACCTACTGTTGATGCTTCAATGGACGAATTGTCTGTTTGGGTTTTTCCGAAATAGCCAGCTAAACCTAATCTAAGTCCGGTAATTCCGTAATAATCCAATTTGGCTGATAAATTAGGTGAGTTTATCACAGATTCTGCACCTTTTTGGCGGCCTTTACGCAATCCGTCCGTTCCGCGTAATATTCCTGCCCCGGCAGCATAAGATTTAAATCCGTTAAATAAATACGCTTGGTATTTTAGCGATGCGTTGTCTATTTTTCCTGAAAAGCCAACACCTATCTCTCTCCAGGTTGTTGGCACGATGTAATTATCAACATTCGGGCGCTCAACGCCATAAAATGTTGTTGGCTCATGAAATTCATTAATAATTCCCATTGGCACCAACATTAAACCGGCCAATACATTAAAATTTTCGTTTGCTTTGTACTTTAAATATGCCTGTTCAATATAAACTTCTGAAACATGTTCATATTCAATTTCCGACATAAAGCTCACTTTTTCGTTAAACTTGTACCCTAAAAACATCACCAATCTGTGGACATCTAATTTCCCTGGTGCTGCCCCGTCAGGTTCGTTATAATCTATTTGTGCATAACCGCCAATTGATACGCCTTCTGAAATTTTATTTCCCAAATTTAGGGTGTTTTCATTTGAATTCTCCTGTGCAAATCCTATAAAACCAATTAATAATGCTGCGAGTAATCTTATATTTTTCATTTTTTTGATTTGAATTAAACTATTTTTATTTAGACTTGTTATAAATAACGTTGCAAAAATATATAAGATGAAAGAAATAAAAAAACTTTATTTAGAATTATTATAAATAAGATGACTTATGTCATATTTTGAAAAAACATTAAAATTTATCTGATTGAATTTGAAGTAATTAACTATTTTCAAAAAATCTTCAAAGCTTCATTATAAGCGCTCTCAAAACTCATCGCATTGATATTTGTGGATGCTTTTTGCTGATTAAAATATGAAACTAGCTTTTCTGTAGGCATATTTCCTGTAAGATCGTCCTTCGCCATCGGGCAACCGCCATAGCCCATAATGGCACCATCAAATCGATTGCACCCTGCTTTGTAGGCCGAATCCACTTTTTCAAACCAAGAAGTTGGCGTTGTATGAAGGTGCGCCCCAAATTCAATTGTTGGATAGGCCGGAATTAAATTCGAAAAAAGATAATCGATAATTTTTGGTGTTGAACTTCCGACAGTATCGGACAACGACAGTATTTTTACGCCCATTTTTGACAATTTCTCTGTCCAGTTTGAGACAATTTCAACATTCCAAGGATCTCCGTACGGGTTTCCAAAACCCATCGATAAATAGGCAACCACTTCTTTATTGGTTTTGGCGGCGATGTTTAAGATTTCATTCAAAATTTCAATGGATTCCGCAATTGTTTTGCCGGTATTTCGCATTTGAAAATTTTCAGAAATTGAAAAAGGATATCCCAAATAGGTGATTTCATCAAATTGAGAAGCCTCCTCTGCCCCGCGAATATTGGCCACAATCGCCAATAATTTACTTTGGGTTTTACTCAAATCAAGTTTTGACAGCACTTCCACTGTATCCTGCATTTGAGGTATTGCCTTCGGAGAAACAAAACTGCCAAAATCTATGGTGTCAAAACCAACCCGCAACAATGCATTTATATATTGCGCCTTGGCTTCAGTAGAAATAAAATGCGATTTTATGCCTTGCATGGCATCTCTCGGACATTCTATGAGTTTTACTTTTTTCATGGGTTTTCAAATATACGAAACCAATTAAGAAAAAAGGATAAAAATGGCGATCCCGGCAAAAACTAAAATTTTAAACCATTTTATTTTTGAGTTGAAAGTTGGATGCGTTTTTAGGTAGGATGCAAAATTCCCGGATAATAGCGAAACCATGGAGAAAATGATCAATGCCTGAAGCATAAATAATCCGCCCAAAACATAAAATTGGATGGTGGTGCTTTGCGATGAACTGTATAAAAATCCGGGGAAAAATGCCAAAAAGAAAATGGAGACTTTCGGATTTAAAACATTCATGATAAATCCCTGTTTAAAGAGTATTATCAAACTCTTTCTGTCGGCTTTCTCATTCAACACCAATTCTTTATCCGATTTAAACGTTAAATACGCCAAATACAATAAATACAAAGCGCCAAACAATTTGATGGCGAAAAATATATTTTCTGACTGTTTTATCAATGCTGAAACGCCAAAAGCAACCAATGTGGTGTGAATAATAATCCCTGAAACCAGCCCGAGTGAGGTGACAATTCCGTATTTCTTGCCATTGGTCATACTCTGTACCAACACATAAATAATGTCTGGCCCCGGCATAATGGTGAGGAGCATGGATGCGCCAATAAACGACAAAAGAATCTCGTAATTCATTTAAAATTTTTAACGATTTCAAAGTTATCATTTTTCACCAAACAAAAAAACTTGTTTCTGTATCTTAAAATAGTCAAGCCAACTATTAAAAATACCAAAACAAGTTTTTAAACTAAACTGTTTTAAGAATTACAACTTAATGTTAAAATTCAAGCCCATTTTAAAGTTTCTGCCTTTGGTGGTGTAACCTATCGTTTCCACATAGCTTTCATTAAAAATATTGTTCGCCTGAAAAATCAATGAAAGTCAGTCTTTTATCAAATAGTGGCTGGCAAATAAATCGACCAAACTGTAGGCTTTTAAATTGATATTGTCGTTGGTTCCCCCATTGGTCAAAATATTGAAGTAAGAAGTTTTATATAAAAGAATTAGAAAAAATTTAAATAAGCGTGAGCCTAATTTTCTCAAACAACAAAACTATCTTTATCTCCAATCCAAGAACTAATTAGTTTCCTCTTCAATAGGTATTAAATCACAAAAATGAAAACCCGCTGGTTTTTTATCCATAGCCGCCGAAAAGCAATTGTCTTCTTTATTTTTTGGAGCTTCATATTCTTTAAATATCCGTTCTCCTAATACGTATTCTATTGGGTTTTTAAAAATAGGGCCATCAAAAACAAAGGTATGAAACTCACCATTTTCACCACAAGGATCTACATTTTTTGGCAAATCTTTCAGAAAATCTCTATCAATTATTCTTCCGGTAAAATCTTCACTCAATAATTTGGCTTTAACACATACAACTACGGTTTTAAATCCTAAGTCAATAAACTCATGTACCAATTCTTTGGTGTCTCTTTTCCAAAGAGGAAAATGAGCCGTTAACCCTACTTCTTTTAATTTATTTTCACGGTAAGTTCGTAAATCATCTAAAAATATATCGCCAAAAATACTGTGA
>JAVVEF010000008.1:0-18814 GCA_032251275.1 Lutibacter sp.
TTTCCTGTGTTTTTTAATTCAACAGAAATTTTTAATTCATCTGAACCTTTTATGGTATCGGCGCTAATTTGCAAATTTGAATAGTCAAATGTGGTGTACGACAATCCGAAGCCAAATTCAAATTGCGGATAAAATCCGTCATAGCCCCAGTTGATGTCCCTAATATCAGCTTTTTTGTAATAATACGGTAATACATTTCCTGAATATTTAGGATAGGTGTAAGGCAATTTTCCACTCGGATTTATGTTCCCATAAACTACGTCTGAAACCGCGCGCCCGCCTTCTTCGCCCGGCAAATAAGCCATCACAATGGCATCAACCAACGGTTCAATTTCCCTGATAATTCTTGGACGACCTTGAACCATTACCAAGATGATTGGTTTTTTTGCTGCGGAAAGTTTTTTGATTAATTCTTGCTGCACTTCTGGCAATTCCAATTCATTAATATCCGAAGGTTTTTCCGAAGCCGGTATTTCGCCCACACAAACTATGATATAATCAGCGTTTTTAGCCATTTCAACCGCTTTGTCCGAATTGATGTCTTCCAAATAATCAGTTCCTTCAACAAATTCAACGTTCGCTTCGCCCACTTGTTTTTTTATGGCGTCTAAAATGGTCAATTTGCTCGGGTCATTATATTTGGTGTCCCTTCCCAAAAAAGATCGCGACCAGGCGCCGTTTAACACATTGATTGAATTTACCGAATAACCGGTAACCAACACTTTTTTGGTTGATGAAAGCGGCAAAATATTGTTGTTGTTTTTTAATAATGTGATGGCTTCGCTGGCCGATTTGTAGTTGGCGTCAATATGTTCCTGGCTGGCAAATTTTGTATAGCCTTTGGGATTGTTGTAAGGAACTTTAAAAAGATTCAGCTCATATTTTAGGCGTAATATTCTGGTTACGGCATCGTTTATTCTGCTTATCGGAATTTCGCCCTTTTCCACCAAATCAACAAGAATGTCAACAATATCGGCATCAAAAGGATTCATAATCATATCCAACCCTGCATTTACGGCCATTTTGGTGGCTTCCCGTTTGTCTTTTGCCGAAAGATGTGCTGTGACCAAAAATTCAACATCACTAAAATCGGAAATCACCACGCCTTTAAATTCGAGCTCGCCTTTTAAAATATCGTTGATATAATAGCTATTGATGTGACAAGGAATGCCGTTTACCGCATTTGAACTGATCATTACGCCTTTGGCGCCATTTTGAATGGCTTTTTCAAAAGGCGGCAAAAAATATTGGCGCAAGCTATTTTCCGGAATTAGCGCATTTGCGCGGTCTTTTCCGTTTTTTCCTGCACCATAACCAATAAAATGTTTCAAACAAACTGCTGTGCTAGTGGAATCTTGAAGTCCTTTTTCTTGGGAACCTTGCAAATAGGCCAAAGTCATTTCCGAAATTAAATAAGGATCTTCTCCAAAGCTTTCACCAATTCTTCCCCAAAGCGGATTTAGAGCAACATCGGCATTCGGATTAAAATTCCAAGGCAAAGAAGCTGCTCTCGATTCATAAGAAGTTATTTCAGCAGAAATTTTGGTAAGTTCGGTGTTCCAAGTGGCTGCCATCGCAATTTGATGCGGAAACAATATCGAGCCATTCACATAATTTGCACCGTGAATATTGTCGATTCCGTATAAAACCGGAATTCCCAAGCGGGATTTTTGCATTGCGGAATCCTGAATTTTTTTAATTATTTGATACCAACCTTCTTTTTCTGCCGGATAACCGGGCGTATTGTGAATGGAGCCGACCGCATATTTTATTATTAACTCATTGAATTTTTCAGCATTGTAAACAGCGCTGTCTCTTTCATCCCAATAATCGCCTTTCAAGACTGCCGGCAAGCCAATATTCAACATTTGTCCTGCTTTTTCTTTAAGCGTCATTAAAGCCAAAATAGAATCAACTTTTACGTCAATGGAGGAAGTTTGTGTTGTTTTGGCCAGATTATTTTGACCTTTACAGCCAACAATGATTAAAGAAACAATAAGTAAGATGGATAAAAATATTTTTTTCATTTGTGGGCGTTTATTTATTTCAACACTTGATATATTAATCAACTTTAAAATTTAAGGCTTTTACATATCCTTTGTTTGGGAAATTATTTTTATAAAGACTATTTTCCAAATAAGCATTCAGCGTTTTTTGAACTTTTATAACATCCGGACGATTTTCCCGCATTTTGGAATAGTTAGAGCGATCGCTATCGGCATATTTTGTAATCAAATGATAATCTTCTGGCTCATTGAAATTCATAATTCCACTTTTATTATTCATTTTTTTATAAGGCCAAAAAGCCCAGCTAACTTCGTGTTTGTCCAGCAAAATTCTAAAATCGTTTACCCACTCATCGGTATTTTCACCAGTTTCTCCAATATAAATCGGTACTTGATGTTTGTCTCTAAAATCGAGATATTGCTGTATGGCTCCCTGATTTACTTCAAACCAATATTTATGAAATTCATACACCACATTATCATCAATAATCTCTTCAAACACCTCAAAATTTCCGCTCCAGTTAGAGCCATTCAAAAAAATAGTATGTGCTGTATCCAGTGCACGAATTTCTGTAATGATGCGTTTATAAAGTAAAAATAACTGATGGTTTAAATATGGAAGTTCATCGTTAAAATAATGTGCAATTGGTTCATTTACAATATCGTAACCAATAATTAAGGGTTCGTCTTTATATTTTTCAGCTATTTTAACCCAAATTTCTGTCATTAAATCCTGTGAAGATTTGCTTTTAAATAGGTACGGATAGCCATAACTGTCGTCTATATTGTCACCGGTTTGTCCGCCCGGAGCCGCATGCATATCCAATAAAACATACATTTTTTCTTGTCGGCACCAATCAATCAATCGGTCAAAATATTTAAAACCGGCATTTCTTTCGCCCATATACAAATCGTCAGTAAACATTTTATAATGAAATGGCAGGCGGATGTGGTTGCTGCCAATGCTTTTTAAATATTTAATGTCGTCGTGCGTGATGTAATTGTTTAAAAACCCATTCCAAAACACCTGCAGACTGTCTGGACCGACCAATTCGTACAACATTTCGTCAATTTTTCGGGGCGCATTTACCTGATTCATTTTGAACATATAGCCTTCAGGAACTAGCCAGTGGCCTAAGTTTGTCCCTTTCAAAATTATGGAATTCCCGTTTGCGTCAACCAATTGAGTTCCTTTTGCTTTTACAAAAGGCAACGTATTGGCTGTTGATTTTTCTGATTTATTTTCAAATACTTTACACGAACTGACTGTTAAAATAAGCGCTATTGCGATTACTATATTTTGATATTTTTTCAAGTTTACTTTTGTTTAATGTTAAAATTTCTTTATAGAATCAATTTAAAAATTACCTTCATTAAATGAAACCAATATTTTAGAAACTGCTCCTATTCTTGCAAAAATTTGATTGCTTATTTCTGGGTTCAAAATTAATCCGTCAATTTCAATAGATTTTTCATCTGAATAAATAACCTGAATCGAATCCTTTTCGGCCAATTTATAAATAACAGGAATTTGGCAATAGGTGAAACAAAGCGTGTTTTTTTCAAGCATTAATTCTTTTTCCTGAAGGTTCACATCAGTATAGCGAAACGATTTACTTTCTTTAAGAAATTCTTCTTTTTTCAACAAATCAGGTTGAAATTTAACGGTTCCGTTTGTTACAGAAACACCCAATTCTGCCATTCTGGCCAAAAAATCTTCCTTAACCTGTCCGGTCATTCCAGGCTGTTGCGCTCCTTTTCCTGCCGGCGTGTGTGAATAAGGGTCTGTTGGAAATGCGCCGTAAACTTCCGGCGATTTGTGAACGCCAATACCATCTGTAATTTCGTGGTAATGGTTTTTTAAAGCTGCAATAATTTCTGGTTTAGCACCAGTTTCAATTGCATTGATGCAAGTTTCCTGAACGGCCAACGCCAATTTTGAAACCATATGCCAATAAATGGAACCGAGTCCTTCATAACCGAAAAAAGTGCCCGAACGTCCGGTGAAAGATTTGTGGTTAAAAATATTTTCAAAAGCAGTTAACAGCAATTCCCGGTCTTTATCAACGAGTTTTTGATAGGAGGAAGGCAAGGCTTCCAATGCAGCTAAAAGACTGTTGGCATTGTTAAAATTACCGTTGAAATGGCAATTACCCAAAACATCTTTTTCAATGATTTGTGAATTTCCGTTTTTCAGCAATTGTTTTGCCAATTCCGATTTTTCTATGAATGCTGAAGGAATATTATTTTTATCAATAAACCTTTTAAGTTGTTTGTTTGGATATAAAATATAACTATTTTGATCTTTTCGGTACAAGGCACTTTTTCTTAAACTGTTTAACAATGCCAAAGAATCTGCCGGTGAAAGATGTCCTGAACTCAAAACAGAAACTTGTCCTTCCAGCATTTCCGGCAAATAGGAAATGGAAATTTCCTGTTCGTTTTCAAGGGTCATTAAATTGTAGGCGTGATACAAATTATCTGGGCGCTTATTGGCATTTATCGTGTGATCTATAAATTTTTTGGCCAACCCAAAAAACTGCGACAAGTCATTTTTGTTGATTGCTGATTTATGGCCTATAAATCCTTTTTCATAAATCGTGGTTCGGTAATGGCTTCCAGCCAAACCCAATCCGTCCACCACAATTTTACGGTCTGCATCTGAAATTTTTCCAGATAAAAGATGCTTATTTTTTTCGAATGTTGAAACAATTTCCTTAAAAAAGACCGCCATTTCTTCTGAAATTGTAATGCTTTCTACAGAAGTGTTTTCGACAATTTTTTGGAAGAAATTTAAAAATCGCTGCAAATAATACAGCGTAACCATAGAAACCCCGTTGCCAACCAAGGCGTTGTTGGCATCGTTCCATTCGGGCCGTTGCGTGTTCAGCCAAATACCTGCTTCAGGAATAAAATTCGACAGTTTTGCCAGTACGGTTGCCAACAATTTCTCTGTTAAATTGACTTTGTAAATTTCTTGGGTTTGTGATAGGAGCAAAGCGCCATCGGCACCCAAAACAGCTTTTTGCTTGTTTATTTTTAGATCGAGCTTATGGTCAAAATCAATGGTGTCTTTTGGGTTTTTTAGTATTTCCGAATAGCTTTTAATTTTATAGGGAACATTCGCGTAAACAAACAATTCCTGGTTAAAATAATGGGCCAATTTGTTCGGATAGTGATTTTCTGCAAATTCCAAAAATTTCAATAAATATATAATTTGATGGTCGCCCCAATAACCAATAAACGACCAAGGATCATCTGGTTCAATAACTTCCCAGTCGAAACCGCCTTTGGTTACACGGTACGGATTGTAGCCGTCAAAAGTGGTGGCATTCAAAAATTTGTGAATCATACTTTCAATAAATTCAGGATAGGCGTGTGCCAAGGCTTCCCAATTCTGGAAAATATCGCGCCAGTTCCCTTCATAATCCAAAATTTTTGAGCCGTCAATTTCGCTTCTGGTATTGATGGAAAACTTGTTCCAAGGCCTGCTTGGATCGCCGTGTCTTCTGCTGAATTTCAGCGGCATATATTCAAAACAAAGTCGTTTGAAATTGGTGTCTTCATTTTGTAAGGCAATTTCTTTTAATTTTTTTAATGAAAAAGTGTTGGGCAATGTTGACAATTCTTTTTCATTGTTTTTGAAAGAATTTTTATTTGCTTTTTCAAGATATTTGGTGAAATCGTCTCTGTCAATGGTATAGTTCTCATCAAAAATACCGCCGCGCATAATGTTAAAAAGCGTATTTGCATAATGCCTTGTGGTGCGAAGTTCATCGTTTGTCACTTGCAATCCGTCGGAATTACCGGATAAAAGAATTAAGTTTTTAGTGCCCAATTCAATATCTGCCAAAACTTCTTTTTCTAAATTTTGAACCAATTTTAATTTTTCTGAAATTTCCACGATGGCGGCCGGACCCTGATTCACATTGGCTACAAGCATCCAAGTTTTTTTTGCGTTGGCATCAAGATTAAGATCTGCACAAATAAAATATGCGCCTTTTTCGGCCCTTATATCAATTTCTTGTTCAATGGGCAATCCTTTTCTGAAATTATTGATTTGCAAGGAAGACAATAAATATTTCGGATTTTCTAAACCGATTGTCCACGCTGTTGTTGCTTTTAAGGCTTCGCTTGGTTCGGCTTTGTCAACAATAATGGCACTTAAAGCATAAATTCCCAACCCGATTTCGGCTTCCATTTCACTTTTTTTGTAGGCATCAACCAAATTGCTTTTGCTGTTTTGCAAATCTGCAGAAAGTCCGAACGGCAATATGTTTTGAACCCCGTCCAAAACAGTTGCCTGAATTTTTTCCAAAGTATTGTTTATCAGCGTTGCTATTTTCACAAATCCAAAACTGTTGCTGTTATTCCATTGGTATTGAAAAGTCAGTCCCAAATCGTGATTCATTTCCTCAAAAATAATTTTGTTGCCGTAATTATTTTTGTAAAGATTTCGTGTAATTGTATAAATTCCTTCATATTTGTCGGAAAACGGTTCCCACAACAATAATTTGCCTGCTTTATGAATTTGAAATATGGTTTTGCTTCCTGTAATTTCGGAAGATTCAGTAATTTTATCATCCGTATAATAGGGAAAAAGGGCCGTGTCGCAATCTTTTCTTCCGGCCGTTAATCCGCCATTGCTCGATATGAACATCCAGTGATTGGAATCGCTCACCATACTCATAAAAAATGGCCGCATTTTATGGCTGTTAGAAATTTTATAGAAGCTTTCGCCATCAATATTCACAAAGTTTCCTTCCACTTTATCGCTATTGGTGAATAGTTTGATATTGCCTATAAATAAATGATTTTGGTCCATCGCTTTTGTGCTATTTTTGATTTAATAAAAAAACCTCCGTTAAAATTAGAAATAAATTTAAGGGGGGTTTTTTTATATTTTTTAATTTTAAGAATATATTATTGACGGAAAATTGTTGTTATGGGCGTTCCTGCCGAAAAGGCAGGCGGGCTTTCCGCTGCATTCTTTTTTTGGAAAAAACTCCAAAAAAAGGATTTCCGCTTCAATCCCTAACGCAATGCTAATTTGCAAATCATAATTCCAATTTTTTATTTCACCATAAAAGGGATATTTGCTGTTGCAGCGTGTCCGTTACCGTCATCGGCGTAAACAAACAAACGATATATTCCGGCAGCCGGTGCTTTAAACGTAAGTTCCCCATCTTTTTGGTTAACGATATCAATGGCAACACTTTTCGGACGAGCTTCAAGATCGCCGCCGTCACTTAATTCAACACTTTCAGGTAAAATTTCCCAAGAATATTTTATAGGGTCATTTTCAAAATCTGAAATTTTTAGAGACGCCGTATATGGTTTTCCGGCCTTCATCATTACATTTTCATAGGCTGTTTTGCCGTTGATGGTGTAAGAAATAATTTGAGGCGTTCTGTTATCAGGCCATTGGTTGTTCCAAACAAAATGCATCACTTCCACTGATTCTGTTTCTTTGCCGTCTTCTAAATAAATGCCGTACCAGGTTGGCGTTCTTTCCTGTTTGTTGCCCCAAAGGAAAACGTAAGAGCCAATGCACTGCAATGAATCTGCTTCAATGCCACCTTTATATCTTTTTAAATAATTGGCTGCTTTTAACGTACTGTTTTCTTCAATTGGCGCCTCCCAAGAAGTTTTTGGTACTTCCCAATGTCCGGTTGCGCCCCATTCTGTTACCATATAGGCGCCTTCCCAGCCATATTCCTTGATTAATTTAGGCAAATTTGGCAAGTCGCCATACATTTGAATGGAGAGAATATCCAAATCCGGACATCTTTCTTTGATCAATGTGATTTCTTTTTCAGAAATCCCTGCCAAAGGCGTGGTGGTTAAATGGTTTGGGTCAACTTCGTGAATCATTTTAGAAATATCGTTCACGGCATCCCAAACTTTCGGATTGGTATAACGCAAATTCAATTCATTTCCAATGGCCCAAATCATTAAGGCCGGATGGTCTTTTAGTGCCAAAACTTCACCTTTTATGCGTTCCAATTGTTTTTTTACAGCAATGGTATCGTTATAATCAAACCCGTGACGTTCTCTTTCCACTTCAATTCCCATCGTTACCATCAAGCCATTTTTGTGGGCTTCATCCAATATTTCTTTTCCGGTTTGTTGCCCGTTTTCGGTTCTCCAGGTTCTGAAAGAATTTCCATTGTGTTTTGCTACGGCGGCGATATTCCCAAATTCCAGTCCGGCGCCTTTAATGTAAAACGGTTCTCCATTCACAAATAGCTGAAATTTGCCGTCTATATTGGTTAAAGTTACTTTTGCCGGTTTTTCCACAGGCAATTCTGCTGCTTGTTTTTGTGGTGCTTCAGCACACGAAATCAAGCAAAATAAACTAAATATAATTATTGAAAATGATTTCATCTGTTTAAATTTTATTTTTTTAGCGGTAACAGATGCAGTTCGCCAGTAATCATTTATGTGTGTATCAAAATTTGTTATGGCTCGTTTCATCTGTTTAAATTTTATTTTTTTAGCGGTAACAGATGCAGTTCGCCAGTAATCATTTATGTGTGTATCAAAATTTGTTATGGCTCGTTTCATCTGTTTAAATTTTATTTTTTAGTGGTAACAGCTGCTGTTCGCCATTAATCATTCCTTTGTGTGTCAAAATTTGTAATGCTCGTTTCATTTTAAGGTTATGATTTTATTAATAATTCTTCAACTTCTTCCAAAGTTTTTCCTTTTGTTTCTATCACATATTTATAAACAAACAGCACAGATAAAACTGCCATGCCCGCATAAATTGCGAAAGTCACCGTTGGCCCTAAATTGGTGAGTTCCCACGGAAAAAATTGCGTTACGGTATAACTTACCAACGAGTTGAAAAATCCAACCACGGAGATGGCGATTCCTTTTACGTTTCCAGGGAAAATTTCTGACAACATGGTCCACATTACCGGTCCCAAAGAGATGGCAAACGCCGCAACATACAGCAAAATGGCAATCAATACCAAATTGGCGTTGATGCTTATGAAATTCTTGACTTCATTTTGTTTAAATTCAAGCATTTGCGTTTCACTTAGTAATGGCGCTACAGCGGCAAACAATTCTCCTTGTGATGTAAAAGTTGATCCGTTTAAGGTTGTTAAAGACGATTTTATGTCATTGTTTCCAATCTTCGCAATGGTGGTTTCATTAAAACTGTAGGTCGCATTGTTAAAGGCCAAAGTTGCCATTGTCAAGGCAATTGCCATTGCAGAAGTTCCAATAATTAGCAAAGGTTTTCTGCCCAATTTATCTATAAACCAAATGGCCACAAAAGTGAACACCAAATTGGTAAGTCCAACAACTATTGCCTGCAAAAATGAAGCGTCGGTGCTTCCGCCAGCCTGTTCAAAAATGGTTGGTGCGTAATAAAATATGGCATTTATGCCCGTTATTTGTTGAAAAAAGGCCAATCCGAAAGCAATAATTACAATGACGCTCATTCTTTTGCTGAAAAAATCGGCGTAGGTTCCTTTGGCTTCTTTTTTGTCAATTCCTCTTTGGATTTCTCCAATGGT
This sequence comes from Lutibacter sp., assembly GCA_032251275.1. Lineage (GTDB taxonomy): Bacteria > Bacteroidota > Bacteroidia > Flavobacteriales > Flavobacteriaceae > Lutibacter. The sequence goes on from JAVVEF010000008.1 coordinate 9,536, forward strand.
GGTATCGGCAAATTCTTCCCCGCCAATTTTTATCAAAATCTTTTTGGCAAGCACAACTTCATTTAAACGTTGTATTAACCACCTCGGACTTCTTGGCACCAAGAATAGCGCGAAAAAGTAAATAAGTGCAGGAATTGCTTCAACGCCTAACATCCATCTCCAGCTTTCGCCCGGCAAATCTTTCAAAAAATAATTTGAAAAATACGCTACGGAAATACCTAAAACGATATTTAATTGGTTTAATGAAACCAAACTTCCCCTTAGTTTAGGAGGCGCAATTTCTGCAATATAAATTGGGGCTATTAAAATGGCGCCACCAATGCCAACGCCTCCAATAATTCGGGCGATTACAAATGAAATGTAATCAGTTGCAGTTGCTGACCAAATTGCCGAAACAGTAAACAGCATTGCGGTAATAATCAATATTTTTTTTCTTCCGAATTTGTCGCTCAAAGGACCGGCAGAGATATTTCCTGCCATTGCGCCAAAAATTACGCATCCTACGGCGAATCCTAACTGCCAATCGGACATTTCAAAATAGGTTCTGATTCCGTTAACGGCCCCTGAAATTACTGCACTGTCGAATCCCAGAAGGAATCCGCCCATAGCAACAATAAGGCTGATGGAAATGGTGTATGATTTTTTCATTTTATTGGTTATTGGTTGGTTTATTTTTTAGTTGTTCTCTTCGAATCCACTCAGGGTTAAGGTTAACTTATAATACAATTGTTTGAATTGAGTGAGGCAGTGAACGCAGTTCGGCTGTTTTTGAATTCATGGTTACGCTGTAAGAAATTTCTGCATCACCTTGGTTCATCACCACAATAACAATGCTTCCGTCCACATTTTTAAATGCGGTAGTCATTAAGTTATTAGCACTTGATACGCTTGAAATTCGTTTAGCGCCCAGACGAATGAATTTTGAAAAATGCCCAATATAATAATAGGAATTTGTAAATAGAAGTTCATTTGTTTTTGTGTCACCAATAACAGGGGCAAAGCATAAATTGCCTACGTGGTTTGGGCCGCCGGTTTCATCCAACAAAATATTCCAGTCTGTCCAGGCAACAGTTCCATTGTTAAAATCGTTGATCATCGATTTTCCGTAACGTTCCGCCAATTTTGGATCTTCAGACACAATTCTGGTTAAGTCATATTTTTCGTTGGTTCCTTCGGTGAAAATTAAATTTTTGTCGGGAAATGCTTCGTTTACCGCTTTTACGTTGTTAAACATCGGAATGCCGTCTTTCCAGTCTTCATACCAATGAAAACCAATTCCCCACACGTATTTTGAAGCTTCGGGATCATTCAAGATAACACTTGCACGTTGAAACATCAAATCGCGGTTGTGATCCCAAACAATAATTTTTTTATCGCCCAAACCTTCTTTTTCCAAAGTTGGCCCCAAATAATTTTTTAAGAAATCACGTTCTTCTTCCGCAGTGTATATGCAAGATTCCCAAGTTTGGGTTGCCATAGGTTCATTTTGGATGGTCAATCCCCAAATTGGGATTCCTTCTTTTTCATAGGCTTTTATAAATTTTGCGTAATAATTTGCCCAAGGTTGGAAAAATTCAGGTTTTAATTTTCCGCCTTGTAACATATTGTTGTTTGTTTTCATAAAAGCTGGCGGACTCCAAGGACTTGCGTACATGGTTAATTTTCCTCCGGCAGCGGCAATGGCCAATTTTGTAAACGGCAATCTAAATTGTTTGTCGTGCTCAATATTGAAAGTTTTTAACTCGGCGTCACCTTCTTCAATATAGGTATAACTTGCGCTTGAAAAATCACAACTGTGGATAATTGTTCTTGCCAAGGTATAGCCAATTCCTTTATCAACACTGTAATATGCTTCCATAAAACGGTCCTGATTTTCTTTTGACAATTTGTAAAAAGTTTCGGCAGAGGCATCGGTTAACGCAGCGCCAATTCCCATAAAAGTTTGAAATTCTTTTCCCGGATCGACCAAAATGGCGGATTCTGTTTCCAAAGGTTGTTTAAAATCGTTGAATTTTACAGAATCTGTAAGCGTTAATTTTAAATCCGTATGGTGCGCAGATGTATAAACCATTAAGGTTTTATGTTCATCAGTTGTTACAATCTTTTCGGCAGTTTTTGTCTCGCTTTTTTTCGGGGTGCATCCAATAATCGCTATCAGTGCAAGAACGGTTAAGGTTATTTTTTTCATTTTATACATTTTAATATTTTACCAAAGATATGTTCCGGCAGCACCGCCATCTAAGGAGGTTGTAATCCATTTTTGATTGTATTTTATATTAAATAAGGTAGTTTCACTTCCCTCATTTATCACAATTAACACTTTTTTTCCGGCTGGTGTTTTAAAAGCGACATTGTGTAAACTTCCAGTGGTGTTACTTGCAATTCTTACAGAGCCGGTTGGAACAAATTTTGAAGCGTGGGCAACAATATAATAGCCTACATTTTGTGTATAGGAAGTGCTGCTGTTTATGGTGATGCCACCTTTACAAGTTGTGCATCCGCCGGGTGTATGAGGTCCAAAAGAAGCGTCATTCGCCAAATTCCATTCTAATGCCGTTTTGCTCCAGTTTCTCATGGAACCGACAATTACATTTTTTAAATGCCATTTTAAATCGCCACCAAAATCGCCGTTGCTTGGCGTATATTGCTCTGTAAAATATAAATCTTTGTCGGGGTGCGCATTTCGAACGGTTGATAAAGCACTGATATCGCCAGCGTATAAATGAAATGCTGAGCCGGCAATATATTGTTTTGCTGCTGGATCATTTAAAACTGTAATCGGATAGTCAGGTTTATCACAATTATGGTCGTAAATAATAATTTTTGTGTTAATAGCAGCCGATTGGAAGGCAGGTCCTAAATGATTTTTAATAAAATCGGCTTGTTGCGGGGCGAGCATTAACAAACTTGGGTTGTTTCCAGGATGCAAAGGTTCATTTTGTATGGTGATGGCATCAATATTAATGCCTTCTTCTTTCATTTTTTGGAGATATTTCACAAAATATTGCGCATAAACACCGTAATATTTAGGTTGTAAACTACCGCCAATACTGCTGTTATTGTCTTTCATCCAAACAGGAGGAGACCAAGGGCTCCCCATTATTTTTATGGATGGGTTGATTGCCAATATCTCTTTTAATAGCGGAATTAAATTTATTTTATCCGGAGCCAAATTAAACTGTGCTAAATTCAAATCTGTTTGCCCTGCTGGTAAATCATTATATGAAAAAACAGAGGCATCTAAATCGGAAGCGCCAATACTGATTCTTAAATAGCTTATTGCTATGGAATTGCTGTTGGTTCCAAATAATTCTTGCAACAATTCTTGTTTTTTTGAAGTATTTAATGAGTTGATCACTTGTGCGCTTCCGCCGGTTAATGAAAACCCAAATCCGTCAACAGTTTGAAAAGTTTGGGAATCATTTACCTCAATATTCGGGTAATTATTATAGGAATCTCTAAATGCCAAAATGCCGGACTGTTTTTGGAGTTTCACAGACTGGTCTGCTTTTGTAAGCCAAAAATCCACTTCATTTGTAACAACTATTGGCGGTACGGGCACTGGATTGTCTTCATTGTTTTGTTTGCTGCAATTGTTTAAAGCAATAAATGCAAATAGTAAAATTAGCGATTTCATCATTATAAATATTTTATTTTTCATTTGTTATAACTTAATTTAACAAAAACAGGCAAATGGTCTGAAGGATATTTCAAATCTTTTGAATCACTTAAGATGCCGTATTTTTTAACTTTTAATTTATTGTTTTTAGATACAAAAATATAATCTATCAATAACGTTACTGGGTTATTATGATTAAAGCCATTAAATGTTCCTGATGGACCAAAAGGCTTATCTTCAGAAATGTCTCTGCTGTCATTCATCTGAGTTTTTAGCGAAATAATTCTTTCGTCAGTCGGTTCAGAATTAAAATCACCCATAAAAATTACCGGATAGTTTTGTGTATTTAATTCGGCAATTTTTGAGAGGATCAATTCAATTCCTTTGGTTCTCGCAATTTCTCCAACGTGGTCTAAATGCGTATTGAAAACCCAAATATTTTTTTTGGTTTTTTTGTCTTTAAGCAGGGCATAAGTGCAAACCCTATTAAATGCCGCATCCCAGCCTTTTGAAATGATGTTTGGGGTTTCGGAAAGCCAAAAAGTACTGGATTCTTTAAGCAGAAATCGGTCTTTTTTATAATAAATATTGGAAGATTCCCCTTTTCCTTCACCTTCTCTTCCCATACCAACTTGGCTGTATTGTGAAAGACCATTTGAAATATCAGCCACCTGATCGGGTCTTGCTTCCTGTATTCCAAAAATATCGGGTTCGTAAAATTGAATTTGTGAGGTAAGAAAATCTTTCCTCAGCGGCCAGGCATTTTCACCGTCAACCGCAACATCCAAACGAATGTTATAGGTCATAACTTTCAATGACTGTGCAATTGAATGAATACCCAAAAGCAAAAAAATTAATAAAATAATTATTCTTTTCATCTAATTTTTTTTGATTGTTTCCTTAAAATAAAAAAACAAGTAAGCAAGAATTAAAAAAGATTATTGGTAAACCCTAACATAATCAATTTCCATACTTGATTCAGTGAAATTGGAATCTATTGCACCTCCAAATGTTCCGCCCATCGCTACATTTAAAATAAGGAATTGCTTGGCATCAAAAGGCCAGGTACTGCTATTTTTGGTGGCAGGATTGTACGTATAATGAGCAACGCCATCAACAGAAAATACCATTTTTTCACTTGTCCACTCCACTGCATATACGTGGAATGCCGTTGATACATCGGCCAAAGTTTGCGAACCAGTATTTGAAGTGTTCCCATTACTGGAAGGCGTATGCATAGCGCTTGAAACAATTCCCTGTCTGTTACCAGCGTGTTCCATAATGTCAACTTCACCACAAGCTGGCCAGCCTACTGTTGAAATATTTGAACCCAGCATCCAAATTGCAGGCCAGGTTCCTCCACCTATCGGCAATTTTGCCCTAACTTCAACTTTGCCATACTTAAAATCAAATTTACCTTGTGTTTTCATGCGTGCTGAAGTGTATTCAGCCCCTTGGTAACTTTCTTTTTTTGCTATAATATTTAGGATACCATTTGCAATTACTACATTGTCTGTTCTGTTGGTATAATATTGTGATTCGCCATTTCCCCATCCGCCTGCACCTAAATCATAAGTCCATTTATTGGTATTTGGACTGTCAAATTCATCTGAAAAGATAAGACCTGAATTAACCTTTATGGTTACTGATATGTTTTTTGAAATAAATTTATCAGCCTTATAAGCCGAAACAAATACGTTATAATTGTTTATTCCTGCACCTGTATAAGTGTAAGAAATAGAATTGGATGAAGTTTCCGCAGTATCTCCGTTTCCAAAATTAATTTTATAAGAAGTGGCATTGTCGGCTGAAAAGTTAAAAATAACTTTGCCGCTGCCATCTCCATTGGGATTGTTGGTGTTTGCTCCAACAAGATTTGCTGTAAGCGATAGGTTAGATGGGGTACTTGTGTCAATTGGATCGCTGTCATCACTTCCGCCTCCACAAGAAATTAAAAATATTGAAAATAAAAAAACAGCAAGTACAATCTTGTTTGATTTAAAAGGGATAAGCATATTATTTTTTTTGAATGATATGTTTAAAATGCCCAGAGCGAAATATGCTCTGGGCATTTAATAAATTTAAGTTTGTTTTTTATTGTGCTGGTTTAAATTTTAAATACCAGGAATTTCCAGTTTCAGTTCCTTGAACTCTTAAATACATATAATTTGATGTAATAGCTAAAATTTCATATTCATCCTGTGTAGCACCATATCCAATAAAGGTATTATGATCTGCTAATTTTATGCTTGTTTGCGTTGAAGGGTTGCTTAATGGAATTCCAGTACTTGCAGGTATAAAATTAAAATTAGAAGTACCACCTGTATATTCTGAATAACAACCTTCATCACCACTTGCTGGTATTCCGGGAAGAAATGTTAAAGCACCGGTTTTAGTAAAAGCCCCATCAGGAGCATCAACATTTAAATTAAATGTTCCATTGGCATTTTTAGTGAATTTGAATTTGGCTGTATAAAAACAATTACAACAAGCTACCTTTTCATCAATACCTGCTTCCCACCATATAGGAGTAAAATCTGTCCAAGGAGCAACACCTAAATGTCCGGTTACATCTTTATCAACAATCCATGTTTTAGAGCTGTCATTTGTTAATGAAGTTACAAGCAAAGGATCAGGAGCAAAATCACTTCTTACTGTAATATCTTTAGTTAAATTAGTAGATACACCACCTTTACCAAAAGCTACAATACTAATTCTATAAACATTTGTGCCAGGATCAGTAAATTTTTTAGTGGTTACGCCACCCGGTAATACCGCTAAACTTACATTTCCATAGTCATCTAATTTATTATATCCAACGTGATAGGTGATTGCATTATCTGCAGTTACAGAAATATTTACTACTCCAGAACCATCCCCATCGGGAAAATCAGTGCTTTGACCAACTATTTCCGTATTTATTACAATATTGGCAGGAGCAGATAGGTTCCCAAATTCAAAGGTTTCTACTTCGCAACCAACAAAAAATGCGATTGTAATAAAAAGACTAATTATATATTTTATGTTTTTCATTTTTTATTATTTTATAATTACTTAACAAGTTTGAAAGACCAATATCCTGAACCATAAAATAACACTAAGTTCATCGTATTTCCTCCATCAGAAAATGCAACATCATAGGTAATTGAACCTGGGGCATTTGCAGGACTAGATAATTCTCCACCATTATATGGTTTTGGAAGTCCTAAATAAGCTCCTGTACCTGTAACAGTTACAGTACCTTCTGTTTCATTATAAGAATACGTTGCTATTGCCGAGCCGTTGTGTGGAGCTACAGGGATTCCACAGCCCTCAACACCTTGCCAACCTTCAATCCAAGTACTTCCATCTTGTACATTGCTAAATGATCCATTTGCAGCAAAAACATATTCGTCATCAAAAAGACACGCTCTTGTTATTACATCATCTGCACTATTTCCCCACCAACTATAATCTCCAAGGGCAGGTCCTACTGCTAAAGCTCCAGCTTCAGGTGCAATTTTCCAATTTCCAACAATTGGAGACACATCTCTTACCAGTTTGAAAGACCAATACCCACTACCATAGCCAAGCACAAGATTCATTGTATTATCATTGTCTGATAGTGTGACATCATAGGTAATAGAACCTGGTGCATCCATAGGATTAGAAAGTTCACCACCATTAAATGGTTTAGGAATCCCTAAATAAGCACCTTTTCCGGTAATGGTAATTTTACCGGCAGCTTCATCATAGAAAAATGAGGAAGAAACTGTTCCGTTATGTGGCGCTACAGGCGTTCCACAACCTTCAGTACCTTGCCATCCTTCAATCCAAGTTGAACCATCTAAAATATTTGAAAACGATCCATCGTTTGCAAAAACATATTTATCATCGAAAAGACAAGCTCTTGATATTACTTCATCTGCACTATTTCCCCACCAACTATAATTGCCAAGTTCAGGTCCAACTGCTAAAGCTCTAGCTTCAGGTGCTAATTTCCAAGATCCTGCCAAAATTGATGGCACTGATGGTGCTTTGTAAAAATAAATGTTATCTACAAAGATTGTTCCTGTACCTTCAAATTTAAATTGATGAATATTGTCTAACGCCAAACCTTGATCTGAGAAATATGACAAAGGAATATCAAAACTATTCCATTGGTCTGCCAATAGATTTAAAGTGTAGAATTTTTCGTTTGCCGGAGCTATTCCTACAGGAAGCGGGAAGAATTTTACATCATTGGCAACTGCCGACCAAACATCTATATGTAAAGTTTCCATCGAAGTTACATTTTGTGGCGTTCCAATTTGTATTCCTTGGTAATTTAAATTGCTATATTGCAGCATTGCGTCACCATTCAAATCAAATGCAGTAAAAATGGTATTTTGCCCCCACCCTGGATTAAAATCACTTCCTGCAATATTGGTATAGGCATTGCTAAAAATAGAAATATAATCTGTAGCAAGTCTTCCTGGTTGGGTAGGTGCGGAAACTATTGGTTGTAAAATTTCTGTTACTTCAAAATCTGAAACAATAAAGTCAACGGTAGCAATTGCAGCTCCTTTTAATACTATTTTGATAGTATATAAACCGGCAGTAGCGTATTGATAGGAAACGGTATCTCCAACATTTGCTGATTTAATAGTTTCAACGCCATTTTCAACAAAATATACTTCGAAAAAAATAGCATGTTGCGTATCATTAGGCACAGTAACATTTACTTTTTTTGATTTTGCCGCATCATTTGCAATGATTGGGTCGGTACCAAATTCAGGTGTTTGAAAAGAAACTACGATATCTTTTGTAACTTCTGTTTTTGAACCAGTAATTCCGTATGCTACTATAGTTACCGTATAATTACCTTCCGCATAAGTATGATTCACTAACTTACCAGGAGCAACTCTGGCAACTGATGTAGTTGCGTCACCATATTTAACTTCAAAATAAACTGCGCCTTCAGCAGTTGGAGCGATAGAAACAAGACCTGTATTGTCCTGGGTGACTTTAAACAACGCAGAAACGTTTGTTGGAGCACCGGCAGTTGACAAAAAGTCGATATTACCAAACTCATCTTCTGTACAGCTCCAAATTGCCGCAATTAAGAGAATTGTGCTTAAAATATATTTTAATGCTTTCATAAATTTAATTTTTTATTAATAGTTTGGGTTTTGAACCAATTTTGTATTTTCCAATTCTTTAAAAGGAATAGGGAAAATATCATGTTTTCCAGAAACAAATCCTCTGCTTGATAATTTTGTACTAAGCAATTCATTTCTTCTTAAATCAAACCATCTATGGCCTTCGCCCGCAAGTTCAAGTCTTCTTTCTGCCAAAACAGTTGCTAAACTCACCTGAATAGATGGTAAACCAACTCTAGATCTTACGGCATCCAATAATGCTTGAGCTCTAGCACCTGTTCCTCCTAATGCTTCAGCTTCTAATAAATAAGTATCAGCCAATCTTATAATATACATGTTTTGTCTGTGATTCAACCACATATCACCTAATAAATCTGATTCTTCATCAGTGGTAGGCGCAAATTTATTTATGAAATAACCTGTATCCTGATAACCTGGAGAATATTTAACTCTACCCTGTTCTGATAAGGTTTTTAAATCTAAAACAGTAGCTTCAAAACGCGGGTCATTTTTTAATAAATCATATAATTCCGGTAAAAT
>JAVVEF010000008.1:18914-43418 GCA_032251275.1 Lutibacter sp.
ATTTTTAAATATCCTTACTAAATTAAAGTGATAATACCCTCTTAATGCTTTAGCTTCAGCCATAAACCTTGCTTTCAAATTTTCATCCATTGGCACATCTGGTAATTTCAGAATCAACATATTTGATCTGAATACACCTCTATAAAAATCATCCCAAAAAGACTTCGGCATTTCAAATGGATTTAATGTGTAATTGGAAAAAGACTGAATTCCTGCTCCGTCAGTTGAAGTACCGCCACCTGCATAATGATCATCTGAACCGGCGTTCATCATAGTTACCATATTTTCAAAACCACCTGAGTGCTTTCTCAGTAAATCATAAGCCGCAACAACACCAGTATAGGCTTGATCTTCATTTAAATAATAACTTTCTGAAAGGAATACTCCTTCTGGTTTTACTTCTAAGTAGTCTTCTGTACAAGAGAAGATTGTAACCAAAATAACAATTGCTATTAATGGAAACTTATAATTTTTAAATTTCATAATACTTTTCATTTTTTTAAAATTGTAAATTAAGTCCCAACATAAATGATCTAGCTTGAGGATAATATCCTTTATCTATTCCCATTACATTTCCTCCAATTTCAGGGTCGAAACCTGTGTAATCAGTTAAGGTAAATAAGTTTTCGCCCGTTACATAAAGTCTCAATTTTTGAGCTCCCATTTTTTCTATTGCACTTGTTGGCAATGTATATCCAATTTGTATCGTTTTAAATCGTAAATAATCTCCTTTTTCTAAATAAAAATCTGAGAATTTTCCAAAGTTTCCATTTGGATCACTATTTGATAATCTTGGATAATCATTTGAAGTACCTTCACCTGTCCATCTACTTAAAACGGATGTTTGGTGATTTGCATTTGCGACATCTAATCTTCGTAAACCTTGGAATATTTTATTTCCTGCAACTCCTTGCATAAATACCATTAAATCAAATGCTTTATAGTCTAAATTAAGAGTTAAACCAAAGGTGTATTTTGGAAGTGGCGTACCTAAAAAGGTTCTGTCATCATCAGTAATAACACCATCACCATCAATATCTGTCCATTTAAAATCACCAGGAACAGCATTTGGTTGAAGAGGCGCTCCGTCTGTATTTACATAGGAATTTACATCATTCATATTTTGGAAAATTCCATTTGTTTGAAAACCATAGAATGCATTAACTGATTCACCCACTTGTGTTCTGGTTACCTCACCCATTGATTGAAAACCGGCACCTCCACCAATGAAACTTTTATTTTCACCTACAAACGTAACTTCATTTTTAAGGTAGGAAACATTACCATTGGCTCTAAAATTAAACGCTCCAAATGATTTTCTATATCCAAGCTCTAACTCAAGACCAGTATTTTTCATATCAGCAACGTTTCCTGCAGGGCTACCTGAAGCACCCACATAACCAGGAATATCAACATTTTGTAAAATTCCACTTGTTTCTTTAATATAATAATCAAATGTAACATCTAAGTTATTAAATAGCCTAGCTTCAAATCCAATGTTTGTTTGGGTTGTTTCTTCCCATTTTAAATCTGGATTATCTGGAGCATCAGGACTGTAACCGATATTTATTACGCCAGGGTCGCCGAAAGTATAATTTCTACCGCCACTTATTAAAGCTAAATATTTAAAATCACCAATAGCATCACTACCTGTAACACCATATCCACCTCTTAATTTGAAGAGACTAACTATACTATTTTCATTCCAAAAATTTTCTTTCGAGGCAACCCAACCTGCAGAAAATGAAGGGAAAACCCCAAATTTATTATTTGCACCAAATCTTGATGAACCATCTCGTCTAATAATTCCTGTAAATAAATATTTTTCACCATAATTATAAGTCAATCTCGAAAATAATGAAGTAACTCTATGTTCTACACCATTCCAAGTACCTCCATCAATATCGGCAGGATCCAATTCAAATCCAAATGAAGCTTCCTCTCTTGTATTTACCGGTAAATTTTGATGCACTACATTAACACCACTCGAAATACCATCAACATATACACCTTGGCCCAGTAATAATGAAAAATTATGTTCAGCAATTTCTTTTGAATAAATCGCAGTGTTTTCTAAATTCCATCCAAAGCCTTTACTTCTGCTTCTTGTTAATCTATTTATTTTATTAAGACTGGATGATTGTAAATAATATTCAGGTGTAAAACCTTCATCTCCCCAATAAGATAATTTTCCACTTACGGAAGATTTAAATACAAGACCTTCAATAGGGGTAACATCTATATAAGCATTTCCAACCAAATCGTCAGACCAGCCATAGTTACCTATTGATCTTTGAATATCTGCTAATGGGTTTGTCATTTCCTGTCCCACAAGTAAAGAAATACCATAAGGGTTTCCATTGGCATCGCGGAAAACAGGATTTGTTGAATATGGAGAACTATTTGCAATTATTGGATCAGTTACAACTACAGGTGTAATTGGATCTAAATTTATTGCAGAACTTAAAGGTCCGCCAAACTCAGAGTTTGTTCCTATTCCCATAGATCTTTTATGGGCATATCCCAAGGTTTGACCAACTTTGAAATAATCTGATATTTTATGGGTTGAATTTAATCGGATATTCTTTTTATTGAATTGAGAAACATCAGTCATTACAATCCCTTCCTGATCACTAAGTCCAAAAGACGCATAGAATGTAGAAACATCATTTCCTCCAGATATATTAATCTCATGGGAAACACGCATTGCGGAATCATTAAATATAACATCTTGCCAATCTGTACCAACACCTAAAGTTGATAAGTTTGGAAATATAATCGGGCCTCCATCAGCAACGGATTTTTCATTCATAACAGCACCATATTCTGAAGCATTCAATAATGATAATCTTTTTGCAGGACCAGAAATTCCAACGAATCCGGTATAATTAACACTAACTTTCCCTTGTTTTCCTTTTTTTGTTGTAATTAATATTACACCTGCTGCAGCTCTCGCACCATAAATTGCAAGAGATGCAGCATCTTTTAGCACCTCAATTGATGCAATATCGGATTGATTCAAAAATCCAATCCCTGCCGATTCAACAATAACGCCATCAATAACCCATAATGGATTGTTATTTCCAAATGTAGTTATACCACGAACTCGAACTGTTGAAGATGATCCTGGCTGTCCTGCATCCGCAGCAATTACAACTCCAGAAACTCTTCCTTGCAATGCTTGCTCAACTCTTTCAACTGGGAGGCTCTCTAAATCAGCTGCTTTTACGCTTGAAATTGCGCCTGTAACAACACTCTTTTTTTGAGTTCCATACCCAATAACGACAACTTCGTCTAGACTTTGAAGGTCTTCATTAAGTACTACTTTCAAAAAATCGGCATTGCTTACTAAAACTTCTTTAGTTGTATAGCCAACATAGGAGAAAACTAATATTTCTCCTTTTTGAATACTGGAAATACTAAAATTTCCTTCAAAATCTGTAGATGCTCCTTTGGCTGTGTTTTTAACAACTATAGAAACTCCCGGCAAAGGCTCTCCGCCAACACCTACTACAACTCCTTTTACTTCATAGTTTTGCGCGGAAGCGATAATTCCTGCAAAACCGAGAATAAATGTTAAGATTAATGATTTCATATATTATTGATTAATTTAAGTTTTGATAAAGATATATTTATAATATATTGAAAGTTGAAAACCCACCTATACAAAAAATATACAGTTCAGGTTTTTTGTAAATTCAGTTGGATTTTAAGAATGCCTAACAGCTTATATAATTAAGGCTGGCATTAGGAAAAAAAGTGTTTATTAAAAGTTAAAATTACGTTAATAAAATGTTTAATTTTAACTTGCTACAACCTTGTAGTTGCTTGAATGTTGAGGTAATGTTGTAGTCATTTTAACAACTGTAGCGGTAATCTATATATTTAAAATATACGCTACAAGACTATCTTCGTGCGGTAAGTCCATTTTTTTGCGCAATCGGTATCTTTTTATTTCCACACTTCTTACAGAAATGTTTAATAAAGGCGCAATTTCTTTAGAAGAAAGATTTAAGCGCAAATAAGCGCACAAACGTAAATCATTAGGACTAAGGGATGGGTGCAATAATTTTATTTTCTTCAAGAAATCACTGTCGGCATTGTTAAAAGCTTCCTGAAACATTTCCCAGTCACTGGTATTTGCAATGTTTTTATTGATAATCTTAATAACAGGTTTTATATTGGTTTCGTCCTTAACAAGGCTCAACTCTTCTTTAATGGTTCTTAATATTTCATTCTTATTGATAATGTTCATGGTTGAGGCAGAAAGCTCCCTAGTTTTGCTGAAAATCTCACCCTGTAATTTTTCATTTTTCAAACGCATAATCACTTTTTCATTTTCCAGTTGAGACAAGGCAAAATCGCGCTGTTTTCTTTCAATTAACTTTTGTTTCTGTTTGGCGTAATAATTTTTGTATAGGTTATGGATTAAAAACAAAAGTGCGCTAAACAAAATAAAATAAATTAAAAGCATTGGTGTGGACAGCGTCCAAGGCCTGTCAATCCTAAAAGAATAAGACGCTACATTGCTTGAAAGCACATTGCCTATTTTTGCTTTAACATTGAAAGTGTAATTTCCTGCAGGTAAATTCTTAAAGAAAACTTCAGAATTTGTGGACCAATTGCTCCATTCATCATACATTCCCACTAATTGATATTGGTAATTTACTTCAGAATATTTATCAAATTCGGGAACACTGTAAGTAAAAACCAAATTGTTGTTCCTAAATTTAAAAGTATTGTTATTTTCTAAGGAAACCGGTGTGCTTTGCGCGTTTAGTATGCTTTTTTCAATAGAAGAAATACCAATTTTAAATGGTTTTTCATTATTTATCTTGTCCAAATTCAAAATAATATAACCTCTGGATGTACCAAACAAATACTGGCGGCCGGCAAGATTTGTCATGCTTTCGAAACCAGCAATATCCCTTCTTAATGATGCCGGCAAGTAAATTTTAATGGTTTTGGGAACGTTATTTAATTTACCGGGCGTAAAATAAACGATATTTTTATTGGTAAATCCCCAAAGTGTGTTGGTTTTGGGATCAACAACCAAATTCCCAGAAAAATAAGTGTCATTTTCCAAAAAATTAGCCGACATTAAGGAGTCTTTTATGAACTTTTCTTTTTTGTTGTTATACCTGAAAATACCCTCTTTCAGAGTATAAATAATGTCATTATTGTATTTTATCAAACTGGATTTCAGTCCTTTTTGTACACTTTTTTCTGTAGAATACTGTAAAGCTTTTGTAAAATCATCATTGAGCTTTAATTTATATACTCCTTTATATTCATGGCTCACAAATAATTGATTGTTGTCAATTAATTCAAAATGCCTGCTCGAAATATCGAATCCTTCAATTTTATTTCTTATTTTCCAAGTATCATTAATTTTTTCCAATACAAAAAGTCCGTCGTAATTCCCCTGCAACAACAAATTTTTATTGTTGTTTATGTATTTGATGTCCCAGGTTCCCATTTTATCAGCAATAAGTTTTGCAACATTATCATTGACAATAAATGTACCTATATTATGCCCGCAAAAAAGCTTCCCATCAATCACCTTTAAGCACCAAACCTGGCCGTTGGTGCCCGGAACAAACTTAAAATCTTCATTTGAATTGCTATTTTTATAAAACAAACCCTGATTGGTGCCGAGATAGAGATTATTGTTATAGATTACCGAAGCATAAACAGTTCCCAGTTTTCCGTAAATATCATTGTAAATGCTAAAAGGCGACTTAAAATTGATGACACTAATGCCATTGTCCAAACCAAGCCAAACATTTTGGTCCCGGTCTTCAAATAGGGATAACACGGTGTTATTGTTTAAACCACTTTTTTGATTAATTTTATTTAGAAGGTTTCCGTTGCTGTCAAGATGGTAAATTCCGTTGGAAATGGTTCCTAAAATAAAACTTCCGTCGGCCAATTGCAAGCTACTGTAAACGCTCATGGATGAAATTTCAGCATTTAAGGGAAAATCCCATTTTGAAAATTTTTCATCTTCAAAAAAATAAAATCCTTTTTCCTGGGTTTGAAGCAGTATTTTTTCATTGACTGAAAAAATATTGACCAAAATATTATTTTGCAATATCGGATGGTCCGAAATTAAAACCGGTTTACCGTTTTCAATTTTGTAAAGACCATCATTCATCTTTTGAAAATAAATGCTTTCGTTAACCTTAAAAACCTTTGGAAGGTTGGTTTTAGAATTGATGCTGTTAAAAGATTCATCGGTCGTATTGTAAATATAAATCCTGTGCAACGATTGAAACAACACCCAATTGTCAACTTTCACAATATTCCAAAATTCTTCTTCAAGCAAAGGTTCTTTCAGTTTTTTGCTCAGGGAAAAGTAAATCAAATTTCCAAAATCATTTTTCTCCCAATACCCAAATTCCATATAGCAACCCGTATAAATTCTGTCACCAATTACATTTACCGATCGTAAACTTGATTTGTTGGGCGTAGGAAACAATTTCCATTTAGCGCCGTTAAATTCTAACAAGCCGCTGCTGTTGGCAATATAAATATAATTATCGGAAGCTTGTGAGATGGACCAGTTCTGATTTTCAGCACCGTAAATTTCCGGCGCATAATTTTCAACAGGCGGCAGTTCTTGGGAATTCGCCATAAAAGCGACCAAGAAAATGAATATAAATAAGGTTTTTTCGAAAAATTTCAACCAAATGAGAATTAAAAAATAGTTTGATTACAATATTACAATATTTTTTTCAACTGTATTTTTTGGGGTTTATGTTTTTTTTTGTTGCGCTATTACGGTAATTAAATATAATGCATCTTTTGGGCGTTCCCGCCGAAAAGGCGGGCGGGTTTTTCGTTCCAAACTTTTTTCGCTGAAAAAGCGCAAAAAGGTTTTCCCCTGCAACCCCTAACGCAAATTGATTTACGATTGTATATTTTTGATTTACGATTGAATTTTAAAAAGAAAGGACAGCGTGTGAGCTGTCCTTTCTTTTAATTTTTTGTGCGCGTAACAAGATTCGAACTTGCACATTCTAAGCGAACACCAGCCCCTCAAGCTGGCGCGTCTACCAATTCCGCCATACGCGCATTGCTTTAAACAAAAAAAGCTAAGCGGTTAAACTTAACTTTTTTGTGACCGGGCTGGGGCTCGAACCCAGGACCACCTCCTTAAAAGGGAGGTGCTCTACCAACTGAGCTACCAGGTCAATTTCCACTTTCTCAACGCGAGTGCAAATATACCATCTATAGTTGTACTTCACAAGTTTTTTTATCTCCTTTTTTAAACGATATTTGTTTTTGAATTTCACACACCAAATATTTAATATATGAAAATAGTTTTATTGGGCTATATGGCAAGCGGAAAATCGGCTGTCGGAAAAATTTTGGCAGAAAAATTGGCAATTCAATTTATTGATTTAGACAGTTTTATTGAACAACGAGAACAAATGTCCATTACCGAAATCTTCGAAACAAAAGGGGAGATTTACTTCCGAAAAATTGAAGGAAGCTACTTAAAGGAATTGCTTGATTCAAATGAAAGTTCTGTCATTTCTTTGGGCGGAGGAACGCCTTGTTATGGAAATAATTTGGATTTTATTGAAAATAAATCCAATTCATTTTACCTAAAAGCATCCATAGACACCATTTTTGAAAGATTAAAAAACGAAACTTCACAACGGCCGTTGGTTGCCGCCATCGGAACAGAAAACCTAAAAGAATATATTGCCAAACATTTATTTGAGCGTGCTCCCTATTATGAAAGAGCCCATCATACTGTTTTGGCAGACCACAAAAATGTGGCACAAATTGTTGATGAAATAATGCTTTTACGCTAAACTGGCGTAGGATTTGTTATCTTCAAACACAACAGAAATATGCTCTTTTAAGGAAGTTGATAAGGAGATTCCTTTAAAATCTGCTTTTACCGGATATTTTTTATGGTTTCTGTTAATCAATACCGCGGTATTGAAACGCTTTAAGGGTACTTCCAAAAAATGTTTGATGCCATAAATTAAGGTAGTTCCGGAGTTTAAGACATCATCCACCAAAACCAAGGATTTATTTTTATACTCGTTTGAATTTATGGAAGTTGTAATCTCATTTATTGGGTGTTTTTTATCTATTTTAACTTCGCACAAAACCACTTTTAAATCGGAAATTTTGGACAATACTTCCGCTATTTTCTTTGCAAACAAAAAACCATTTCCTGTAATTCCGGCGATAATAATTTCTTTTTCGTTAAAATTTACTTCGAATATCTGATAAGCAATTCTTCGTGTTTTATTCTGAATTTGCTCATCCGTTAAAATAATTGAACTTTCCATGGGTTTATTTTTTTTCAAAGATAAAAAACAATTCCCTTCCGGCTCTTGGCTTTATGGAATTATAACATCTTTCCAGTTTTTTAATGGTGAATTTTTCGGAAAACAGTTGTATATATTCTGTTATTGAACCGCCAAATGGCGGACCTTCATCTGTCAGCTCAAAATCAAATAAAAGCCCAGCCAATTTACCTTTTTCCGACAATAAATCGTGCGTTTTATCAACATATTTTTGTCTTAAAACAGGATCTAACGCACAAAAAAAAGTTTGTTCCACAATTAAATCATATTTTCCTTTATGATTAAAAAAATCATCGTGAATTAAATGGTTGACAGGGAAATTTGGAAACCGTTTTTTTAAATTTTTCAAGGGCTGTTCAGCAATGTCAATCACAAAAATGTTCTCAAAACCTTGATCAAATAAATATTCCGCTTCATAACAATTGCCGCCGCCGGGAATTAAAATTTTTAATTTTTTGCTGGTCAACTGTTTAAAATAATCTACAAGTGGAGTAGAAGCATAACCAATATCCCATCCAGTGACTTTATAGCTGTATTTGCTCTCCCAATATTCTTTATCAAAACGTGTTTTCAATGTGTTTTTCATAATTTTTTTTTGATACTTCAATATTAAGTAAAAAGTCTCTTTTCTCTTTTCTTTTAGCGAAGCGGTCTTTTATCTTTGACTTTATAATGATTTTATCAATCCGCCATCTATTGAGATATTGGTTCCGGTAATATAGGATGCGTAATTTGAGGCCAAAAACGCCACCAAATGGCCAAATTCAACAGGTTTTCCTAATCTTCCTGCAGGAATTTCCTGTGTCAATAACTTTAAATTTTCTTCCAAAGAGATTCCTTTGGCATTTGCCTGAATTTTATTGAGTTGTTGAATTCTTTCCGTATCAAAAAGACCTGTTAAAATGGTATTTACGGTAATGCCGAAAGGCGCAACTTCTTTCGCCAGTGTTTTTGCCCAAATGGCAACCGCCGCACGAATTGTATTAGATAAAACAAGATTCGGCAAAGGTTCTTTGACCGTTAAAGAAGCAGTGTTAATAATGCGTCCGAAATTGTTTTTCTTCATATTTTCAACAGCCAGCAAAGTCAAATGACAGGTTGTTTTAAACAATAAATCGAAGGCTTTTTGGTAATCGTTTGTGTTTTTTTCAAAAACACCGCCAGCTTCCGGTCCGTTGGTATTGTTGACCAAAACATCAACAGTATTTTGTTTAAAATAAGCGGAAGTTTTTAATTCGAAATCCTTAAAATCATAAAAATCAACTACAATGTATTGGTGTTTTTGGTTAAAATTTGTATCCAGCTCGGCAATAGTGGCTTTCAGTTTTTCCTCATTTCTGGCCATTAACGTAACGGATGCGCCACAACTTGCTAATTGTACCGCAATTGCTTTTCCCAAACCTTGGGTACTTGCGCCAACAAGCGCATTTTTACCTTCTAAATTAATCTTCATTTCCATCTCCTTCTTCGTGCAAATCATCAATATCGCGTCGATCCTTTTTAGTCGGTCTTCCAACGCCTTTTTTACGGTAATAATCTTTGGAATATTTCAGCAAGTCTAGTTTTTCAAATTCTTCTTTAGGCGTTAAATTTATTCTGTATAAATCGACCAATTTAGCGCCAACGCGGTTTGTTGGTGTATCTATCACTTGAATTTCATAGTTGATCTGGTTTTTTTTAACAATTAATTTCTCGCCCACAAAAACAATCTTTGATGCCTTTACATTGTCGCCATTAAGTTTTATATGGCCTTTTCTGCAAGCTTCCGTAGCAAGACTTCGGGTTTTATAAATTCGTATGCACCACAAATACTTATCAATTCTCATATAATAACGTTAAATTTTATCTTTTCTCTTTAAACAAAGGTAGTAAAATACTATCTTGCGCCCTTAAAAAATAACCCGAATGAAATTTAAAAATATATTCTTTATACTTGCTTTAAGCGCTGTAATTTTTTCTTGTAAAAAAGATGATGACAACCCTTCATTTGATGCGGCGAAACAAGCTTTGGAAGACGATGTAACCTTGATTGACTATTTGCAAAAGCATTATCTAAATGAAACTGATGGTGGAATCTGGACCATAAAAAATGGGGAAACACCTTTAATGGATCAAGTTGAAGTACAAAATATCACCAAAAACGACATTGATTATAAATTGTATTATTTGAGTCAGTCTGAAGGTCTTACTATTTCACCAACAAGAGTAGATTCGGTATTGACAACTTATACGGGAATGTTGTTGGACAGCACAGTTTTCGATTCACGTTCAGCATTAACGTGGTTGCCTTTAACTGGCGTAATTGATGGTTGGGCTTATGGTTTTACCAATTTTAAAGGCGGAACAAAAGTTTTAAACACTGATGAATCTTTTTTTTATGAAAATGCAGGTAAAGGAATTTTATTTATACCTTCCGGGCTGGGTTTTGGCAATATTGGACAAAGTGTTATTCCTTCAAATTCACCGCTTGTTTTTCAAATTACCTTGAATGATGTCAATATTGCAGACCATGATAACGACGGCGTACTGTCTAAATTGGAATTTCCAATAGGCAGCGATGATTATAAAACTTTCGATACAGATGGTGACGGAATTGCCAATTATTTGGATGCTGATGATGATGGCGACAGTAAACTAACCAGAGATGAAGACACCAACAATAACGGAAATTGGTTAGATGATGATACTGATGGTGACGGAATACCAGATTTCTTAGATAAAGATAATTAGAAAAACATCTCATAAATGCTAAAAAAAGCTTTCCGATTTTCGGGAAGCTTTTTTTTATTTTAGACAACCGCTACTGCCGCCTCTCCAGCCACTTTTTATTTTATGGCCCCGATCATCGGCATTTATTTTTAGAATGTTTATATGCACGCTTAATTGAATTTGACTTGGATTGTATTCAAGCAACTCGGCGATATTTGTTCCGTAAATGCCTCTGTTAATATTAACCCTAAGTTCTTCAACTTTTGTGATGCCATATTGGTAACGTAAATCAATGCCAAATCTTCCAAATTCTGCCAAAATTCCTGCATTAATACTTGTTGACGATTTTTTGTAAACATAAGGATAATTAGATCCTTGTTCTACAGCGTCCAATTTCATATCAGAAATACTGCTAAAACTTGGTCCGGCATAAAGAGAAACCGGCTCATAAATTTTGTATCCCAAAAGTATGGGAATATCAATTTTTGTCGAAGTCCAATAGGCTGTTTCGAAAGCCAACGGATAATTGTTTTTTGACGACACATAAACTACTTCCGGCCTGATAAAAAACTTATCGAAAGCAATCATCGCGAAAGCGCCAAATAGGAATCCCATTTCTTTTTCTGCTGAAAAAACAGTATCATCATTTGGAGTGACGTTTGTACCTAATCCACTGTTATTGCCGTTATGATACAAATCGCCGATATTGTTAAAATTAATTCCGCCTTTTATGCCAAAAGTATACTCTTGGGCGTGTACAACTGAGAAAGAAGATAACAATATAACTATAAATAGGGGTTTTATTTGCATAGTTTTATAATTATAAGTTTAGATAGTAATGCGATAAATATATAAATTTAATTTTGAATTTGTGTATTTATTTTGAAAGATAAAATGAGTAAGCAAAATAAAAGCCCGCAATTTGCGGGCTTTTAGAAATATTAATATTTTAGTTATTTTAATTTTTCAGCGTTGAAAAATTATTTTTTACCACCAGATAATCTGTAGGATAAACTAAAGATAAGTTGTTCAGGCCTTGAATCCAATCGATAAGAGGTAGTGCTATTTTCTATAAAAGTAGCTTCATTCTCATTAAAGCCTCTTTCATATCTCACATCCAAACCTAGTCTGCCAAGATCCAATCCAGCTCCAAAATTAAAACCTACCGTAAATTCATTTTCAATATCAGCATATTTTATATCATTAAAATCGTTATTTAATGTATATTGAAATGCTGGTCCGGCGAATACACTTAACGGGCCAATTAATTTTAATCCAACCAAAACAGGCATATCTAATCTGGCGATTTTATAATCTACAATCTCTGAATTAAGTTCATATTCACTGGTGGTTTTTGTGTACACCAACTCAGGTTTCAAATAAATTGGGCCTAATCCAATTTTGCCGTAAATACCAACATTATAGCCCGATTTACCTTTTCCTTCATTTTCAATAATGGTTCCGGTTTCATTAACAAATTCGCTTAACTCACCATTGGTGTTGTAACTCAATCCGCCTTTTACGCCAAATCCACTTTGGGCATTCATATAAAATACTGTGGAAAGTAAAGCAATTGAAAGCACTAAAATTCTTTTGTTCATAATTTTTAATTTAGGGTTTATAATTCATCTTTCTAATCTGTGACTGCTTTGCCACCTACAATATTTCTAGTTGTAAGTTGTAAAATTCACAGATTCATTAAAATAAAATGGTTTTGAAAATCATGATTTACACGTTTTTTTTTATCAGTGGGGATGTCACAATTTTTCAAACCAACAATACTAAATAATAGCATTGAATGAACTATAAACGCAAGAAGAGTGCCATTATTTTCTGGCGATGACTTTTTTAGCTGCCGCAACTATATCTTTTTCTGTTAAACCGTATTTTTCCATCAATTGGGCCGGAGTTCCAGATTCTCCAAAACTGTCATTAACAGCCACAAATTCTTGCGGAATCGGATTGTTTTGAACCAAAATACGTGCAACGCTTTCGCCCAAACCACCCAAAATATTATGTTCTTCAGCAGTTACGATACAACCTGTTTTTGCGACAGATTTTAAAATGGCTTCGTCGTCTAAAGGTTTTATGGTATGTATGTTAATAACTTCCGCGCTAATTCCCATCGCTTCCAGTTTTTCTGAAGCTTGCAATGCTTCCCAAACCAAATGTCCGGTAGCAACAATGGTCACATCCGTTCCTTCGGTTAACATAATGGCTTTTCCTATGATGAATTTTTCGTCAGCCGGCATAAATACTGGCACAACCGGACGTCCAAAACGTAAGTAAACCGGTCCAACATGTTCTGCAATGGCAATAGTTGCCGCTTTTGTTTGGTTGTAATCGCAAGTGTTGATTACTGTCATATTCGGCAACATTTTCATTAAGCCGATGTCTTCCAAAATTTGATGTGTCGCTCCGTCTTCACCTAAAGTCAATCCTGCGTGTGACGCACATATTTTCACATTTTTTTCAGAATAAGCGATAGATTGTCTGATTTGATCGTAAACCCTTCCTGTAGAAAAGTTGGCGAAAGTTCCAGTAAATGGAATTTTACCTCCAATGGTTAAACCTGCAGCAATTCCCATCATATTTGCTTCCGCAATTCCAACCTGAAAAAATCGTTTGGGATGATTTTCAATAAATTTTTCCATTTTTAACGAGCCCACCAAGTCTGCACATAGCGCCACTACATTTTCATTTGTATCGCCTAATTCAGCCAATCCTGCACCAAATCCCGATCTTGTGTCCTTTTTTTCTGTAAACGTGTATTTCTTCATCTGTTATTTATTAAAAATCGTTCAAAAATAATGATATTAAACGATACGATATTATAATTTCATTAATTCTTCATATAATTTATGAACAGGCAATCCCATCACGTTAAAGTAGCTGCCTTCAATCTTGTTAACACCGATAAAACCTATCCATTCCTGAATTCCATAGGCGCCGGCTTTGTCAAAAGGCTGATAATTTTCAACATAAAAATTGATTTCTTCCATTGACAATGATTTAAAACAAACCTTAGTGACATCGTAAAATACTTTTTGCGATGTCATTGTTTTAATACAAATGGAGGTAATCACTTCATGGCATTTGCCAGAAATTTCTTGCAGCATTTCAACGGCATGCTGTTTGTCTTTTGGTTTTTCAATGGCTTTGTCATTTAGCCAAACAATGGTGTCGGAAGTTACAACAACATCAATTTTAGATAATTCCGTAAAAGCTGCTGCTTTAAGTTCCGCCAAATAGTTGGTGATTTCTGCACCTTTTAAAGTTGATGGATAGATTTCCTTTACAGCTTTTACCTGAATGGAAAAATCCAACCCCAACTCTTTAAATAATTCCTGACGTCGCGGAGAACCCGAAGCCAAAATGATGTTTTTATTTTTTAATTTTTCTGAAAGCATTAGTTTGTGTTTAATGAAAATATGAGCAGTGTATTAATCCCTAAAAACATAATAATTTTTAGGAAAATACTTAATTTTTTAAAATCCTTTTTTGTCTTTGCCGAAAGCAATTTTAAGGCGACATAAAGTAAAGGAACAAACGTAAACAGCAATAAATAAAGCAGTGTAAATTTATATGCTGAAGCGTATTTTACCACAATAAACAATAACAAACCCAAGGGAAATAAACATAAAAACGCGGCTATTTTTTTTGTTCTTGAAACGCCTAATAAAATAGGCAAGGTGTTCATTTTTAAATTGTAATCCCCATTTATATCTTCAATATCTTTAATAATTTCGCGTACCATATTTATGAAGAAGGCAAAACCCGACAGCAGCAATATTACATATATCACCAACTGTTGCGCCTCATTTTGAATGGCTAAATTTAAATCGAAAAAGCACAGAATTACAATGCTCAAAGCGACTAAAAAGGAAACTGTAATATTGCCGATTAAGGGTTTTGATTTTAGTTTTTTTGAGTAAAAATAGAGCAGGAGCGAAGCGCCAATAAATATAAAAGCATAAGTTGGTTTTTGAACGGACAACGACAAACCAATGCCCAAAACAATCCCCATTGTATTGGTTATCAAATACAATCGTCTCGAGGTTTCAACAGAAAATTGATTGGCAACGATTACCTTTTGCGGTTTGTTGATTAAATCGGATTTTAAATCGAAAATATCATTGATTATATAACCGGCCGCAGTAATTAAAATAAGCGAAAATAATAAGGTAAGAAATTGAAATACAGTAAGATTGGTGTTTAATTCAAATACTGAAAATAATAAAAATTTAAGTAAGATTTGCAGGTAAATGATGAGCAGTAAATTTTTCCATCTTATTAATCTTAAAAATGCTGCAAATTTCATCTGTTTACATTTTATTTTTTATCGGTAACAGCTGCTGTTCGCCTTTGATCATTCTACTGTGTATCAAAATTTGTGATGGCTCGGTTCATCCTCGCTAATTGAAATCTTTTTTAATTCGGTCCAAATGTATTTTACTGTCGCGTGTTTTTATGGCTTCGCGCTTGTCGTAGTTTTTCTTTCCTTTTGCCAAAGCAATTTCCAGTTTTGCCCAGCCTTTATCGGTTAAAAATAAGCGCAATGGAACAATGGTTAAACCCGCGTTTTGAACTTCTTTCAGTAATTTTTTCAATTCGCGCTTGTTCAACAACAGTTTTCGCTCGCTTTTCGGATTGTGGTTAAATGAATGGCCATAAACATATTCTTCAATAAACATATTGATGGCAAATAATTCACCTTTTTCATTAAACTCGCAAAAACTCTCAGTGATTCTCGCTTTGCTTTCACGAATCGATTTAATTTCAGTGCCCGTAAGTTGAATCCCGGCTATATATTTATCCAGAATCTCATATTCAAAGCGGGCCTTCTTATTTTTTATGTTGATGTTTTTCTGCATACAGTTGCAAATGTACTACAATTTTTATACAATTAGTAACTTGATTCAATTGAGGAATATCATTTATTATTTGGAAAAAGGCTGTTAATTTAGTTCAAATTTTAAAAATTTATATGATGAAAAAATTACTTTTAAGCGTTATTGTGATGATGTTAATCTCAATAAATGCAATTTCACAAGAAGATTCAAATGATTTTAACAGGTGGCAAGCTCGATTAAGAGTTATTGCTATTATACCTGATGTTGACGATGATTTAGATGATGCAAAGGTTGATGTTTCAACTGCTGTAGTTCCTGAACTGGATTTCACCTATTTTTTCGATGAAAATTGGGCGGCTGAATTAATTTTGGCTACAGCAAAACACAATGTTGATGTTAACCTGGGAACCGAAATTGATTTAGGTCATGTTTGGATTTTACCGCCAACGTTGAGTTTGCAATATCATTTTACAGGCGGAACCGTTAAACCTTATTTGGGCGCAGGTATCAATTACACCTTTTTTTATGGCATTGATGAAGGAGATGTTGTTGGTATGGATTATGATGACGCGGTCGGATTTTCTATGCAAGGAGGATTGGATTTTGATTTAAATGATTATTGGTTTTTAAATTTCGACATCAAAAAGTTATTATTGAAAACTGATGTAAAAGTTAATACCGGAGATGGTATTATTCCTGTTGAAGTTGATATCAATCCCTGGGTTGTTGGCGTTGGTGTTGGCGTGAAATTTTAGAATGAAAACATAAACCTTTAAAAAAACCACTCAATTGAGTGGTTTTTTTAGTTAAAATTAGTTACATTATCAGACTGGATTCAAAAGTTACGGCATTAAATTTTTTACTTTATTTAAAAAATAATTATAGGTCGATAACCAATAAAACATTATCCATAACTGTATCCGAAATTGTAATAATATATAGGTTTGAGTTATTTGTGTCATCAATCTCAGGATACATTTCTCTTCCCAAAATTTTATTTACAAATAATGGTGTAGTATTGCTGTGGCCAACAACCAAAACCGTTTTTCCTTTTGTTTTAAGTTGAAAATCATCATTATATAAACTTTCCGGATGATAAATTTTGACTTCTAAATTTTTAGTTTTTGCCATTGGAGCGGCAGTTTGAAGGGTTCTGTTAAAATTCGTTGAATAAATTTCATCAAATGCCACATTTTTAAAAACGGTATTCCAATATTCTGCTCTTTTTTTTCCGATTTCGTTTAAATCAGGATTCTTGTCAGTAGGATTTCCCCTCACTTTTTCCGCGTGCCTTATAAAATAATACGTGGTTATTTCTTTTTGCTAGGCATAAATATTTAAAGAAATTAAGCCAATCAATAAGGTGAAAATTAAATTTTTCATGTTTAAAATATTGGGAAACAACAAATGTACATCAAAAAAACTCCTTACATAAAATTTATATAAGGAGTTCCTTTCATTTAAAATAGCTTTTATTTATTCCTAAACACAATTTTCTCATCAAAAGCATCAAGTAAAATATGGCTTTCAGAAGTTATTCTGCCTGATAAGATTTCTTTCGACAACTCATTTAGCACTTCTTTTTGGATGACTCGTTTTACGGGTCTTGCCCCAAATTGTGGATCGTATCCTTTATTTGCCAACGCTTCAATCACATCTTCAGAAAAATCGATATGAATATCTTTTGTCAATAACATTTTTGCCAACGCATCTAATTGAATTTTAACAATTTGTTTAATTTCTCCTGCATTTAATGGGGTAAACATAATAATTTCATCAATTCGATTTAAAAATTCGGGTCTGATGGTTTCCTTTAGCAAAACCAAAACTTCTGCTTTTGTGGATTCAGTAATTATATCGCGCTTATTCATATCCATATTTTCAAACCTTTCCTGAATAATATGTGCACCCATATTGGAAGTCATAATAATAATAGTGTTCTTAAAATCGGCAACTCTACCTTTATTATCCGTTAACCTGCCTTCATCCAAAACCTGCAATAAAATATTAAAGGTATCTGGATGCGCTTTTTCAATTTCGTCCAATAAGATTACGGAATAAGGTTTTCGTCGCACGGCTTCGGTCAATTGTCCGCCTTCTTCATAACCAACATATCCGGGAGGCGCGCCAACCAATCTGCTCACAGCGTGGCGTTCCTGATATTCGCTCATATCAATACGCGTAATTGAGTTTTCCGTGTCAAATAAATATTCAGCCAGGGCTTTCGCCAATTCCGTTTTACCAACTCCGGTTGTTCCCAAAAATAAAAAGGTTCCCAACGGTTTTTTTACGTCCTGCAATCCGGCTCTTGATCTTCTTACGGCATCTGCCACTGCAGCTATCGCTTCTTCTTGTCCAACAACTCTTTGGTGCAATTCATCTTCTAAATTCAGCAACTTTTCACGATCGCTTTGCAGCATTTTTGTCACCGGAATTCCGGTCCATTTGGCCACAACTTCGGCAATATCGTCACGTGTAACTTCTTCTTTGATTAATGAGGAATCCTGATTTTTAGCCAATTCTTTTTGAAGTTTCTCCAATTTATCTTGTTCATCTTTAATTTTTCCGTACCTAATTTCAGCTACTTTTCCATAATCTCCGTCACGTTCGGCGCGTTCGGCTTCCAACTTATAATTTTCTATGGCTTCTTTACTGGCCTGCGCATTTTCCACCAATTCTTTTTCACTGACCCATTTCGCATTTATGTCGTTTCGTTTTTCTTTTAAATTGGCAACTTCTTCTTTCAAAATTGCCAATTTCTTTTCATCTTTTTCGCGTTTAATGGCTTCAATTTCAATTTCGATTTGCATAATTTTTCGATCCAAAACATCCAATTCTTCGGGTTTAGAATTTATTTCCATCCGCAATTTTGCGGCTGCTTCATCCATTAAATCGATGGCTTTATCGGGTAAAAATCGGTTGGAAATATAACGTTGTGACAATTCTACGGCAGCAATAATGGCATCATCTTTAATTTGCACTTTATGATGGTTCTCATATTTTTCTTTGATACCACGCAAAATTGAAATGGCACTTTCCGTATCAGGTTCATCAACCGTTACTTTTTGAAACCGGCGTTCCAAGGCTTTGTCTTTTTCAAAATATTTTTGGTATTCATCAAGTGTGGTTGCACCTATAGCCCTTAATTCGCCTCTTGCCAAAGCTGGTTTTAAAATATTTGCAGCATCCATGGCGCCTTGACCACCGCCTGCACCAATCAATGTATGAATTTCATCAATAAAAAGCACAATTTCCCCGTTTGAGGAAGTGACTTCTTTTATAACGGATTTCAATCGCTCTTCAAACTCACCTTTGTATTTTGCACCGGCAATTAGCGCGCCCATATCCAGGGAATAAACTTGTTTGTCCTTTAAATTTTCAGGGATATCTCCCTTCACGATTCTGTGCGCCAATCCTTCTGCAATGGCGGTTTTACCTGTTCCCGGTTCACCAACGAGTATTGGATTGTTTTTGGTTCTTCGAGATAAAATTTGAAGAATTCTTCTGATTTCTTCATCACGACCAATTACGGGATCCAATTTTCCGTCGTTTGCCAGCTGATTTAAATTCCGCGCATATTTATTCAGTGAATTATAAGTTTCTTCAGCGCTTTGAGAAGTTACCGTACTTCCTTTTCGCAACTCTGCAATGGCCGATTTTAAGTTATTATCCGTAACTCCCTGATCTTTTAAAATTTGAGAGGTCGTGTCTTTTGTATTTAAAATGGCCAGCAATAAATGTTCTATGGAAACAAATTCATCCTTCATATTTTTCGCTTCAATAGCTGCTGTGTTCAACATTTTAGATGCGTTTCCTGATAGTGAAATTTCTCCTCCAGTTACTTTTGAATAACTTTCTAATGTTTTGTCAATCAGGCTTTTAAGTAAATCAATATTTAATCCGATTTTCTTAAAAATGAAAGGAACCACATTTTCATCCACTTCAAAAATAGCTTTCAAAATATGTGAATTTTCAATTTGCTGATGGCCGTAACTTTGCGCTATTTGTTGTGCTTGTTGCACTGCTTCCTGTGATTTTATTGTAAATTTATTGAAGTCCATAACATTTAATTTAATTGTCTTTAATTTTAGTTCTCAAAGAATATTCCACTTAAACAATAACCTGGAAATAAGTCATTTTGTCGTAAGCAATTAATTTTTTAAGGACATTTTGTCTTTTTAAGTAAGTTATTATTAAGTTTGCCGACTTAAAGATAAAACAATTAAAATGGGATTATTCGATAATTTTCTTAAAAGTGCCGATAAAGCAGAAAGTAGCGTAAAAATAAAATGGATGCCTTTAAGTGATAAATCACAATTAGAAGACATCATAAAAATTTCTTCAAACAAACCTGTTTTAATTTTTAAACACAGCACAAGATGTGGTATAAGCAGAATGGTGCTTAAAAATTTTGAAAGCGATTATGACATTCCGGAAACTGAAGTGGATTTGTATTTCTTGGATTTATTGAATTACAGGTCATTGTCCCAAGATGTTTCAACTACGTTTAAGGTTGTACACCAGTCACCGCAAGTTTTAGTAATAAAAAACAAAAAATCGGTGTACGACAACTCGCATCATTCCATAACAATTGAAGCGATAAAAGAAATTATTGCTCAGTAAAGAAGGCCGTTTTATCGAAAATTATTAGAGGTGATTATATATTTAATCTTCTGTTTTAAATCTTCGCCGCTGTCAAAAATCATTTGTTCATTGCTTGGAAAAGGAACGTATTTATACTTTAATAAATTCAAATAACTTTGGTCTAAAGCATTTTTATCGCCTCTATAAGTTGCATAATTATGCTCAAATTTAAATCCGCTTTCTATGGGGAAAGTTTTAATTAATTGATTGGTTTTTAGTTCAAAATAGCTCATTTGCCCAATTATTTGAACAGATTTATATTGGGTATTTTGATATAAGGTACTTCGGATAGTTTTAAATTTGTCAACTTTAATATTGTTCCCCAAACTGTCTTTTACAGCGTTTCCTTTGCTGTCTTGTAAATATTTCCATCCATCTTTCACTTGTTTTTCCTGAACTATTTGTTTTTCGCTGATTTTTTCGGGAGAAATATTAATTTCCCTTAAATTTAACACTATTTCGAAATCATATTTTAACTGTGGTTGTTTATTGTTGTGATAAACCATCCAAAGATTATTTAATCTATAGGTGTCAAAATTCAATAAATCATCTTCCAACCGAATTGGAATTACCTTATCTGATTGATTTTGCATAAAAACATAAACAAAATCTGTTCCTTTATTATGAGCTTCCTTCAGTAAATCTTGCGAATCCTTGTAATTCGGATTGATGTTGTTTAGGTAAATTAAATCATCATAAATATTTCTGAAATCAACTTTATTTTCAGCCTTAACTAACGATTTTTTAGCATTTTCGTATAAATAATTGGAAAGAATCTCTTTGCTGTTTACCAAATCATTTGTATAATCATGAAATTGAAATTTGGCGTTTTTTCCTTTATCAAGAATCGGTAATGGCAGTAATGGTTTTATAAGTTTTTGCCTGTTATTAAGGTTTACGTAAACGGTGTAAATGCTTTCAAAATTGGCTCGATTTCCATCTTTTTTAAGAAAATTTATTTTTTCAAGGTCGCTGTCGGTTGCTTTTGTATATGCTTCTTGCAGCATAATTACATAAGGTTGATTGCTTTTTTTGGTTTTGTTGCTTTTTAAGTTTTTAACAGCAGTCTCAATGGCTTCATCATAGTTTCCATAATTAATGGCTTCCTGTGTTTTTTTAACGCCTCCGCAACCAAAAAATGTCAAGGTTAAGAGTAAAATAATCAGCTGTTTTTTTATCATATTGATTTAAGTTTAGCAGGGTTAAGAATTTATTGTCAAAAATAACAAAAAAAAACCCTAAAAATTATTTTCAGGGTCAATTTGACTTTCAATTTATTTGATTTTTTCTTATTTTTTTAATTTAACTGGTGGCATTATTTTGCCGGTACATTTGCCAAATCCAATTCTCACTTTGTCATTTTTACAATAACCGCGAATAATCACATGATCGCCATCATTGAAAAACGTTCTTGTTGTTCCATCTTTTAAAGTGATAGGCTCTTTTCCTCCCCAGGTTAGTTCCAACATAGAACCATAACTGTTTTTGGTTGGCCCAGAAATGGTGCCGCTTCCCATTAAATCACCTGTTCTAACATTACATCCATTGCTGGTATGATGCGCCAATTGTTGCGACATTGTCCAGTATAAAAATTTAAAATTTGATGTAGTAAGCAGATTCAAATCACCGTTTTCGGTTTCAATTGCTGCCTGAAGTTTTATGTCGTAACTGTTTTCCGTTGTTTTTTGTTGCAAGTAGGGAAGTGGCGTAACTTCTTGTTTTGGTCCGTCACATTTAAAGGGTTCCAAAGCATCCATCGTAATAATCCAAGGTGACATGGATGAAGCAAAACTTTTTCCCAAAAATGGTCCAAGTGGCACATATTCCCATTTTTGAATGTCTCTGGCGCTCCAGTCGTTTAACAATACCATTCCGAAAATATAGTCGTGGGCTTCATCAACAGAAATTGGTTCCCCAAAATTGTTCACATCAGTAGTTATAAAAGCGGTTTCAAGTTCCATATCCAACGCTTTTGTTGGTCCGAAAATTGGTTGGGTTTCGCCGTTTGGCAATGTTTGTCCGTATGGCCTGCGAATTTTTGTTCCTGAAACAACTACAGACGAGGCACGCCCGTGATAACCGATAGGCATATGAAGCCAATTTGGCATTAACGCATTGTCGGCACCTCTAAACATCACACCAACATTGGTGGCGTGTTCTTTGCTCGAGTAAAAATCGGTATAATCGCCAACGGTAATCGGTAATAACATTTCAACCTCATTCACATCGAAAATAATGACTTCCCTGTGATTTAAATTATCTCTTAAACTCGGATTTTCCGCATCAAACATTTCCGCAATTCTATTTCTTACCAATCTCCAGGTTTTTCTTCCGTCGGAAATAAAATCGTTTAAGGAATCCTGCATAAACATATCATCGGTCAACGGAATTCCTTCAAAATAGCCTAATTGATGGAAAGCGCCCAAATCAATGGCGTATTCGCCAATTCGTGTTCCTATGGTTATAATGTCATCTTTGGTGATAAAAACGCCAAAGGGTATATTTTGAATGGGAAAATCGCAGTTGTCCGCTACATTTAACCATGACTTTCTAGTTGGATTGTTTGCTGCTATTTGCATATATGTAAACTATTAGTAGTTATTATTTTCTATTCAAATATAGAAGTTTATTGTTGAAAGCAAAATGAAATTCCTATTTTTGCGGAAATTTTAACTTTTAAAATCAAATTTAATGCAACGTGATCAAATTATCTTCGATTTAATACAGGACGAAAAAGAAAGACAAACCAATGGTTTGGAATTAATTGCTTCGGAAAACTTTGTGAGTGAACAAGTTATGGAAGCCACTGGTTCTGTTTTGACCAACAAATATGCAGAAGGATATCCCAACAAGCGTTATTATGGCGGTTGTGAAGTGGTTGATGTTGTTGAGCAAATTGCGATTGACAGGGCAAAACAACTTTTTGGCGCAGAATATGTAAATGTGCAGCCGCATTCTGGTTCACAGGCAAATGCAGCTGTTTATCAGGCTGTTTTAAACCCGGGAGATAAAATTTTAGGGTTCGATTTGTCGCATGGCGGACATTTAACGCACGGTTCTCCGGTAAATTTTTCAGGAAAATTGTATAAAACGTCTTTTTATGGCGTTGAAAAAGAAACTGGCGTTTTAAATTATGACAAAATTCAGGAAACGGCCACCAAAGAAAAACCAAATTTAATTATTGCAGGTGCTTCGGCATATTCAAGAGACATCGATTTTAAAAGATTCAGGGAAATAGCTGATTCTGTTGGGGCTTTGTTAATGGCCGATATTTCCCATCCTGCCGGTTTAATTGCCAAAGGTATATTAAATGATCCAATTCCTCATTGTCATTTTGTAACCACCACAACGCACAAAACTTTGCGCGGACCTCGTGGCGGAATCATCATGATTGGAAAGGATTTCGACAATCCGTTCGGACAAACATTAAAAAACGGAACGCTTAAAAAAATGTCGGCTTTAATCGATTCAGCCGTTTTTCCAGGAAATCAGGGCGGACCGTTAGAGCACATTATTGCGGCAAAAGCGATTGCATTTGGGGAAGCTTTAACTGATGAATTTTTAGCGTATCAAATTCAGGTGAAGAAAAATGCGGCAACTATGGCTGCTGCTTTTATGAAAAAAGGTTATGAAATTATTTCTGGCGGAACAGACAATCACTGTATGCTGATTGATTTGCGAAATAAAAACATTAGCGGAAAAGATGCTGAAAATGCCTTGGTGAAAGCTGATATTACCGTAAATAAAAATATGGTACCTTTTGATGACAAATCTCCTTTTGTAACTTCCGGTATCAGAATTGGCGTTGCGGCAGTAACAACCAGAGGCCTGAAAGAAAATGATATGAGTACTATCGTAGATTTAATTGATGAAGTTATTTTGAATTATGAAGATGAAGCAGTTTTGGAAAGTATCGCCGAAAAAGTAAATGATATGATGTCAGGTTTGCCTTTATTCGTCAAATA
>JAVVEF010000009.1:0-30796 GCA_032251275.1 Lutibacter sp.
AAATACTGTTTCGAATTGGTTTAAACATTATAATGAAACTGGCAATTTTAAGTCAAAGAAAAAGGGGTAAAATCGGAAGATAAAAAACTTTTGAGTGCCTCTCAAGAAAAAGCCGAAACAAATTGTTTCGGCTTTTTGTTTAAAAAAATCATTTCATTACTCCAGCATTTTTTCACTATAATAAATTAATTCAGAAGTTATTTTGCCTTCATCATTAAAATTGTGTATATAAAATACGGGGACTACAATATTTTTTTTATCGGATTTTCTGATAAATCTAAAGTTCCACCATGATTGCACAACCTTTGCGGCTCCCAATTCATAATGCAAATAATCCGGATATCCAGTCACGTCAATACTTGTAATTTCATACTTTTCAAAAATCTTTTTGTCTTCTTCTTTCATCTCAGTTAAAGTCAATGCTTTCGCGTCGTGAGCCATATTGTTGCTGCTAAATTGCGCCTTATCATCATAATAACTATAGGCGGTTTCGAAATCTTTATTTTCAAACGCATGAAGCATTTTTCGAACGGTGTTGATATATTCGTGATTGTTATAGATAGTTCCATTCGTTCTTTCATTAAAACTATTGCCAATTTCGCGATAGGCGGTACGGTCGAAATAGTTTATCATTGTTTTAATTTTATTGTTTTTGTCAACAATAAACAGTCGATGAATCGGCATATCTAATTTTACGCCTGTTTTGTTATGCATCCCCTTTATATGATCCCAGGTTTGAACCCAAACAACGTCATCGTTGGCGCCATCTTTATATTCTAAAGCGTCTGGATAAGCACCTGGTGATCTTGTGATGCTCAAATAGTTAAAATTATCTTTCCAAAACTTTACATCATCTAAAAAACTTTGTTTGTCGCTGCCTTTTGCATCTTTGTTGGGGTTTGATCCATAAAACTGTTTAAAGTCATTGGCTAAAAAGCCAGCCACCTGGTCGGCATCGCCTTTTACAAATGCCTGCATCATGGATTCAACTGTTTTAATTGCAGGATGTTCCGAATAAATTGTTCCGTTTGTTTTCTTTTGTGCGTAAGTGATGAATGTAACAATCATCATCATAATCAGTGTGATTTTTCTCATGGTAGTAAATTGTTTTAGTTAGTAATAGGATAAATCTAATAAAAATATTTGATTTTTATAAGATTAAATGTTTTATTTTCAGGTTGTTACTGTATTTGATGTAAATGTTTAAAACCGTATTTTAAAAAAACGCAACCAATTGTTTTAAGAATATTACCGATTGTTTGGTGAAAATGATTTGACAGATTTATATAATTATTTTCCATTGTTGCTGAAAAACGTTTAGGAAATCTGAAATTTTTGAATAAAGAGTTCAATAAAAATCTTCCTTACAAGTATTTTAAATTTTAGCATAGACAATGAACAAACGTTTTTTAAAAAATAATTTGCTAAAATTCGATTTGCATCATGAAAAATTATTACAACCAAATAGCCCCAACCTAAATGGGACTTTATTCATTTTTTTTAACTAAAAAATTCACCCAAATAGCGCACAGCAAAGCCAAAATAGTAAGCACTAAGGTTAAATTATCTACCAATATCGCATCCGGAAGCCAACCTGTAAACTTTTCCGTTAAAAAGGAAATATAACTGTTTGGCATATCCTTTTCACCTAATTTTCGCAATACCCGATAATGCCAATCGGTCAAAAAACAGTAACCGAATCCTTTCCATATACCCACGATTCCCCAAGAAAATAAAGTGATCAGCAAACTTATTAAATGTAGTTTTTTAGTTTTTTGAAACAACCAGCCAAACAAATTAAAAAGTATCAATGCAGTATGAAACGCAAAGAAAAAGTAATTTAAAAGCTGAAGAAAAAATGTTATCATGGAAGGTAATTGTTTTTAGGCAACAGAAAAAAGGTACGTATTTTTTTGATAATATAATGCTTCCATTTGAATTAAAGCGTGCTCATTAAAATTTATCGCTCCACAAATCAATCAAAATATATTGTTTTTGGTATACCATAATTTTGTATTTTTAAAGGTATTTCAATTTTATAAGCAATGGAATTGTCCTTTCCCTTATTTGCCGGTATAATGGCCGCAATTTTGCACGTAATCTCGGGTCCCGATCATTTGGCGGCGGTAACGCCTTTCGCTATTGAAAGCAAAAAGAAGGCTTGGAAAGTTGGACTTTTTTGGGGCATCGGGCATTTGTTGGGAATGCTATCTATTGGCGTTTTATTTTTGATGTTTAAAGAATTGATTCCCATTGAGAAAATTTCGCTTCATAGCGAAAAAATGGTCGGTATTATTTTAATGGGTTTGGCCTTGTGGATTTTCTTTAAAATTTTTAAGGATGAAAAACAACACAAACACACCCACGTGCACGTTGAAGGATATCCAATGATTCACGAACATCCGCACAGTCACGATGAGGTTGAACCAATAATGATGAAAAATCCGCGTTTTCGAAGCGATGTTACTTTTACCATTCCAAAACGCCCTCATATTCACCAAGCTGAAAAATCACATACGCACCCCAATACAAATTTAAAACAGGGTATGATTGCTTCTTTATCGGTTGGTTTTATTCACGGTTTGGCTGGCATTGCCCACTTTTTGTTGTTTCTCCCGGTCATCGGATTTATTTCAAAATTGGATTCGACCAAATACATTGTAGGATTCGGAATAGGAACATTATTGGCGATGATTTCCTTTGCTTTTATAATTGGCAACGTGGCTTCATTTTCAAATCAGAAGCAGAACGGCACTTTTTATAAAGGCATCAGAATGGCTGGTGGTTTATTTGCTTTTGTGATTGGGATTTACTGGTTTATGGCAAATTAAAATTTTAAAATATTTTAAAATTGTAAATCCGTCACCCTGAGCGGAGTCGAAGGGCGTAAATCAAGAAGCTAGCATATTCTCGGCAATTGTTCTCCCACAAGCGGACTCACAATGCGTTTTCCGCCAATTAAACTTTCCATCACTACTTTGTTTGGGTGTTCTTGGGTGATTTCACCAATAAGCGCTGCATTTTTTCCTTTTTTGTGGTTTTGCATCAAGGCCAAAACTTCGGTTTCAATACTCGAATCCACAACCACCAAAAACACGCCTTCATTGGCAACATACATAGGATCCAAACCTAACATTTCACAGGCTGCCGCCACTTGTTTTTCTAAAGGAATGGCACTTTCTTTTAAGAAAACACCTTTTGAAATATCGTTGGCAATTTCATGTAACACTGTTCCCAAACCTCCACGGGTTGGATCTCTGAACAGTTTTATTTTTTCACCGAATGCATCTAATAAATCCTTCACCAAAAAGTTTAAATTGGTGGTGTCACTCACCAAATCAGACTCAAATTCAAGTCCTTCCCGTTCGCTCATAATGGCCATTCCGTGTTGCGCAATGAAGCCGTTCACCAAAATTTTATCGCCTGCTTTTATGTTATGCACAGAAATATTGGCTTTGGGATGCACTTGTCCAAATCCGGTGGTGTTAATGAAAATTTTGTCGCCTTTTCCGCGTTCAACCACTTTGGTGTCGCCGGTAATAATAAGTACGCCGCTTTCATCAGCCGCTTTTTTTACGGAAGCCACAATTTTCTCAAATTCTTCCATTTTTAAGCCTTCTTCAATAATGAAAGCCAAGGACAAATATTTTGGGATGGCGCCACACATTGCCACATCATTTACAGTTCCGTTCACTGCCAGTTCGCCTATGTTTCCGCCTTTAAAAAAAATGGGCGTAATCACAAAACTATCGGTTGAAATGGCAATTTTTGAGTTTATTTCTACAATAGCACCATCGTGTTTTTGGTTTAAAAACGGATTGCTGAAAGTGTTGAAAATAACTTTGTCCAGCAAATTTCTAGTCAGTTCGCCACCGCTTCCGTGACCTAAATTAATGGTTTCAAATCCTGTGTTTTCCATGTGATTTAGTTAATGAGTTGAAAAATGATAGTAGGCTGCACAAGCGCCTTCTGAAGAGACCATGGGCGCACCAAGCGGATTCGCCGGTTTGCAGGCTTTGCCAAACTGGTCGCAGTGATTTGGTTTTTTGATGCCGCGCAATATTTCGCCTGCAATGCAATTCTGATTTTCAGGCACTTTAATGTGGTTGGTGTTAAATTTTGATTCTACATTGTATTTTTTATAGGCCTTTTTGATGACATAGCCGCTGTTTGGAATTTCACCAATGCCGCGCCATTCTCTCGCGCCAACTTCAAAAACTTTTTGTATTACCGCAATAGCAGCTGGGTTTCCGTGTTCTTTTACCACCCGGGAATACTGATTTTCCAATTTATAAATGCCATCTTCAAGCTGTTTTACCGCCATATAAATTCCCTGAACCAAATCCAATGGCTCAAAACCTGTGACAACCATTGGAATTTTATATTTCTCGACCAAGGGATAATATTCCTGCATTCCCATAATGGCGCAAACATGTCCCGCAGCCAAAAATGCGTCTATCGTGCACAATTTATCGTCTAAAATAGCTTCCATCGCTGGCGGAACCAACACGTGTGAGGCCAAAATGGTATAGTTGTTTAGGCCTTCTTTTTCAGCATGCAACACCGATAAAGCATTAGCCGGTGCTGTGGTTTCAAAACCAACGGCAAAAAAAACGACTTCTTTATCCGGATTTTGCTTGGCGATGGAAACGGCTTCCAAAGGCGAATATAAAATACGCAAATCACCGCCAACCGCTTTTGCTTCCAGCAGACTTTTTTTGCTTCCGGGCACGCGAATCATATCGCCGAAAGAGCAAACAATCACGCCTTTTTCCAGCAATTCAATGGCTTTGTCGATTAAATTTAGCGGTGTTACACAAACCGGACAGCCGGGACCGTGAATCATTCTGACTTTTTCGGGCAGCAATTCCAAAATTCCGTTTTTTACCAAACTGTGCGTTTGTCCGCCACAAATTTCCATAATATTCCATTCTCGAGTGGTAATTTTATGGATTTCATCGAGGTATTTTTTGGTGGCATCAAAATCCCGGTATTCGCTTAAATGCTTCATTTTGTTATGTTTAAATAATACATCAATTGCCCGAAAGCAACGTTTTCGTCGTTAGGCGATAAATCTTTATGAAAGTACAATTTTATTTCTATTGGCGCTAATGCAATTACCAAATCTACCAAAGTGGTATTTTGAAAAACGCCGCCGCTAAACGCAATATGTATATAATTATTGATTTTCGCCAGCTCAATTATTGAAAATGCCAATGTATATAAAAAGTTAATGATAATGGTTTCTTTAGCAATTCCGCTGTTGAGATCGGCGTATATATTTTTAATGATTTCTGTTGCCGAAATGCCTTTTTCTGGGTTCGATAAATAGTTTTTGCACGATTTTATGTTATAGTCGCTAATGTTGTTCTCCAATAAAATGGCAGCTTCGCCTTCATAAGTATTATAATCGGTGATATTTAAAAGGGAAGCAACTGCATCAAATAACCTTCCCACGGAAGATGTTTTTAGTTTATTCGTTTTCTTTAAAGATTGATAGGTTTTTAGTTCCTTTTGGGTGAATTTTTCTTTTAAAACCTCCATCATTTCATCGGAAGCCAATGAAAGTAAAGACAATCGAGGTTCTTTGGCCATTTTATCGCCCAAAAGCCAGTCGAAATAGGCCACATGATTGATTCTTTCAATTTTATGATGTTCGTAATCAAAAAACTCGCCGCCCCAAATATTGGCATCATCACCATAACCGGTTCCGTCGAAAACAACGCCCAACACTTTTTCAGAAAACAATTGATGTTCGCCCAAAATCGCAGAAAAATGGGCTTTATGATGCTGAATTTCAACCAACTTTGACCTGTTTTTATGCGCCAATTCCTTCCCGAATTGCGTACTTTGATAGCCGGGATGTTTGTCTGCCAAAACCACTTCTGGCTGTTGTTCAAAAATGCTGATAAAGGAATTTACGGTTGAAGTAAACCTGTTGTAAACATCAAAATTTTGAAGATTTCCGAGGTATTGGCTCACATACAAATATTGGTTGGGATAAAAAGCAATACTACTTTTTAAATCGGAGCCCATGGCCATGATTTTTTCTTTGGAATTTAACTGCACATCAAAATAATTTGGTGCAAAACCACGCGCTCTTCTGAATAAAACTTGCTGATTAAATTTGGCGCTGAATTTTATGACGGAATCGTCCTGCGGATGCGAAATTTCCAGATTGTGCTGCACAAAATAATCGGCAACATTTTTAAGTTTTTCAAGCGCTTCTGCATTGTCGCTTAAAATTGGAGAACTGTGAATATTTCCGCTGGTGGCAATGATGGGAAAGTTTAATTCATTAGTCAGCAATTGTAAAATTCCCGAGTATGGCAACATCACACCCAACTGATTTATCCCTGGCGCAACTGCATTCAAGGCGATTTTTCCTTTATAATTTTCCAAGGGAATGATGTTGATGGGTCTTTCGGCAGAAGTAAGGGATTTGCGTTGAAGCTCATTTATTTTCAGGTCAATTTGCAAAAATTCCATTGATGGAAATAAAACGGCAAAAGGCTTGTTTGGCCTGTTTTTTTTGTTGCGTAATTTTTTTATTGCTGTTTCATTTTCGGCGTTACAGCATAACAAATAGCCGCCAGTATTTTTGAGGGCAACAATATTTCCTTCAGCAAGTAATTTGGCTATTTTTTTGAAGATATTTTGAGGAGTTGACTCGATTTTATTTCCTGCATTATCAATCAGAATCAATTCAATTCCGCAGGTGTGACAAGTATTGGTTTGCGAGTGAAAACGTCGGCCGGCCGGATTTGCATATTCTTTTTTGCATTCATCACACATAGGAAAATCGGTAATGCTGGTATGGTCTCTTTCAAAAGGAAAAGTGTTGGTAATTGCCCAGCGCGGACCGCAATTTACGCAGGTTGTAAACGGATAAAGGTAACGACGGTTTTTAGGATCCTGAATGTCTTTTTTGCAGTCGTCGCAAATCGCAAAATCGGGTGTCAAAGGCAAATTTAATTGGCCGTTTTTATTGGATGGAACAATGTTGAAATCGGCAAATTTTATGCTTACCACTTCAATAATGGCGCTGTTTTTTATTTTGGAAACCGGTGGCGGATTTTTAAGCAGTTTTTCAAAAAATTGTTGAACGGAATCTTTTGGGCCCGTAACGAAAGTTACAACGCCTTCTTCATTGTTTGAAACGGTTCCTGTTAAAGAAAAGGATTTTGCCAAACCATAAACAAACGGACGAAAACCCACGCCTTGCACTTGTCCGGAAATCGTGATTTTATAGGTCGACATTAAATAATATTAAATATTAGAAGTTAAATATTAAAAGTTATAAAAAATTGCCTGTTGTGGCAGGTTAAAAGTAAATATTAAATATTAGAAGTTAAATATTAAAAGTCTAAAGTTTAATTCTCAATTCTAATATCTAAATTTAATCTTTTTTCAGGTGAAGTGCTTCCGAATGCGTTAATAGTTGTTCAATAATTTTGGGAATGGCATTTTTTACGTTAGGATTTAATTCAATGGTCATAGGCACCAATTCTTCGATGGAAACGGTGAACAAATGAAGATCGGGTTTTTCTTCCATCAAATAAACGGCTTCAATCATGTCTTTTAGGCCAACATCATGCACGCTTAATGCCGAAGGAAAATCGGATGCAAATTTTGGCCGAATCAGCGAAATGGTCCCAGCAGGTTTTCCGTCCATGGTGGCATCAACAAAAATGATGGTTTGGTAAGCTTCAAAACAATTCAGCAACAGAAATCCACCCGTTCCGCCGTCTAAAATATCGACATATTCTGGCAATTTTATTTTTGCCATTTCTTGCATAACATGAACGCCAATGCCTTCATCGCCCATTAAATAATTGCCAACGCCCAAAATTAAAATACTATTCGATTTGTCTTTTTCAAAAAAATAGGAATCACTGCTGATGGCTATTGGAGTTCTTTCTGTTGTGCTCATATTGTCTGATTAAAAAAAGTAAATTCATTCTGCTTGAAATTGCAGCGGCAGAATGAACTTGCTTAAAGTTTGATTTATGGGTTATTTGGAAAAATTTAATTATTCATTTAATTTGCGTTAGCGATTGAAGTGGAAATCCCTGCTTTGCAAGTTTGTTCAGCAATATGTTCAACAGATTGCCACGCTCCGCTCGCAATGACAGATTGGAACAGAAAGCGCTACCTGAAATGGAACGCCCACCAAAAAGGTGCTCAGGCACAATATATTAATTATTATTTATTCTCTTTTTTGGCTTTCTTAACTTTTTTTAACCGCTCTTCGCTTACAAATTTATAGCCGCCGAACATAGAGGAAACTTCGCCCCGACCTTCCAACCAGTCGTGATAAAAAACCAAATAAACATGTACTAAAGTAAAGAGTATAAATCCCCACATGGCAATATGATGTATGGTACGAACCATAAAGTCGCCGCCAAACATTGGCGTTACCCAACTGAATAATTTTGGGAACCACCAACTGGAGGTGTCGGCATATAAAGCAAATCCGGTAAAAATGGAAATTGTTGCAATAAAAAATAGCGTAATGTATGACATTGTTGCAACGCTATTATGACCAATACTTATATTTTTTAATTCACGTTTCTTTTCATTCATCAATAGAATATCGATTTTCAGTACGTGCCGAAAATTCTCCCAATTTTTTTTGGTGAATGGCCAAAAAGCACGCCAATGTGCAAATTGGTTGCCAACAAACGACCAATACACGCGCAAAATTATATTAAAAAAGAAAATATAGGAGGCAACAAAATGAATATAGCGAACAATTCCAAAGGAATGCAAATTTGTTGCTTCGGCATTTGAAAGCAGTGCAGGTGGATTGGCAATTAAAAATCCGGTAATCGTGAGTGTCAAAACACAGAGCACATTTACCCAATGAAATATCCGAACCGGCAATTCCCAGACCAACACGCGTTTAAAGTTTTTTGTTTCCATAATTTATTGTTTAACTGTCACAACTGGCAATATTTTGGACTTGGGAAATATGATTTCCGTGTTCATCGTATAAATGCACGGCACAGGCCAAACAAGGATCAAATGAGTGAATGGTGCGTATAATTTCCAACGGCAATTCAGGATCCGCAACAGGGGTTCCTATTAAAGCAGCTTCATAAGCCGATCTTTGTCCTTTTGGGTCTCGAGGAGAAGCGTTCCAGGTAGATGGAACCACCATTTGATAATTTTCTGTTTTTTGGTCTTTAATGGTAATCCAATGTGCCAATGCACCTCTTGGTGCTTCCATAAACCCGACACCTTTGGCTTCGTTTGGCCAGCTGGAAGGTTCCCAACTGTCCATATTCGCCATACGTTCGTCACCATTTTTAATGTTGTTCATTAAAGTGTCGTAGAATTCCAAGGTCCAGTTTGCAACCAATTGCGTTTCAATTCCTCTTGCGGCAGTTCTTCCCAAGGTGGAAAATAAAGCATCAACAGGAACATTTAAATGTGCCAACGCAGCGTTTACGGCAGCTTGAATTTCTTTATTTCCACGGCCGTAACCTACCAATAAACGGGCAAGTGGACCAACTTCCATTGGTAATCCTTTCCAACGCGGGGTTTTAATGAAACTGTATTTTTCCTCTACATTTAAAAAATCGTAAGGTGGTTTTGGACCGGAATATTTGATATTGGTTTCGCCTTCCCAAGGATGTCTGCCTTTGTCTTTTCCTTCAGCATAATCATCGTACCAGGAATTGTTTACAAATTCTTCAATTTCATCGCTGCTTCTATGGTCAACTTCAAGAATTGTGGATAAATCATTATTTAATATAATGCCTGAAGGGAATTTGAAGCCCGACATATCCGCATAGCCATTTGTTGGAAAATCGCCATAGGACATATAATTTCCGAATCCTTTTCCGATAGCGCCCCAATCTTTATAGAACGATGCTATTGCCAATAAATCCGGAATATAAACCTGATCGATAAAATCTTTTCCTTCTTTTAATAATTTGCCGACATGAGCCAATCGTTCTGCGTTTAATCCGCCGGCGCCATCAGAATTTATGGCACAGGCCATACCGCCAACCAAATAATTAGGGTGCGGATTTTTACCGCCAAAAATGGTATGCACTTTAACGATTTCTTTTTGCCATTCCAGGGCTTCCAAATAGTGCGCAACTGCCAATAAATTTACTTCGGCAGGCAATTTCATTTGGGAATGTCCCCAGTAGCCATTTGCAAAAATGCCTAACTGACCGCTTTCCACAAATTTTTGTATTCTGTTTTGCACATCAGAAAAATAGCCCGGTGAACTTTTTGGCCAATTTGAAATGCTTTGTGCAATTTCAGAAGTTTTCTTTGGATCGGCTTTTAGGGCGTTTACAATATCAACCCAGTCCAAGGCGTGTAAATGGTAAAAGTGAACGGTGTGGTCATGCATATATAAAGCGCCTTCCATAATATTGCGAACCATTTCAGCATTTGGCGGCACGGCAATTCCTAATGCATCTTCAACAGCTCTTACTGAAGTTAATGCGTGTACAGTTGTACAAACACCGCAAGTACGTTGCACAAATGCCCAAACGTCTCTTGGATCGCGGCCTTTCACAATGCTTTCAATGCCACGAACCATGGTGCTGGAACTATAGGCATCTACTATAACACCGTCTTTAATTTCTGCTTCTATTCTTAAATGACCTTCAATTCTGGTAATTGGGTCAACTACTATTCTATTTG
This sequence comes from Lutibacter sp., assembly GCA_032251275.1. Lineage (GTDB taxonomy): Bacteria > Bacteroidota > Bacteroidia > Flavobacteriales > Flavobacteriaceae > Lutibacter. The sequence continues at coordinate 10,669 of JAVVEF010000009.1, forward strand.
CCATTGGATTGAGTTTTAGAATTCAATATTTTTTTCGCTGTCTTTACCTCTCTTGGTTCTGTCTGCGAGTTCCTTTCGCTTAGATATATTTGCGCCAATGGCGTGTAATGCAATACCACCCACAAGAACTCCAGCCGCTACTTTTCCTACGGTATCCGCATTGCTTTCAACTGCAAATCCTGGAATCTTTGTGGTTCTTTCATAGAATGGTCCATTGTCCCAGAAATCTTCTTCACTGCATCCGATGCATCCGTGGCCGGATTGAATTGGAAAACTAATGCCGTTGTTCCATTTTATGTTTCCGCAGGAGTTGTAAGTCATAGGTCCTTTACATCCTACTTTATATAGGCAAAAACCATTTTTGGAATTTTGGTCGTCAAATGTTTCAGCAAATAAACCGGCATCATAATAAGGACGTCGGTAACAGGTGTCGTGTACACGTTTTCCGTAAAATGCTTTTGGTCTTCCCAATTTGTCCAATTCCGGATATCTTCCAAAAGCAACCACGTGCATAATAACGCCTGCCATTACTTCGCCAATTGGCGGACAGCCGGGAACTCTTATGATCGGTTTGTTTTTTACTATTTTATGAATAGGTGTTGCGCCAGTTGGATTTGGTTTTGCGGCTTGCACGCATCCGTTGGAAGCACAACTTCCCCAGGCGATGATTGCTTTTGCACCAGCGGCAGCTTCCAAAAATGTTTCTTTTGCCGATTTACCTGCGATACAGCAATAATTTCCGTCATCACCCAATGGAATGGAACCTTCAACACAAAGAATATACTCACCTTTGTATTTGTCCATAACCGCTTTTTTTGCCGCTTCAGCCTGATGTCCGGAAGCTGCCATTAAGGTTAAGGTATAATCCAAAGAGATTTTATCTAAAATAATATCGGCCACAATTGGGTGGTTCGATCTGATAAAGGATTCACTGCAACAAGTGCATTCTTGGTAATGTTCCCAAATAATCGGTATTCTTGGTGTTTTTTCCAAAGATTCCGCTATTTGCCCAACCATAGAGTGTTCCAAGCCCATAAAAGCAGCCATATAGGTAGAAAATTTTAGGAAATCCCTGCGGCTGTAACCTTGTTTTATGATGCTTTGGTAGTAGGTTTCGCGTTGTTCAGTATCAATAGGCATAAGCAAAGTTTTTAAGTAATGAAAAAGACATTTTACTCGTGTGCTTTATGTTTGAAATAAGCACGAAACTAATGTACAATTTTTTTTGAATAAACTTAACATAACTACCTAATTTAGAATGTTTTAAAATAAGGAAAATTAAGTTCTAATGCTTATTTAAACCAAATAAAAATAGCAAAGGAAAATTTGATTACGGTTATTTATTTGGAGATAATTTGTAAATTTGGCTATAAACACTTTTTTAAAGTATGCATGAGTTATCCATAGCCTTGGGAATTGTTAAAATTGCCGAAGATGAAACAGCGAAAGCAAAGGCAAAAAGAGTAACGAAAATTGAACTTGAAATTGGTGTTTTGTCGGGTGTTGAACTTGATTCCTTAAATTTTATCTGGGAATCGGCCATTAAGGACACTGTTCTTGAGTTTGCCGAAAAAGAAATTATTGTAATTAAAGGAAAGGGAAAGTGCGTTGATTGCGATACGGAATTTGAAATGTTAAACTTATATGATCCATGTCCTTATTGTCAAAGTTATTTTAAAGCTGTTTTACAAGGAAAAGAATTGCGTGTAAAAGCGTTGGAAGTCATTTAAAACTTATTAATTATGTGCGGAACTTGTGGCTGCGGCACCGAAGATAAAGGTCCGGTTATTTCAAAACCTGGAGAAAAGCATCATGCTCACGGGGAACACCATCATCATCATGATGGACATTCTCATTCGCATGGGGAACATCATCATGACGATCATTTCCATTCTCACGAGCACAACCATCAACACAAAGTTTTGGCAATTGAGCAAGACATTCTCCAAAATAACCAGCTATTAGCAGCAAGAAACAGGGGGTATTTTGAAGCAAAAAATATATTTGCCTTAAACTTGGTAAGTTCGCCGGGTTCGGGAAAAACTACGCTTTTGGAACGCACTTTGGCCGATTTAAAAGATCGAATTAATTTTTATGTTATTGAAGGCGATCAGCAAACTTTAAATGATGCCAACAGAATTGCCGCACTCGATGTTCCCGTAATTCAGATAAATACGGGTAAAGGCTGCCATTTGGAAAGCGATATGGTTTACGAAGCCGTTAAACAGTTGAACGTGAAGGACAATTCGGTTTTGATGATAGAAAATGTGGGCAATTTGGTTTGTCCGTCTATGTTCGATTTGGGCGAAAATAAACGCGTTGTCATCATTAGCACCACGGAAGGAGAAGACAAGCCCATCAAATATCCAGATATGTTTCACACTTCGGATGTATGTATCATCAATAAAATAGATTTACTTCCTTATGTAAACGTAAATATTGAAAACATCAAAAATTATGCACTGCAAGTAAATCCGAAGTTGGTATTTTTTGAAGTTTCCGCAACCACTGGCAAAGGAATGGAAGCTTGGTATGGGTGGTTGAAAAAGTTGAAAGCTTAAGGGAGAAAGTTTAAAGTTTGAAAAAGATTATTGAGTGAAGTCGAAATGAAAAATCTTTCACCCTGAGCGGAGCAGAAGTGAAAAATCTTAAATTGTAAATCAAAAATCGTAAATAACCATGTGTTTATCAATTCCCGGAAAATTAATAGCAATTACTTCTCAGTTGGATGAAACTTTCAGAATGGGGAAAGTGTCTTTTGACGGCATCATAAAAGAAGTGAGCTTAACTTTGGTTCCTGAAGCCAATGTGGGTGATTATGTGCTGGTTCACGTGGGAGCCGCCATTTCCACCATCAATGAAGAAGAAGCCGCAAAAACTTTTGAAATCCTAAAACAACTTGGTGAACTTCAGGATTTGGAGTAAGTCTCTAGCCTCCGAAGGGGAAATTTAAGCCGAAAGTATATACAGACTGCAACCTGTCTGTTTAAAAGCTAAAAGATGAAATTTTAAAATTAATCTAAACTTTCACCTTTTAGCTTTTAACTTTTTTGGGCTTATTCGTAAGAATGTTTGTAAGGTTCTCCGCTCACGATTTTCAATAAATCAGCTTCAACAGACTCTCTTGGATATTCAACAAACCGTCCAATTTCTTGGCCGTTTTTGTATATAATAAAGGTAGGAACTCTTTCAATATTGAAACCTTCCTGCAAATTATCGGGTGTAACTTTGCTTCTGTTTACAGTAATCATCACTAAATTGTTAAAGTCAAAATTGGCTTCATCCAAAATTTTATAAAAAACGGGAGTTTGCTCTTGACTGTCGCCACACCAGGTTCCCATAAATGCTTTTATGTTGATGTCTTTTAAAAGCGGCGTCAGTTTTGCCATTACTTCTTTGTCTGTTTCATAAGAATCATAATTTGGCGTAAACCACTCATTAAAAGGTGCCTCAATAAAACTTTCTTTGTTGGCGATGCCAATTAAATTTCCCGAAGGATCTTTAACGGCGGTTACGGTGTTTTTTTGAGCTGAACAGCTCATAGTACTCAATATAAGGATGAAATAAAATACATTTTTCATGGTGTGAAAATTTAAAGTGCCGTAAAACTACAAAATTAAATTAAAGAATGGCGTGTCATTACTTCTGGTTTTTCTATTCCCATTAATTCCAGAATGGTAGGTGCAATATCGCCTAAAACACCATCTTCAATATGTTTAAGTTCTTTATCAACCAAAATTACAGGAACCGGATTCGTGGTATGTGAAGTGTTCGGCGTTCCGTCAGGATTTATCATAGTCTCGCAATTTCCGTGGTCGGCAATAATGATGATAGTATAATCGTTTTTTAAAGCGGCGGCAACAACATCTTCCACACATTTATCAACGGCTTCGCAGGCTTTAATGGCCGCTTCCATAACACCTGTATGTCCAACCATATCGCCATTGGCAAAATTTAAGCACACAAAATCGACTTCTTTTTTGTCCAATTCGGGAATAATGGCATCTCGAATGTCAAAAGCGCTCATTTCGGGTTTTAAATCGTAAGTGGCCACTTTTGGGGACGGACATAAAATTCGGGTTTCGTTTTCAAAAGGTTCTTCTCTTCCGCCGGAAAAGAAGAAAGTAACATGAGGATATTTTTCTGATTCCGCGATTCTGATCTGTTTTTTACCTGCTTTTGCCAGCACTTCACCCAACGTATTTTCAAGGTTGTCTGTTTCATAAATAATATGAACATTTTTGAAAGTATCATCGTAACTGGTTAAGGTTACATAATAGAGCGGAATTGTTTTTATTCCAAATTCAGGATGGTCTTTTTGGGTAAGTACCTCCGTAAGTTCGCGTCCTCTGTCGGTTCTGTAATTGAAGAAAATAACAACGTCATCTTCTTTAATCTGTGCTTTGGGATGGCCATTTTCATCTGTTATAATGATGGGTTTGATAAACTCATCGGTCACATCATTGGCATAACTTTCTTCAATGCTTTTAATGGCATCGGTCGATTTTTTGCCTTCGGAATTTACAAGCGCATCATAAGCCAATTTTATGCGTTCCCAACGCTTGTCTCTGTCCATCGCAAAATAACGGCCGGTAATTGTAGCCAATTCACCGGTAGTTTCCTTCATATAATTTTGGATATTTTCTATAAAACGAACACCCGATTTTGGATCAGTGTCCCTTCCGTCAGTAAACGCATGTAAAAACACGTTTTTCAGATTGTGTTCTGCAGCAACATCCAGCAATCCTTTTAAATGGTTAATGTGGGAATGAATTCCTCCGTCGGAAACCAATCCCAGGAAGTGAACATTTTTGTTATTTTCTTTCGCATAAGAAATGGCATCAAGCAACACTTTTTCTTTTCCGAGTGTTTTATTTTTAATCGCCATATTTACCCGAACCAAGTTTTGATAAACAATTCTTCCGGCACCTAAATTCATATGTCCAACTTCACTGTTTCCCATTTGTCCTTCCGGCAAACCAACATATTCACCGTCGGTGCGCAAACTAGCATTCGCGTATTTGTTGTACAAACTGTCGATATAAGAAGTTTTTGCGTTGTATATTGCGGAAACTTTAGGGTCTTGGGTAATTCCCCAGCCATCTAAAATCATTAAAATCACTTTTTTGTGCATAAAAATCGGGTTTATTTTGAAAAACACAAAGATACGAAGTATTCAATTGAAGCGCTTTTGATTGCGTCATAAATTCTTGTGAAATTTACTAAAACGATTGCGATATTCCATTTTTTTTACGCAAGTAGATTATTTTTTTAGACTTTTAAATGACAGATTTTTTAAAAATTGTAAATTCACGGCGTAAAAATAAACAAATGAAAAATACGATAAAATTCAATAAAGTGACTGAAAGGTTGCCAAAACATTTGCACCAGTTTATTGTGAAGCAGCCTTATAACGAATATACCGCCCAAAACCAGGCGGTTTGGCGTTATGTGATGCGAATGAACATTGATTTTTTAAGTAAAGTGGCACACGAATCATATTTAGGAGGACTAAAAAAAACAGGGATTTCTACAGAGGAAATTCCGAGAATGGAAGGAATGAACCGTATTTTAAAAGACATTGGCTGGGCAGCGGTTTCTGTTGACGGATTTATTCCACCCAATGCTTTTATGGAATTTCAGGCTTACAATGTTTTGGTAATTGCTTCTGATATCAGAACAATTGACCATCTTGAATATACGCCGGCACCTGATATTATCCACGAAGCCGCTGGCCACGCACCAATAATCGCAAATCCGGAATATGCCGAATATTTGCGCAGGTTTGGAGAAATCGGCTGCAAAGCAATCTCTTCTTCTGAAGATTATGAGATGTATGAAGCCATCAGATTGCTTTCGATTTTAAAGGAAGATCCAAATTCTTCGGAAGCCGAAATTGAAAATGCGCAACAAAAAGTGGAAGAATTGCAAAATACCATGGGTGAACTTTCTGAAATGGCCCAAATACGGAATTTGCATTGGTGGACAGTTGAATACGGCTTGATAGGTACCTTGGAAAATCCGAAAATATACGGTGCCGGACTGCTTTCTTCCATCGGCGAAAGCAAAAAATGTTTGACCAATGTAGTTAAAAAAGTGCCATATTCCATTGAGGCGGCGACGCAAAATTTCGATATTACCAAACCGCAGCCACAGCTATTTGTAACGCCCGATTTTGCGCATTTAAGTTTTGTGCTTGAGGAATTTGCGAATAAAATGGCGTTAAGAACCGGCGGATTGAGCGGTGTCCAAAAATTGATAAAATCAAAAAATATCGGCACGGTTGAACTGAGTACAGGATTGCAAATTTCTGGTATTTTTTCCAATGTGATTGTTGATGACAATAAAAAACCTATTTATATTCAAACCACCGGACCAACTGCTTTGGCGAGCAGGGACAAGGAATTAATAGGCCACGGAACCGATTATCATATGGAAGGTTTCGGGAGTCCGCTAGGGAAATTAAAAGGCATCAATTTAGCCATTGAAGATATGTTTCCGAAGGATTTGGAAGTTTACGGAATTTATGAAGGCAAAAAAACAACCTTGCTTTTTGAAGGAAATATCAAAGTGGAAGGTGAAGTAATTACAGGAAAACGCGATTTAAAAGGGAAGATTTTACTCATTTCCTTTAAAAATTGTACCGTATCACATAATGATACCGTGTTGTTTAAACCCGAATGGGGCATTTATGATATGGCGGTGGGAAAAGAAATAGTTTCTGCTCATGCAGGACCGGCTTCCGTCAATTCATTTAAGGATTTGGGAGAAGTATCTGCCACCAAAACGCATAAAATTTCTTATTCTGAAGAAGAAATAAAGTTGCATAAAATGTATCAGGAAATTGCAGAAATGCGGAAAAATGGCGATGTGGATTTCTTGAGATTTGATTTGATTTTTGAAAAATTGAAATCGAATTTTGCTTCAGATTGGTTGTTGCCGTTAGAAATGTATGAACTTGTTTGTCAGTCAGGTATGAAAATTGAAACCGAAATTTTGAACTATTTAATGCAGCTTAAAAAAAATATAAAACACGAGCAGCTCATCGCCAACGGAATTAGCCTTATTTCAAAATAGCGTAACTATAGTTACCTATGTACCATTTTATTGAATTATCTTTGCCTAAATTTTAAAATTAAAAAGAATGGGTTTTTTCGGATTATTTGGTGGTGGAAATGCAGGAGAGTCAATTGAAGAATATTTAAAAGATGGCGCAGTTGTTATTGATGTAAGAACAGTTGAGGAGTTTAAAGAAGGTCACGTTAAAGGCTCAAAAAACATGGTATTAAATGCCATTCCCACGAAAGTTGCAGAAATCAAAAAAATGAATAAAAAAGTGATTGCAGTTTGCAGAAGCGGCGCAAGAAGCGGACAGGCAACTTCATTTTTAAAGCAACAAGGAATCGACGTTATTAATGGCGGTCCTTGGCAAAATGTTGCTAAGTTTGTAAAATAAAAAAGCAAATAATAAATGACAAAAAAGAGCGGCAATTGCCGCTCTTTTTTGTTAGAATTGAATCCTGAATTTTTTTTTCAAAACAAGTATTTTTTGCTGTAAGTCCGCTAAAAAAGCCTTGTGTTGTATCGAATCCATATTAAAAGGTTTGTGCGCCAATCCTTTTTGGATATTGTCAACTTCTTTCATTATAGAAAAAGTATTTTCTTGAATCCAAACGTGTTTAAAATGTTCCCAAATATAGTCAATGGCCGTTTCGTTGGGATGAATCATGTCGCTGTTGTAAAAACGGTAATCGCGCAAATCGTCCATCATTATTTCATAAGAAGGAAAATACTTTCCGCCAATTTCTCCTAAACTTTTGTGAATGGCCGAAATCAAGTGCGCTTTGCTCAGCGAATTTTCAACAAAACCATCTTTTATGTGGCGAACCGGACTTACCGTAAAAATAATAGTTGACTTCGGATTGACTGCTGAAATTTGATGGCAAATGTTTTTTAATGAAGCAGTAATTTCATTTACAGAAAGCAATTCTTTTGTAAACTTTTTTTGTGGAACTTTATGGCAATTGCCAACAATGGCATTGGTTTCAATAAATCGATAAGTAAAAGAAGTTCCCAAAGTAATAATGATATGCGTTGCTTCTTTTAGCCGTTTATTTGTTAATTTAACGGCAAGGTTCAAATTGTAAAGCAATTCATTTTTATCGGAGGCACTTAAATCGGAATGTGCATCAAAACAATGCCAGCGTTCATTTAACAAAAAAACATCCTTTTCGGTATATATTTTCTCATTTATTGAATTCAAAATTAAAGTTTCAATAGCTTTTGGATTGAACAAAATGCCAAACGGATTGCTAGCCACATCAAATTTATAATAAGCCAGTTTTTTGCTGATATTTTCTGAAAAACAAGAACCAATCAACAACAATTTAGAAGCATAATCAATCTGATTTTCCTCTTTTTGAAGCTGAATGTTGGTTCTGAAATTCACTTTATGCTAATTTTATAATTATCGTCATGCTGAACTCGTTTCAGCATCTTTTGATGAGACTCTGAATCAAGATTAGGGCGACAGATTTAAAAAACCAAAAACTTTTAAACTAGATATTTCTTTCCTTCTATCAAAGCCTCCTCAATTCCTTTAGGTTTTTTACCGCCGGCAGTTGCAAAAAAAGCTTGTCCGCCGCCGCCGCCTTGAATAAATACACCAAGTTCACGCACCACTTTTCCCGCATCCAGTTGTTTTTCTTCCACCAAATTTTTGGCAATAAAACAGGTTAAAAACGCTTTTCCGTCAGCTTCGGTTCCAACCAATAAAAACAGGTTTTCAATTTTATTTCCCAAATCAAAAGCCAAATCTTTAATGCTGTTTTGGTCTAAATCCAGCTTTACGGCCAAATAATTTACACCATTAATTGGTTCAACTTGATTGAGTAAATCTCCGATTAAATTTTTAGCCTTGTCTTTTTGCAAAGATTCGACCTGTTTTTTTAAGATGGCATTTTCTTCCTGTAAATCAACAATCGCTTTCACCGGATTTTTAGCGTTTTTCAACACTTCTTTTACTTCAGAATAGGCTTGACTATTTTCAAAAAAGAATTCTCTTGCGGCATCGCCCGTAATGGCTTCAATACGTCTAACTCCCGCTGCAATGGCGCCTTCCGACACAATTTTAAAATGCCAGATATCGCCCGTATTTTGAATGTGCGTACCGCCGCAAAGCTCAACGGATTTGCCAAATTGAATGGCGCGAACCGTATCGCCGTATTTTTCCCCAAACAAGGCCATAGCACCTTTTTCTAAGGCTGTTTTTATTGGGATATTTCGATATTCTTCCAGGATCAGTTTGGAATCAATGCGCGCATTTACAAAATCTTCCACGGCACGCAATTCATCAGCAGTCATTTTTGCAAAATGCGAAAAGTCGAAACGCAAACTTTTTGAATGCACTGCCGATCCTTTTTGTTCCACGTGCGTTCCTAAAATTTCACGCAAAGCCTGGTGAAGTAAATGCGTGGCAGAATGATTACAGGCGGTTCTGAATCGCTGTTTTTCATCCACAACCACTTTAAAAGTCTGGGTTGGATCTTTAGGCAAATTTTTGGCAAAATGGATAATTAAATTATTTTCCTTTTTGGTGTCCACAATATAAATGACATTTCCGTTGCTCACTTCTAGATAACCTTTGTCACCCACTTGTCCGCCGCCTTCAGGATAAAATGGCGTCATATTAAACACCAATTGGTACAAATCACCTTCTTTTTTGGACGAAACTTTTCGATAACGCGTTATTTTAACGGTTGCTTCCAAGGTATCATAACCAATAAACTCTTCTTCGGCATCTTCTTCTAAAATCACCCAATCATCGGTTTCAACAACCGCTGCGGCTCTTGAGCGTGTTTTTTGTTTTTCCAGTTCTTGTTTAAATTCCTTTTCATTCAAAGTCATTCCTTTTTCAGAAAGAATTAACGCAGTTAAATCAATAGGAAATCCAAAAGTATCAAACAGTTCGAAGGCTTTTTTACCCGAAACTTCTTTTCCGGTGGTATTTTTAATAATGGCATCAAGCAAAACCAATCCTTGGTCTAAAGTTCTCAAGAACGAATTTTCCTCTTCTTTAATAACGTTGGTCACCAATTGTTTTTGTGATTTAAGCTCCGGGAAATAATCGCCCATTTGCTGACTTAAAGTGCTCGCCAATTTGTAAATAAAAGGTTCTTTTGTGTTTAAAAAAGTAAATCCGTAACGAATGGCGCGTCGCAAAATTCTTCTAATCACATAACCGGCTCCAGTGTTTGAAGGCAATTGTCCGTCGGCAATCGCAAAAGCCACTGCGCGAACATGGTCGGCAATTACGCGAATGGCGATATCGGTTTCTTCATTTTTACCATATTCACTGTTGGTAATGGCTTCAATTTCCCTGATCAGCGGCGTAAAAACATCGGTATCGTAATTCGATTGTTTTTTTTGAAGCACCATACACAAACGTTCAAAACCCATTCCGGTATCTACGTGTTTTGCAGGCAATTTTTCCAGAGATCCATCGGCTTTTCGGTTAAATTCCATAAAAACCAGGTTCCAGATTTCCACCACTTGCGGATGGTCATTGTTCACCAAACTTCTGCCGGAAACTTTTGCTTTTTCTTCCATAGACCTTATATCCACGTGAATTTCGGAACACGGTCCGCAAGGTCCCTGCGCTCCCATTTCCCAGAAGTTATCTTTTTTATTTCCGTTGATAATTCGGTCTTCTGAAACGTATTTTTTCCATAAATCGTAAGTTTCCCAGTCGTATTCCAAGCCATCATCCTCCGAGCCTTCAAAAACAGTTACATACAAACAATCTTTGTCGATTTGATAAACTTCAGTCAGCAATTCCCAGGCCCAATCAATGGCTTCTGTTTTAAAATAGTCGCCAAAACTCCAGTTTCCCAACATTTCAAACATCGTATGGTGGTAAGTGTCTTTTCCCACCTCTTCCAAATCGTTGTGTTTTCCTGAAACCCTTAAACATTTTTGCGTATCGGCAATTCGTTTTTCAGTGGCAGTTTTTTGTCCTAAAAAGTACTCTTTAAATGGCACCATGCCCGCATTGGTAAACATAAGCGTCGGGTCGTTTTTCAAAACCATTGGAGACGACGGCACGATTGCGTGTTTTTTTGAAGCAAAAAAATCTAAAAATTGTTGACGTACGAGTTGTGATTTCATAATTGATTTAATATTTTTTTGAACGTCATAGACCAATATCTAATAAGCTCATTTTTATCGATTTAAATTTTTTTAAAAGGAAAATCCCCTGTTAATTATATGCTAAAAAAAAGCGGGTTTGCCAATTGTATAAAACATTTTGTAAATTTGTCGTTATTGCTTCAAATATGAGCCAATATTTGAGACAAAAATAATATAATTTTTATACAATGGCGAAGGTAAAATATTATTACGATTCAGAATCATTATCCTATCAAAAGATACGGCCAAAAAAAGGTGAAAATTTAAAAAAGCTGGTATTAACATTGGCTTCTGCCACCGTTTTTATGATATTGGGTTTTGTGTTGTTTACCAATATTTTTGAATCTCCCAAAGAAAAAGAATTAAAACGCCAGTTAGAGTTTGTAAAATTAAATGAAGAACTGCACGCCAAAAAAATTGTTCAGTTGTCAGAAGTTTTAGCAGATATCCAAGAAAGAGACAATAACATTTACCGCTTATATTTTGAAGTGAATCCGATTCCCGATGAACAGCGCAAGGCTGGTTTTGGCGGCGTTAATCGTTATAAAGCGTTGGAAGGTTTCGACAATTCAGAAATGATTATTGACGTGACCAAAAACATGGATATTTTGGCGAAACAGTTGTATGTGCAGTCAAAATCGTTGGATGAAATTGTGAAATTGGCAGAAAATAAAGAAAAATTATTGGCGGCAATTCCTGCCATTCAGCCTATTGAAAATCAAAATTTAACACGGATGGCTTCCGGATATGGCTGGCGTTCGGATCCTTTTACAAAAGCAAGAAAAAAACATTTAGGCATGGACTTTTCTGCGCCTGTTGGCACGCCGGTTTATGCTTCAGGTGACGGTTATGTGGAACGCGCAGACCAAAATTCTGCAGGTTACGGAAAGCATATCAGAATTGAACACGGTTTTGGCTATGTTTCTTTGTATGCGCATTTAAGCAATTACAATGTTCGAAAAGGCCAAAAAGTGAAAAGAGGCGATTTAATTGGCTTTGTTGGAAATACAGGTCGTTCGCAAGGCCCGCATTTACATTATGAAATTTATAAAAACCGAACAGCGATAAATCCTATTAACTTTTATTACGGAAACTTGTCGCCGGATGAATTTGAAGCTATGCAAAAAGCGGCTCAAATTGAAGGACAATCTCTTGACTAATGCATATAGATTTACCTGAAAAACGTTATTATAAAATTGGCGAAGTCGCCACTGCATTTGGCGTTAACACGTCCCACATTCGATTTTGGGAAAATAAATTTGACATTTTAAAGCCCAAAAAAAACAAAAAAGGCAATCGGCTTTTTACGCAAGAAGACATCAAAAATTTAAAACTGATTTATCATTTGGTTAAAGAAAAAGGTTTTACCCTTGAGGGTGCAAAAAACAAAATGAAAGAACGACCAAAAGCGGTGAAGAACAATCAGGAAATCATCACGAGACTGGAAGCCATCAAAGAAGAACTGATTAAAATTAAAAGCCAAATTGATTAATTGCAATAAAGATAATATTTTGGGCGTTACCGCGAGGGTCGGGTTTTTCGTTACAATCCGTCATTGCGAGGCTTTTGGAAAAAGCTAGCCTGTGCCGAATTTATTTCAGTATGTCAATTGTTAAACATTTTGCTGAACAAACTCGCAATGCCGGGATTTTCACTGCAACCCCTAACCAAATAGAATTAATAATTAAAATTGCATCTTAAAAAATTATCAAAAAAAACTGTAACAAAATTATTTTTTAGTGAACCAATCAAACAATAGTATAAACAATTTAAAATCGTAAAAAATGAAAAAGTGGTTAATACCTGTCATCATAGTAGCAGTGCTGGCTTTTGCCGGTTATAGCTGGGTAAAAGGATTTTACAACACAGCAGTTCAACTTAATGAAAATGTTTCTGAAAGCTGGGGGAATGTGCAAACAGCTTACCAACGCAGAAGCGACCTGATAGGAAATTTGGTAAACACCGTAAAAGGCGCTGCCGATTTTGAAAGAGAAACGCTGACTTCAGTAATTGAAGCACGCGCAAAAGCAACTTCTGTACAAATTGATCCAACAAACATTACACCAGAGCAATTGGCGCAATTTAACCAGGTTCAGGGCGGTTTAAGCGGTGCTTTAAAAAGTTTGCTGGTAACCGTAGAGCGTTATCCCGATTTAAAGGCAAACCAAAATTTCCTGAAATTACAGGATGAATTGGCGAGTACGGAAAATCAGATTTTAACGGCCCGCACACGTTTTAACGAAGCGACCAAACCTTTTAACAATCATGTTAAAAGATTTCCAAATTCCATATTGGCAGGAATTTTCGATTTTGAGGGCAAGCCTTATTTTGATGCCGAAGTCGGTGCTGAAAATGCACCAGAAGTAGAATTTGATTTTAGTAAAAAAGAATAATGCCAAACATTGAAGAATTTTTAACCGTCGCGCAAGAGCAAGCCATTATAAAAGCGATTGAAGTGGCAGAAAAAAACACTTCAGGAGAAATTCGTGTCCATTTAGAAAAAATTACAGATTTACCTCCATTGGAACGCGCTTTGGAGGTTTTTCATTTGTTGGAAATGGATAAAACCGATTTAAGGAACGGCGTGTTGATTTATGTGGCCATTGAAAGCAGAAAATTTGCCATTTTAGGCGATGAAGGAATCCATACAAAAGTGACCGAAAATTTTTGGGCTGCAGAAAAAGAATTGATGTTTTCTTATTTTAAAAAAGAAGAATTTTCAAAAGGCATTGAACTTGCCATTATAGAGGTTGGTAAAAAACTAAAAGAATTTTTCCCTTATCATTCAAGTGATACCGACGAATTATCTAATGAAATTTCAAGAGGATAAAACCAATGATGTACAAATCAATTAAAAGATATATTGTTTTTTTTATAACCATTTTGCTGGCACAGGTTGCTTTTTCGCAGTTCACCATTCCCGAAAAGCCAAAACTGCAAACCAGTGTTTATGATTATGCAAATCTATTAACCAGCGAACAAAAATCGGCTCTTGAAACCAAATTAATTCAATATTCCGATTCCACTTCTACACAAATAGTGGTGGTAACCGTAGAAACCATCAAAGGGGAAGATATTGGAATTTTAACGCCAAAATGGGCACATGAATGGGGGATTGGTCAGGCAAAAGAAGACAATGGCGTTTTTGTGCTGCTGGCCAATAAAGAACGCAAAATATGGATTGCGCCGGGTTATGGGGTTGAACATAAATTAACAGCCGGAATTACGGGCGAATTGGTGAGAAATATCATCATTCCCGAATTTAAAAAAGGCGATTTTTATGGCGGCTTGGACAAAGGAACTGATGCTGTTTTTGAAGTTTTAAAAGGCACTTATAAAAGCAAGAAAACGCCCAAAGGAGAAGGTGGGGGCATCCCGGCTTTTGCCATTATTTTTATTATTTTCATCATCTTAATGGTCATTTTTTCCAAAAAAGATAAAGGAGGTGGGGGAAAAGGATTCAGGAACGACTCAACAGCAACAAATATATTAACAGCCATACTTTTAAGCAGTGCCGGCAGAGGCGGATTTGGCGGCGGCAGTTTTGGCGGCGGCTCTAGCGGTGGCGGCGGCTTCGGAGGCGGTTTTGGCGGCGGCGGATTTAGTGGCGGAGGCGCAGGCGGAGGCTGGTAAATTTTTGTTATTTAATCTTGTAATTTTTTAATTCTTCCATATTTTAATACTCAATGAACGCATACATTGAATTTGTAACTGCATACCCAATTTATAGCGCCATGATACAATTTGCCGTATTGGACACTCTGGGGATATTATTTCCAAATGGATGCAACAAGGCAAAGTATTCTTGCCTTATAAATTACCGATTATTTTATTAAAAATGCTGGAATGGGCCATTATTGCCATCACCATAAAATACGCATTTGTTGGCTATCAGGGGTTTCTAAGCAATTTGACCGCGCATCATTTAGTGCCTGAAATGGGCTTGTTTGGAAGCGCATTTGCACTGTCCGTTTTTATGAATTTGCAATACGGTTTGTTTTTGGTTATTTTTCATCGTTTTCTTGATAATTTAATCGCCAAACAAAACAACTGGAAAAATATCGACAAAGGAATGCTGTCCTTAATTTGGTTTTGGATTCCGGCACATACCATTACTTTTATGTTAGACAAGCCTTATCAAATCGGTTTGGCCGCAATTTGGTCGCTTGTTTTGGGTTTTATTTTGGGTTATTACAACCGTGAAAGTAAATAGTTTTTTCTTCTTCTATATTTTTCATTATTTTTGGCAGGCAACCATCAAATAAACAAGAATGAGTATTGATAAAAGCATTCAGGCTATCGAAAATGCAATTCCATTTTACGGACAACATCAAAAAATGGTATCGGCTAAAAATGTGGGCTGGCATTTAGACCATTCGCTTAAAGTAATTAACGGCGTTTGTGATGCCTTAAAAACATCAAATCCTGAAGATTATAAGAGGACTTTCAGTTTTATTAAATTTTATATTTTTTTAAGGGGAAGCATTCCAAGAGGAAAAGCGACTGCGCCAAAATCGGTTGTTTCAAATAATGAAATTTTAAAATCGGATATTGAATCACAATTGGCTGAGGCGAAAATAAACTTACGAGAAATTAAGAACTTAGCTGCAAAAAGCCATTTTCAATCCCCCTATTTTGGAAAATTATCATTAAAAAAGAGTCAGCGCTTTTTAGCAATTCACACCAATCATCATCTGGCCATTGTGAATGAGATCCTTAAAAAGTGATTTTCTTGCTGTGCTTTTTACTTCTATCTGTCTTAAATCTTCGGTCTTCGGTCTTCCAACTCCCGACTCCCAACTCCCAACTTCTCTAATAATGATCGTGTTTTTCAGTTAATTTTCCTTTATAAATGCGATGTACATACGTGAAATAAACCAAAATCAACACAAATGCAATCACCCACCAAACCAATCCTACTTGTAATCCATAAGTTTCAGAAGAGGTATTGTAAATGGTCAATGAAGGAACTTGTGAATTTGTGCTTTGCAACACCACCGGAAACATAGCTGTGATTGCGCTGCCAATTCCACTAACAATAAACAAGGTTGAACTTGCAAACCCCAACCAGTGTTTGTTGCTTTTTGCAAACAACAACATTCCAATAAAACCCAATAAGGCCATAAATGGCAATAAATAGGCGGAAGGATGTTGGGCGAAAAGTTCTTTATTGAATGATTTCATTGCTATAAACGCAAACAAAGAAATCAGAATAACCACAAGTAAAGCAATCCAAAGCGGCAATATTTTCGATTGTAATTTTTTTACAAAATCGCCTTCAGTTTTTAAAATGATCCAATAAGCGCCGTGAATGGTGAGTGTTAAAACTGCGACCAAACCAATGGTTAAGGTAAACCAGTCCATTACGCCCGGGCGTTCCGCAAAAGGCGAAAAACTTTCATCCCACAAAGGCGTGAAAAAGGAATATTGGTGTTTAAATTGGGCAATGCCATTTTCAACACCGCCCAGATTTACACCCCGAATGATATTTCCGAAGGCAATTCCAAAAAATAAGGCCAAGAGTAAACTAGAAATTCCAAAACCTTTTTGCCACGGTTTTATCCATAATTCGTGATTGATTAAGTGTGTAAATTCAATGCCAAGCGCCCTGAAAATAAACAGCCATAAAATGAAGATGAGCGGTAAATAAAATCCGCTGAAAGCTGAGGCATATAAGGTTGGAAATGCGGCAAATAAAACGCCACCGGTTGCAACAAGCCAAACTTCATTTCCGTCCCAAAACGGACCGATAGCTCTCATGACCTGTTTTTTTTCATCATCGGTTTTTGCAAAAAATAAATGAACAATCCCCGCGCCAAAATCATATCCGTCCAATACGATATACATAACCAGCATAAAGCATAAAATGACATACCAAGTAATTTCCATTTTTAAGTATTTTTTATAGTTGTCTCCGGACCTTTATGCACTATTTTCCCTACCAATATCAACATAATAAAGCCTAAAACCAGATAAAGACCAACAAAGCCCAATAATGTAAATAGAGAATTTCCTGCGGAAACATTTTCTGAAACGCCGTCTGCAGTTTTAAACAAACCATAGACCAAATAAGGCTGTCGGCCCAATTCAGCAGTGTACCAGCCTGCTGTATTTGCAATGTAAGGAAACGGAATAGCGAATAATAGGACCCATAAAAACCAACGCTGCAGTTCTAATTTTTTACGCCATAAATACCAAACACCCAAAAGCATAATTCCTATAAAAATAGTGCCCAATCCAATCATAATATGATAGGAATAATACAGCCCCGGAATATTAATAGGCCATTCTTCTTTAGGGAAATCGTTCAATCCTTTAATTTCTGCATCCCATCGCTGATAAGTTAGAAAACTCAGAAGTTTGGGCACTTCAATTTTATTGTCCAATCGCTGCGTTACCATATTTGGCTGTCCAATTAAAACGATAGGCGCGCCTTCTTCGGCATTAAATAATCCTTCCATTCCGGCTAAGGTTATTGGCTGACTTTTTGCCACTTGTTGCGCCAATAAATCTCCCGTTGGAAAAGCAATAGACAAAGTTGAAATTGCTCCGGTAATAATGGCTGTTTTAAGAAAGAGCATTCCGTATTGATGGTGTTTTTTTACCAAAAGATAAAAAGCGCCCGTGCCTCCAATTACAAAGGAAGTAGTAACCAAAGAGGCCATTTGATTGTGGAAAAAAGAAGGTAACAGCCACGGATTTGAAAATAAATCGGAAAAGTTTTTCAACACAAATTTTCCATTGGCCAAAATTTCATGGCCTACCGGATTTTGCATCCAGGAATGGGTGGCGATAATTAAATAACCGCTTGCCCAGGAGCCTACAAAAATTAAAAAGGCCGTCATAAAATGCAGCTTTTTGCCCAATAATTTTTCTCCAAATAAAAACAATCCTAAAAAAGAAGATTCCAGGAAAAAAGAGAACATTCCTTCCATTGCCAAGGTTTGGCCTATAATATTTCCTGTACGTTCTGAAAATTGTGCCCAATTGGTACCAAACTGAAATTCCATAGGAAGACCGGTAACCACGCCCATCCCAAAATTGACGGCAAATATTTTTGCCCAGAATTTTGCTGAATCATTGAAGATCAATTGATTTGTTTTTAGGTAAAGACCTTTGTAGATAACGATTATTAATGCCAGCCCCATCGTGAGCTGGGGAAATAAATAATGATAAGTGATTGTAAAAGCAAATTGTAACCGGCTGTATAACAGTGCGTCTTCCATAAACAGTAATTTAAATCCTGATTAGGTAAAATTACGGCTTATTGTTTACAAACTAAGTGATTTAAATGACAGATTTATTGCAAACTTTAAACTAAATGGTGTGCAGTATTGCTATCAAAAGAGTCTAGCAGTTATGAGGTCAAAATTTCTCTGGAATTTAAACTTCTGTCTTCTGTCTTCCAGCTAAAAAAGTCTATTTCTGCCTAAAATACACAACTATAGGAACACCTGTAAAATTGAATATTTCGCGCATTTTATTTTCAACAAAACGCTTGTAAGGATCTTTTACATATTGCGGTAAATTCGCAAAAAACACAAACTGTGGCGTTGGTGTAGGCAATTGCGTACAAAATTTAACTTTAATATATTTTCCTTTGTTGGCAGGTGGCGGACTTGATTTTAGAATATCAAGCATCACCTCGTTTAGTTTGCTGGTAGGAATGCGTTTTTTTCTGTTTTCAAAAACTTCAACAGCAGTTTCAATGGCTTTAAAAACGCGTTGTTTTGTTAAAGCGCTGATAAAAATAATTGGCACATCGGTAAATGGGGCAATTTCTTCTCTAATTTTGGCTTCATAATCTTTCATGGTATTGGTTTCTTTTTCAATCAAATCCCATTTGTTTACCAAGATTACAATTCCTTTTCTGTTTTTTTCTGCCAGCCAAAAAATGTTTTCATCCTGACCTTCAAATTCGCGTGTGGCATCAACCACCAAAATGGCAACATCACATTCTTCAATGGCCTTTACGGCGCGCATCACCGAATAAAACTCTAAATCTTCTTTAACTTTCGATTTTTTTCTGATTCCGGCGGTATCCACCAAATTAAATTCAAATCCAAAACGATTGTATTTGGTGTCAACCGTATCCCTTGTAGTTCCTGCAATATCGGTTACAATATTTCTTTCTTCACCTATTAATGCGTTGATGAAAGATGATTTTCCTGCATTTGGTCTTCCAACTACGGCAAATCGAGGCAATTCATGTTCTTCTTCAACATCTTCCTCCATATCGGCAACAACAGCATCCAAAAGTTCACCGGTTCCGCTTCCGTTAATCGATGAAAGTGTGTAATATTCGCCCAATCCAAGATTGTAAAATTCTACAGCATCTGCATCACGCATAGAGTTGTCAACTTTATTAACGGCAATAAAAATGGGCTTTTTTATTTTGCGGAGCATATTGGCAACTTCAACATCCATTGGCGTAATTCCTTCTTCAACATCGACAACAAATATGATATGATCAGCCTCATCAATTGCCAGCTGAACCTGTTTTCTTATTTCTTCTTCAAAAATATCGCCAGAACCTATGGCATATCCGCCTGTATCAATGACCGAAAATTCCTTGCCGTTCCAATCACTTTTTCCGTAATGCCTGTCACGCGTAACACCACTTACCGAATCAACAATGGCGTCTCTTCGTTTTACCAAACGATTAAACAATGTCGATTTTCCAACATTAGGCCTTCCTACAATGGCTACAATATTACTCATGTGTTTTTTAATTTTTTGCAAAATTACGCTTTTTTATTTTGAAAATTTAGATCTTATCAATTCTAAATTAGACATGTAATAAAAAATAGTATATTTCGATCCTGAAAAAAACGACTTTATTATGATTGAAGAAAAAAACAGCGATATCCATTTACGTCCAAGGTTTAAAATGGAATTTGGGGAAAGTCAGCAAAAACTGTTAACAAAATTTCAAAGCAAT
>JAVVEF010000009.1:30896-41725 GCA_032251275.1 Lutibacter sp.
TAAAATGGAATTTGGGGAAAGTCAGCAAAAACTGTTAACAAAATTTCAAAGCAATTTAAAAAATGCAACTTGTAAATATTGCGTTAAAGTTATTGACGGACATATTGTTATTGATATTCCTGCGGAAGAAAATCATTTTTGGTCACCGCAATTAAACATTGAGATAGCGCAAGTTGAAGAAAACAAAAGTGTCGTTAAAGGGTTGTTTGGACCAAAACCTCAAGTATGGACGATGTTCATGTTTATTCATTTTGCCATGGCTGTGGCTTTCATTGGATTTTTGATAGCCGCCTATGTTCAATGGACTTTAAAATCAAATTATGGATTTTCGCTGTCAATTGTCATTCTATTGCCAATTTTATGGGTTGTTATGTATTTTTTGGGCAGTTTGGGAAAAAAAAGAGGCCACAAACAAATGGATGAACTTTATGGGTTTTTGATGAAAACATTGGGAAACGAGAAAGTTTAAAGTAGGGACAGGTAGCGACTTGTCCGTTCGGAAGTTAAAAGCTTTTTATTGTAAATATTATGCTGATTTCAAATCACACTCCCTTTACTTGGGAAAGTGTCGGGGATACGGGGATAGGAATAACTAATCGGTATATCCAAATCGTTTAAGCTGGCGCTTGTTACTTCTCCAGTCTTTATTCACTTTTACGTACAATTCCAGATGAATTTGTTTGTCGAAAAATTTCTCTAAATCTTTTCGCGCTTCTACACCCACGCGTTTTAGGGCGGCACCTTTATGGCCGATGATGATTCCTTTTTGGGTTTCGCGTTCCACCATAATCACGGAACGGATTCTGATGATTTTATCGCTTTCATTAAATTCTTCGGTTTCCACTTCTACCGAATAAGGAATTTCCTTTTTGTAATGCATCAATATTTTTTCACGAATGGCTTCATTGATAAAAAAGCGCTCAGGTTTATCGGTTAATTGATCTTTAGGATAAAAAGCCGGCGACTCAGGCAATAGTTCAATAATGCGTTCAAAAAGACCTTCAACATTGAATTTTTCTAAAGCAGAAATTACATAAACTTCGGCATTTGGCACCTTTTCTTTCCAGTAAATTACTTTTTCTTCCACTTCTTCCTGAGTGGACATGTCTATTTTGTTGATTAGCAAAAGAACTGGGATGGAAGTTGTTTTAATTTTTTCGAAAAAAACCTCGTCCTTTAATTCCCTCTCGCCAATTTCCACCATATAAATCAGTAAATCGGCATCTTCAAAAGCCGATTTCACGAAATTCATCATAGAATTTTGAAGCTCATACGCTGGTTTTATGATTCCAGGCGTATCGGAAAAAAGGATTTGGAAATCTTCTCCATTTACAATTCCTAAAATTCTGTGGCGAGTTGTTTGCGCTTTTGAGGTGATAATTGATAATTTTTCACCCACAAAGGCATTCATTAACGTGGATTTACCCACATTAGGATTGCCAATAATATTTACAAAACCTGCTTTGTGCTTCATTTTCAAGATATAAAATGCAAAGATAACCTTAATAAATTTTAATTTTAAAAAACTTATTGCTTTTTTAAAAAAAGATGTATCTTTGCAATCCAAATCGCGGGGTAGAGCAGCAGGTAGCTCGTCGGGCTCATAACCCGAAGGTCGCTGGTTCGAGTCCAGTCCCCGCTACTAGTAAATTCCTTAAACAATTAATTATGAATTGTTTAAGGAATTTTTAATTTAAATATTCCCGAATTATTCCCGAATATTTAACTCACTTAATACCTAAATATAAGTAAGTACATATTATATGGAGTTTTGCATAGCAAGATTGAAAGTTTTATTTTGTATCTTAAAACTTGAGTAATAAAATTACAAACAATCTAAGGATGAGTTGTTAAAAAATACTAATGGAGTTGGTTAGTTTATGATTTCTGCCCAACGTTTAATATTAAGGTGTAGTTTCATCTTCGGTTCTTAAACGTTGATTTAGTATTTACAACGCAATTAGATATATTTTTATAAACCTTAAATCGAACTCAGGTTAAAAGTTAAAATTTCCAAAAAAGATTATAGTTGATGGAACTGTAAAAACACTTTCGTGAAAGTGTCTAAAGGAAAACTAATCTGTTCTGAAATATTTTCCCAACCACTTGCAGGTTCTTTTATAGCTCTATACTTTTTATACTTATATTTTTCAAAATACGGTTTAACCGTAATAAATCAAATATTAGGTCGATTAATTTTAAATGAAATTAATCGATTTTTATTATTGGTGATTTATTCAGCGAAAAAATATAAATATATCATTGTAGATTCAGATGAAGAATCAATAAAGCAATTACAGAGGCAATTAGAAAATTACTCTCATTATACCTGCTGTGGAATTGCAAGATCAACTGAGGAAGCAATTTATCTAATTATGGACCAAATCCCTCATGTAGTTTTTTTTGATCCAGTTCTTGAGTTAAATGGAATAAAGGAATCTTCCTTCAATATGATTCCCGAAGTATACCAACTGTTAAAAAGATTGCCTCATTTTATAGCAATGAATAGCTCAAATGAATTTGCTTACAAAGCAATAAACAGTGGTGTGTACGCATATGTTCTAAAACCAATTAATCTGTACGAATTAAAAAAGGCAATAATTAGGTTTGAAAATTCCCAACCACCACAATCATCAATTTGCTTAAAATCCTTCACCGAATTCAGGTTTATAATGATAGAAGATATTGTTTATTTAAAAGCCGATAACAATACTACCGATTTCTTTCTTAAAGACGGAACAATAGTAACATCATACCAAACATTAAAAACGTTTGAATCAGAACTTCCACCTATTTTTACAAGAATTCACAAAAGCTACATGGTAAATGTAAACTACATTAAAAAAATCCATTTCAGTAAGTTTCAATGCTCATTAAAATATACTAACACAATTATACCATTTTCAAAATCGTTAAAATTTAAAATGTCCGAGATTAAAAACCGATGGTCAAATGGCATAAATAATGGGTTTCCACAACAAATAAATATAGCATAACTCCATTCACCCCTTGAATTAAGACTTTTACTTTTCGCATAACTCCATTCACAAAACGCCCAGTAAATTACCATAAACCAGTATCAATTTTAAATACTTTTGAATTGTACAAAGCGATTAATCAATCATTTCGTTCAAAAATCTGAAGCTTCAAAAAAAGTAGAATTGCAATGTAAAACCACATTGGGAAAAACGGTTCATCAAAGTAATTCTAAAAGAATCAATGCCTTCCCACATTGATTATTAAAGTCACTCTTTAATGTAATTAACAACCCATTTTAACTATTGGGCAGGGTGGCTATTGTCTAATTTTTAAAATAAAAAATAATGAAATTGATAAAATTTATAATGGCATTAATGCTATATAGTACCCTTTTTATTTCTTGTAGCAATACAGAAATAGTTGAAGATTTACAAATGCATATTGATAACCAAGAATTAAGAGCAGATGATACTGGAGGTGTTGGAACACCTCCACCACCACCAACTCCACCTCCGGGTACAAATTAAACTTTTAAATAAACCCAATATTTATATTGGGTTTATTTGTAATATTTAAGAAAAAACATCAACTTAATATTATTTGTATTATTTTGCATAGAAATTGAACTAGGATGAAGATTTCTATATATTTTTCTATTCTTTTTATTACTATTTTAAGTTGTAAAAAGAATAATCTACCTGTTTCTATTCAAAATAATTATGTAACTGAGATTGATAGTCTAGATGCAATATTATTTGATAAAAAATTGTTGGACTTAGAAAGAGAACAATTATTTAATAGAGTTAAATTAAATATTGATAAACTAGAAAAAGATTCTCTAAAAATTAATTCACTTCTTAAGCTAGTTTATAACAAGTTGTTAAGTAAGAGTTTTACAAATTATGTTAATTTAAATAAGGAAATTTTAGAATTCTACGAAAGAATTCCTGAAGATTCAAATAAAGCGCTAGCTTTAGAATATTTAGGGTATTACTACAGAATGAAAAACTTGCCAGATAGTTCATTTTATTTTTATAATTCCGCTTTAAAAGTGTATACAAATCTAGATAATGAATTACAAAAAGGAAATATGCTTATTAATTTGGCAACCATCCAAGAAAGTGTAAAAGATTATACAGGAAGTGAGATAAATGTTATAAAAGCAATTTCTAAATTAAGTAATTCTAGTGAGTATAGAAGTTTATATTTAGCGCATAATATTTTAGGTGCAGTACAAAGTAAAATGAAGAATTACTATTTAGCTATAGATAGCCACAATATTGCAATACAATATTTGAAAAAGCATAATGCTAATATTTTTTTAGAAGCAATCTCCTTTAATAATATTGGATGGATTTATAATGAAATGAGTGAGTATCAAAAAGCCATCATTTATTTTGAAAAAGCGTTAAAAACTAAAAATTTATTAGTCACTAATCCAGAAACTTATGCGATGGTTATTGACAACCTTGCCTATTCCAAATTCAAACTGGGAGATGAAACTGTATTGCCAGAACTTTTTTATGAGTCACTAAAAATAAGAGATAGTTTGCAAATATTCGATGGAATTGTAACTAGTAGCCTAAATTTATCAGAATACTTTTTATCTAAAAATGATAGTGTTAAAGCATTTGATTATGCTCAAAATGCAGAGAAAAATGCTATAAAGTCAAATTACAATGAAGGCATACTCGAATCCTACCTTCAGCTATCTAAACTTGAACCAGGAGAAAGCGGGAAAACCTATTTAAATAAATACATTAAACTTTCCGACAGCCTTCAGCAAAATGAGCGTGAGATACGTGAAAAATTCACACGCATTGCTTATGAAACTGGTGAAATAGAAAAAGAAAATGTGGTTGTAACTAAAAGAAATGGGTTATTAACAATTCTAATATTAGTTGGTGTGGCATTGTTTACAATGATATTCATATACATTAGACAGCGTTCAAAAAACAAAGAGTTAATTTTTAGTCAAAAACAAGAAGAAGCAAATACAGAGATTTACAATTTAATGATATCGGAAAAAACGAAATTTAATGAAGGAAGTTTAAAAGAAAGGGTCCGTATTTCAGAAGAATTACATGATGGTATTGTAAATAAATTGTTTGGTACACGTTTGTCACTTTCTTTAATAAACTCAGGAATACCTGAAGAAGAAATTGTGCAATGGGATGGTTACATAGAATCATTACGTGAAATAGAAGAAGATATTAGAACGCTTTCTCAAGAGCTGAAAGTAGAGGTGTTTAATATTGATAATACCTTTGAAAAAATGGTGGAGGAATTGGTTGAAAAAAGAAGTAAATTGTCTAATTTTGAACCAAATTTGAACTTTGACATTGTTTCTGATTGGGATAATATATCAAATAAAATTAAAATTCATTGCTATCGTACCCTACAAGAAACACTTCATAACATACATAAATATGCAAAAGCAACCAAGGTTAGAATTTATTTTTCTGAAATAAATGGTATGTTGCATTTTGAAGTAACAGATAATGGAATTGGCTTTAATCCAAATAATAAAACAAAAGGAATAGGTCTAAAAAACATTGAATCTAGAATTGAGAAATTAAATGGTGAAGTTAAATTTATTTCAAGCCCTGAAAATGGGACTAAAATTAGTATGATAATTCCATTAGTATCTTAGCAATTAACAATATGAGCGAAGAATTAAAAGTATTAATAATTGAGGATCACCCACTGGTTTCTGAAAGTTATAAAAATATTCTACTATCTTGTAAAGAGTATAATTTTCACATATTAAAAGCTGAAAATTGCGGTGAAGCATTAAGAGCAATTAATAGATCCAAACAAGGGAAGCATTTTAATTTATTTTTAATAGATATACAATTAGATGCTTCTGAAGATCTTGCGGTATATATAAAAAAAGAATTTCCAAATTCTAAAATAATTATATTAACAGCAATTGATAATAATGAAAGAGTTAAAGGTATCATCAAATCTACGCCACACGATGCAATAATGATTAAAACCGATATCACACCAAAAACACTTTTACTAGCTTTTAAAAGTGTTATGAATGATAATTTATATTATAGTACTAGAGTAAAAAGATTAAATGTCTTAACACTTGAAAATGAAGAATTATTAGACGATATAGATAAAAAAATAATCTTTCATTTATCAAAGGGAGTAACTACAAAAAACTTACCTAATTTTATTGATTTAAAGTTAAGTATGATAGAAAAACGCAAAAGCGCTATAAAACAAATTTTCAATGTTTCTGGAGGTGATGCCGAATTATTACTAGAAGCAGAAAAAAGAGGCTTTATATAAACACTTCCATACATCTTAAACCTTTCAATATCTATTTCCTTTATTCTTAAAGGGTTTAGTACATTTTTATCGTTTTTTATTCATTACGGTAAAACCGTAATCGTATTAAATTTCACAGTTTTATCTTAGTTTAAGATTTTGATTAGTTATTAGTTACGATAGATTTGAAATATTAGGATGTCTTAAATAAGTAAAAATGGGATTATATCTTTTTTGAAAATTAACATTTAATTTTGATTAACAGTTAAAAAATAGCTAAATAATAGTAATAGGACTAATTTATAATATTTCATTTATTAAATTCAGTAACCATTTATAAAAAAATGTTATGAAAACCAAACACTTATTAACACTTATAGTGTTGCCTATATTATTTCTTAGTTGCACAAACAATAATCCCCAAAACTCATTTTCATTAAACGGAACCATTAAAGGTGAAATTCCTGAATATATTTTTCTCCATTATGGAGCTGTCAAGGATTCCGTATTAGTGGAAAATGGACAATTTCATTTCAAAGGAAATGTAAATGCTCCAACAGCGGCCTCTTTTTCAATTTTAGGTATTTCAGTAATGACAAAAGATTGCTTTTTTATTGAAAACAACAATATGCAAATAAATGTCAATGTTGAAAAAAAAGCAATGAAAGGATATGACATAAATTTTATTTCAATAGATTCAATTAGTGGTTCAAAAACGGAATTAATAAGAAAAGATTTTGAATTTTATGAAAATACGCACAATAAAGATGCTGATTGGAATATAAAACTATTTAAAAAGCTGGATACCATTTTCACCAACAATCCAAGTAATAATTACAGTTCTTATGTTTTTATAGAACAACTAAGAAAGGAGATTCTAAATAAAAACCAAATAGAAAAGTTATTTCACAAAATTGATACAAGTGAGCTTTCAAAAATTCAATTAGAGGATATAAATAGGATCATTAATCCATCCCAAACTTTAGAAGTTGGTAAGCAATTAATGGATTTTAGTTTACATAATGTTAAAAAGGAATTGATAAGCACCAAAGATTTTAGAGGTAAAGTACTGTTAATCGATTTTTGGGCTTCTTGGTGCGCACCTTGCAGAAAACAAAATCCGGACCTATTAATGGTTTATGAGGAGTTCAAAAATATTGATTTTGAGATCATAGGAGTATCAATTGATAAAGATATAGATAAATGGATGTCAGCAGTTAAAAAAGACGGACTTGTTTGGGAAAATTTGATTGATACGAGAGGGCAAGAAAGTGAAATATTGGCAAAATATGGAGCAACCAATTCGGTTCCACAGAATTTTTTAATTGATAAAGACGGATTAATATTAGCCAAAAATATTTCTGTAATTGACTTAAAAAAGTATTTACAAAATAATAATAATTAAACCAGCTATATGAAAAATTTAAGTACACTTCTTTTTTTACTTTCGATAAACATTCTTTTTTCCCAAAATGGTAACATCTATCCTAAGAACGACACTATAATAGCTGGTGAAACTAACACTTTTATTTATGAGCCACCAAATGATATAAATATCCCAGTTAAATCTTATGTAACGGTTATTCATCACAAACAAAAAACAACAGTACCATTAGTTAATACAAACAATAAATACCAATTTTCTGTGGAAATAACTAAAGATATGAATGTTATTGTGATGGCTGTGTTTGATAGAGACAATAAGCTGATAGATAACAATCAAAATATTGGGTATGTTATTAATATTATATATAAAACCGATGATGAAATAGCAATGGCTAAATTAGATTATTTAACATATTTAAATACATCCATGTTTTATTTAAAATTAGATCCTTCTTATGAAGAAAGAATAAAGCAATTTGAAGAAGTTTTTAACTTAAACCCAGATTTAAAAGAAGGAGAAAGCTATAATGGATATTTATATTTAAAATATAAACTTAATAGTTTTAATACAGAACCAGAGATATTAAAACATATTAACTATTTAAGAACAAAAGATGATGAACAAAATTTAATTTATGCAATGCAATTGAATTCTATAATAGGAAGAGTTGATGAAAGTAACAAAATTAAACAATTGATTATTTTAAAACATCCAAAAGGAACTACTGCTAAAAATAGGTTTATTTCAATTTTCGGAGCTTCTAAGGATAAAACAGAAGACACAATATTAGCATCACTTCAAGAATATACAACAAAGTTTAATGATTCAATTTCCCAAGAAGCAGATGTTTTTTATTTAGCATTATTAGAGTTAAAGTTGGAGGAAAGAGACACCTTAATACTGAGCAATTATGAAAACAAAATTAAAGAGAGGGTGTACATAACAAGAATCTATAATGAATATGCGTGGAATTTATCGGGTGGCGATTTAACTAGTGCTGGTGAAGATTTACATTTTGCGAAGTATTTATCTAATAAAACGGTTGATATTTCCAAATATGCAATGGAGCATCCAGAAGAACATGGCGGATATGATATGCAAGACATTTACAATAACTATGCAGATACTTACGCCTTAATTCTTTATAAATTAAAAGAGTATAATTTAGCGTTTAGTTATCAAGATGAAGTTAGAAAACTAAATGGTCTTGACAAAGGAGGTAAAGAACGTTATGCAGCCATTGCAGAAAAAGCAAAAGGGTTAAAATTTACTAAGGATTATTTAGAAGAACAATTAACAGATGGAGTAGATTCAAAAATTATGTTGAACCAACTGGAAACTATTTATCAAAAGTTAAATCTTTCCGATAAAAAATTTAACAATCTAAAAGAAACGTCAGTAAAATTGGCAACAGAAAAATCTCAAAAGGAAATAATTGAAATGTATGGGCAACTAAATGCTGCCGACTTTAATTTAGTAAATTTGGAAGGTAAAACAGTGAAATTGTCAGACT
This sequence comes from Lutibacter sp., assembly GCA_032251275.1. Classification (GTDB taxonomy): domain Bacteria; phylum Bacteroidota; class Bacteroidia; order Flavobacteriales; family Flavobacteriaceae; genus Lutibacter. The sequence goes on from JAVVEF010000009.1 coordinate 40,058, forward strand.
ACAAAGGCAAAATAGTGGTATTAGATTTTTGGGCAACTTGGTGCGGACCTTGTAGAGCAGCCTTTCCTAATATGCAAAAACTAGTTAAAAAATACGCAAACGAACCTATTGAATTTTTCTTTATTGATGCTTTTGAGCGTGGTGAAAAAGAAGATATAAAAAAGAATGTTGCAAAATTAATTGCAGATGATAACTACACATTTAATGTCTTATACGATTTCGATAATAAAGTAGCAGAAAATTACAAGGTGAAATTAATTCCAATGAAAATAGTAATAAACAAAAAAGGAGAGATTATATCTGTGAATAGTTCAGAAGATAATTTAGATGCGTTAATTAGAGAAAATTTGAATTGATTTTATAAATAAATTAATAAATATTTATTCTTTCTTACGTTCTACCTGGATTTACTCATAAATTTGTTCGTTAAGTATTACTTAAAGGCAATATATAAAACAGTACTATTAAGGTTTATGATAGTTTTTTAATCAAAATGTACTTGTTGCCTCAAGGTGTTGAAGTCTACCAGAATAAATTAAATGCTTATTGAAATTTACCTATTAAATATAAATAACAGTAAGTTTCCGAATCGCTCAGACCCAACTGATTTTTGAATTGGTTAAAAGCAACGCTGTAATCATTTACTCCTGACAAAGAATTTCTAGAGAGTAAACCGTAACTATATTTCCATTCAGATATTTCGGAAGGGTAAGTATCTAAGTTATAAAATCCGCATAGTTCTTCAAAATTTTTATTGAAAGAAATATTGAGAGAAGAGCCGTTTTCAAATATAATTTCTTCAACAGTAGAATTTAAAAAGTCTAAATTTTCTCTTGAAAATTCCAATAAATTAGATAGAAGGTTTGCAATCTCTATTATTTTAACCTGTGAATAACCACCAAGACAGAATAAAAGAACTTCAAATGCGTTAATTATAGATTCTTCTGATTCATTATTTGTTCTTAAAATTTTTAAATTAGTGCAACTTACGTTAGTCATTGAATCATCTATTAAAAAACCATCTTGTATTGGTTCGATATTTATTAATAAGTGACCATTTGGGTATTTCAGAAAAATTGAATCAATTGAATTATCTATTGTCTCTAATAGTTTTAAATTCTCATTTAAAAAAATCTTCCATTCCCTTTTAAATTTATTTTTAAGTTGGGAAATATTATTTTTGGAGGTAAAATAAATGTGAATGTGATGGGAATTTATATCAAGAACCCTTCTGAAATAAAATTTTACATGTGCTTGCTTTAATATCAACTTTTCAAAAAACGGTTTAACAAAGTCAACAAGAACTTCATTCTGATATTGTTGGTTTATGTAAATTTTTAATGATAATACCATTATATTTCAATTTTTTCATTAAAATTATAAGTTAACAAAGCTTTCCCCCAATTTTTATTATTTGTTAAAGCATTTTGCTCCTTTTTTTCATGATAAAGTTTTTTGTTTTGTAATGCTGTTAAATTAATAAGAATTTTATTTTTTAATAATTCATTTGTTACCAGGTAAAAAGGAGGGTTTTTCTTATGTTGCAAATTATTTTCTAATGTAACTTTAAGGTTAATTTTGCGATGATCATCAAATTTTAAACACAAAACATCTTTTTTTTGCTAATTTACTAATTCCACAACATTCGTGGTAGAACCAAAAATTTAG
>JAVVEF010000010.1:0-39675 GCA_032251275.1 Lutibacter sp.
GAAGCACAGAGTTTGGAGTTAATGCCGAAACAAAATCAACAATACCGGTGTCTGCACTGTCATAAGGCAAAATAGCAGTTTCATCACTTTCAAAAGTGGAGGTTTCACCTGCAAAATCCAATTCTGCAGCACCAGTTACCAATTTGAAATGCGTGGTTCCTGCCGGAGCAGCAATCCTTACCGATGGCGAAAATGACGGAATGTTCACAGTCGCTTCACCGCTTGCACGATCGAAATCGTTGCTGTAAGCGGCAAATAACGTAGATCCCAATTTCCCATTGGTATTAAAATCGAAGCCACTGATAAGCCCCATTGAGCCATCTTCGATGGTTCTCATTCCACGCTCATTGACAGCATCAGTTTTCACGACCTTTAAAAGATCGGTGGTCAATCTGCTCACCACTCTTTTGTCTTTTGCATTCAGCAAAAGAATTCTAATGGCGCTTCGCACCAATTTTCCACCTTTTCCGGCTCTGCCGAATTCAGATCCGTTTTCACGCGTTCTTTGAAACGCAGGATCGTTTGCCATTCTGGATTTGTCAATGCCGCCTTTTTCGCGGGCAAGGTGTCCATCCGAAGTTTTGTAAAAGGAAATATCCCCGATAGTTCCTTTCAATTTAATAATACCAGTTTGTCTAGCCATAATCGAATAAATTTTTAATTCTCAACAAATGAACTTATCTTTATGAAGAAAATAAAAATCAGGTGGTCATTTTGTCCGTTATCGTCATTTTTGTCCGAATTGGCAATATGGATACTCCATAGATAAGGCATAGATAAAGCATAGATAGAGTATCAAATGAAAATATTTAGAACTTGCATATTCCCAAAAGACGTTCAGTGTATCACCGGAAGAAGCGAACGCTCCGGGCGCAGACTTTTACATGAAATCAGAACCCACTTTGGCAAAGATTCCCATCAATTTGTAACTTCAGAGGAATTTTCAGAATATTCAGGGATCAACATAAATGTTGTGAATGAATATTTACAAAAAGTATCATAGAATTTGATTGAATTTACTCGATTTTAATAATTTAAAATTAGTTTCATTATAATTAGATTGAAAGTCAAACCTAATCAAATCATATCAAAGGTTAGGTCAACAAAAATAACAAGGAGAAGGGGATCCTTATAAAATAGAGTAATTTTGGATTAGGTTAGAATCTTCTGCACGCTCTGCTAATGCAATAACACAAAAACAAAACTCTATAAACGCTATGTATATAGGGTTTTTTCATTTCCGAGAATCAAAAAAAGACCATTAAAAACCAAATAAAAGGTGGGCAATTCGCTGTCAGTTTCAATTTTTTTAAATTGACGCCGAATTGCTCTGTAGCTATAGAAAAGAGGGATTCAAAATATATGAACTTTAAAAAAGAACCTACTTTTTGCCCTTAGCCTGTACTGAGCAAGCCTGTCCGACAGGTAGGTGCAGTCGAAGTATTAAAGTGTCAATATAATCTGGTTATTGAGCCGAAGTGGAGAGAAGCAATCTGTTAAAATGTGTCGATTTTGCTTCGTTTCCATTAGAATAATCACAACAAAACAGAATGTTTAGCAGGTAATAGGTTGTTCAAAATCCACGTCATTTTCTCTAATTACACCCGTCATTTATACTACATTTCCATAAAAAACCAATAATATTCCTAAAAATAATTTTTATTTTATTTACTATTTGTAAACAAATAGTGTTAACGTTTTATTAACCTTTTTAACAATCAATTTCCGATTTGATAACATTATATAAAGGTTTGCTTGAATTTCTATATAGATATTTGCCTTATTACAATTAATCAAATTTACAAATATTAAAAAATGGAAAAAACAAAATTAGTACTGATAATTGCTTTGTTGGCATTTGTCATGGGCCATTCCCAAAATATTTTTCAGGGAAGGGTATTGGATGAAAATAATGAACCTTTGCCTGGCGCAACGGTTGTTTTAAAAGGTGGCGCCAATGGGGTGGCTACAGATTTTGACGGGAAATTTAAAATTGAATTGCCTTCAGCAAACAGCATTCTTGTAATTTCTTTTTTTGGTTACCTGCCTGTTGAGTTTGACACAACAAATAAGACAGATGCTGATATTACTTTACAGCCAGACGCCCAAAGGTTGGATGAAGTAGTAGTGACCGCTTTGGGAATAAAAAAAGAAAAAAAGAGATTGGGTTATGCAGTTCAAGAACTCAAAGGTGAAGAAATGACTTCAGCAAGAGAGACAAACATTACTAATTCACTTTCAGGAAAGTCGGCTGGTGTACAGGTTACTGGAGGTAGCTCAGGTGTAGGATCTACATCATTAATTACCATTAGAGGTGAAGGGTCTTTAATTCCAGGACAAAATTCTCCATTATTTGTGGTAGATGGTATTCCAATTAACAACAATACTGTTAGTAATAGATCGGAAGGGAATTTAGAAACAGATTACGGTAACGGAGCGCAGGACCTTAATCCTGATGATGTAGAATCTATGACCGTTTTAAAGGGGCCGAATGCAACAGCTCTTTATGGTTCACGTGGTTCAAATGGTGTAATTTTAATTACTACTAAAACAGGTAAAGGTAGCAAAGGTCTTGGGGTTACATACAACCAGAATGTAACTTTTGAATCAGCGCTTAGAATTCCAAAATATCAAAACGAATACGGTCAAGGAGCTGGTGGTGAATTTGAATTTTTTGATGGTTTTGGTGGTGGAACTAATGATAATATTGACGAAAGCTGGGGACCTAGGCTTGATGGTAGCTTGGTTGTACAACATGACAGCCCAACATCAAGTGGTTTAAGAGCTGGCGATTTTGCAGTAAGACCAAAAGATGAAAATGGTAATTTTACAGATGTTGCAACTGCAACTCCTTGGATATCTAAACCGAATAATATTAAAGATTTTTTTAATACAGGTCATACCATCACTACAAATGTAGCTGTAACAGGTGGTAATGAAAATGGTAATTTAAGAATTTCTTATACAGATTTACAAAATAAAGGAATATTACCAAATACAGATTATAACAGAAGTACATATGCTTTAAACGGTTCTTATAAATTAAAGGAATGGCTAAACGTATCGTCATCTGTAAATTATATTAACAGTTATAGTAAAAACAGGCCTAATAATTCTTACGGTACAGAAAATATCATGTATTTATGGACTTGGTTTGGTCGTCAAATAGATATGAATTCTTTAAAAGAATACTGGCAGCCAGGTTTAGAAGGTGTTCAACAGTATAATTACAATTATAATTGGCATGACAACCCTTACTTTACCATGTTTGAAAACACCAATGCATTTGACAAAGATCGTATTATTGGAAATGTTAAAGTTGATATAAATCTTTCTGATGAATTAACATTGATGTTTAGATCAGGGATGGATTATGGAAACGATTTAAGAGTTAGTAAACGTGCATTTAGTACACAACGTTTTGCAAATGGTCAATATCGTGAAGATATGATTTATTCAAAAGAGCAAAATACAGATTTCTTACTTTCTTATAATAAAGAATTAAATGAAGATTTTCAACTAGGAGCTGCATTTGGAGGAAATCATAGAGTAGAAGAAAATAGATACAGAAGAATTAGTGCTAATTCGTTATCAGTTCCAGGGATATTTAACTTTCAAAATGCCGCTGAGCCATTATCTAAAACACAATTTGACGATACTAAAACAGTAAATAGTTTGTATGCATTTGCAAATGTTTCATATAAAAATTTGTTATTTTTAGATGTTACAGGAAGAAATGACTGGTCTAGTACTTTACCTAAAAATAACAATTCTTATTTTTATCCTTCAGTTGGCCTTAGTGCCATTGCTTCAGATATATTTGAACTTCCTTCAGTAATTTCATTTGCAAAATTAAGAGCAGGTTGGGCAATTGTAGGGAATGACACAAATGCATATAATTTAAGAAATACGTTTTCTTTTGACGAACCATTTGGAAGTGAACAACGCGTAAATGCTTCTTCAATATTAAAAAATGAAAATTTAAAACCTGAAGAATCTCAATCTTATGAATTTGGTGTAGACATTCGTTTGTTTAGTGGTAGAGTTGGATTGGATGTGACTTATTATAAATCAAATGTAAAAAACCAAATTTTAGAATTACCAGTATCAATAACTTCAGGGTTTGAATCTAGAATTATTAATGCAGGAGAAATTGAAAATAAAGGTATAGAAATAGTACTTAATGCAACTCCTATAAAATTAAAAAACAGTTTCAAATGGAATACAGCTATAAATTTCTCAAGTAATAGAGGTACTGTTAAAAAATTAATTGACGGTTTAGATACGTATCAAGTTTCAGAAAACTATATTCAAGTATTAGCCAAAGTTGGTGGTAGAGTTGGAGATGTTTATGGTACTGGTTTTGTTGAAGTAAATGATCCTAATAGTGAATTTAACGGACAAATAATTCATAATGAAAGTGGATTCTCTTTACGTGATCCAAACCTTAAAAAATTAGGAAATGTAAACCCCGATTTTATGTTAGGTTTTCAAAATACATTCTCCTACAAAGGTTTTGAGTTAGGTGTTTTATTTGATTGGAGACAAGGTGGTGTTGTGAATTCTAGAACAGTTTTAATTGGTGGTACTTCTGGTATGATGGACTTTACTACTGTAGGACGTGAAGAAGGAATTATTTCAGAAGGTGTTATCCAAAATACAGATGGTTCATATAGAACTAACGATGTTAGATTAAGCGGTAGAGATTACTACTGGTGGAAATATAACAGAGGTAATGAAGAAGTGGGTATGTTTGATGCTTCATTCTTAAAATTAAGAGAAGTTAAATTAAGCTACCAAATACCTTCAAAATTAATTAATAAAACGCCATTTGAAGCTATCACTCTTTCAGTAGTTGGAAGAAACTTAGCATTGTGGACAGAAAACAAGCATTTTGACCCTGAAACTTTATCTTTTAACGGAGGTACAGTAGTTCCTGGTGTTGAAGATATGGCAACTCCAAGTTCAAAAAGTTACGGATTTAATTTAAATGTCAAATTATAATAAAAAAATAATAGAACGATGAAAAAATATAATTTTTTATTTTTAATTTCAGTATTGCTATTACTTAGTAATTGCACAAACGATTTTGAAGCAATCAATACTAACCCAAATCAACCAGAAGTAGTTACTCCAAACTTATTACTGTCAACAGTAATTTCAAGTACAGTAAGTGCAAACGCAACAACAGGTTGGAATAATGGAAATATAGTTTCTCAACTTACTGCGAAAATTAATTTCACAGGGTTTGATAGATACGACTGGGGTTCTGAAGGTGGTTTATGGAATCATTACTACGGAAACCTTTCTGAAATAGAACAAATTCTTCAAATTAGTAGAAATGAAACATCCAAAAATACAAGCTATGAAGGTATTGCACTTGTATTAAGATCTTGGATTTATTCAAATTTAACTGATAATTGGGGAGATGTACCTTTTTCAGAAGCTATAAAAGGACAAACTGAAGGTAACTTTACAGCAGTTTATGATAGCCAAGAAGATATATACACAGGTATTTTGGCAGATTTAGTTACTGCAGAAACATTGTTATTACAAGGGCAGCCAATACTTGGTGGAGATTTACTTTACAATGGTGATCTTATGAAATGGAGAAAATTAACAAATTCTTTAAGATTAAGATATTTAATGCGTGTTTCTAAACGTAAAGATGTAGGTGCTGAAATACAACAAATTGTTACAGAAGGTACGATTTTTAGTAGTAATGCAGATAATGCTGTGTTAAAATATGCTGCAAATAGTCAGGTAGATTCTTGGCCAATAAGTAATGAAAGAATTGGTAGTTTTGATGAGCATAGATTAAGTCAAACTAGTGAAACTGTATTAAAAGATTTTGAAGATAACAGGTTGTTTAGCTGGTTTCAACCAACAGATAATAAGGAAGATGACCCAGAATTATTTGCAGGTATGCTAAATGGTTTAAGTGAAGATAATGCTTCAACTTTTAATGGTGGTGCAAATAATGTATCTAGATTAAATCAATCGTTTTTTTATGATGCTCCAGACGCTGTAGAGGCTGCTTTAATGCAATATGCTGAAGTTCAATTTATTTTAGCTGAAGCAGCTCAGAAAGGTTTCATTTTAGAAGATGCTGAAATTTATTACAAAAATGGTGTAATTGCTTCATTTGAATACTGGAATACAGATCAAGATTTAGAAATGTATTTATCTCAAGCAGGTGTTGCTTATGATGGTGAATTGGAAACTATTATGATTCAAAAATGGTTAGCTTCTTTTCTAGTTGGAATGGAAGGTTGGTATGATTTTAGAAGAACAGGGTTTCCTTCATTTATAATCCCTGGACTTGATAATGTTAACAATAATCAAGTACCAGTTAGATTTTTATATCCAGATAATGAGCAAAACTTAAATGCTGAAAACTACCAAAATGCTGTTAGTAAAATGGGTAGTGATGATATAAATGTTAAAGGCTGGTGGGAAAAATAATCATATATAAAATATACAAGAAGTATAAAAGATGATACTTCTTGTGTATTTAAAACAAAAGCAATGGTAAAAAAAGTTTTAATAATTACAACTATCATAATAATCATTTTAGGTACAACAATATGGTGGCTCTGATGATATCAATGCAAAAATGTGGTTAATTAAATAATAACAAAACTTCATGAAATTTATAAAATTCATAATCATGACCGTAGGGGTGTTTTCCCTATGGTCATGTAATTTTAAAGAGGGAAATAAAGATTCAGTTACAAACATTAAGCATGTAATTGTCATTGGTTTTGACGGATTAAGTCCGGATGGATTGGAAAAAGCTGCAACGCCAACTTTTGACAAAATTATAAATGAAGGCGCTTATACTTTTCAGGCACGTGCAGTTTTACCAACAAGTTCAAGTACCAACTGGGCATCTATGATTATGGGAGCCGGACCGGAGCAACATGGAATTACATCCAACAGTTGGGAAAAAAATAATTTTGTATTGCCGGCGGTTGTTCAAAGTGAAGATTTCATATTTCCCACCATTTTCAGCCTAATTGATAAGCAAATAGAAAATGCGGAAATTGGCGCTATTTATCATTGGGATGGTTTTGGAAGGCTTTTTGAAAAAAGTGCTGTTGACTATGATGTGGCAGGAAAAACAGAAGATGAAACTGCATTTCTCGCCTGTCAATATATAGAAAGCAAAAAACCAACCTTTACTTTTATCCATTTTGACCACGTAGATCACACCGGACACGAATTTGGGCACGGCACAAAAGAATATTATAAATCGGTTGAAAAGGCCGATAAACTACTGGAACAGGTTTTTAACGCGATAGAAAAGTCGGGTATGGCAAATGAAACATTGGTCATTATAAGTTCAGATCACGGAGGCGTAGGTCTTGGACATGGCGGTGAATCACTTGCGGAAATAGAAATTCCATTTATTATCTGGGGAAAGTCGGTAAAGAAAAACTACAAACTCACCTATCCAGTCTATCAATATGACAATGCGGCAACCGTCGCTTTCGCGCTGGGACTTAAAATTCCCATAGCCTGGATTGGAAAACCAGTGAAAAACGCTTTAATGGGTTTTTCTGAAACCGATGAGTACCCGTTAATAGAAAGATTGAAAGAGCCAATGATACTTCCCAAAGCAAGCCTTAATAAAAAGGCCGGAGGTTTGTTTGATGAGCAAACGGAAATTATCATTGAAAATCCAAACAACGCAGGGACGGTATTTTACACCATTGACGGAACGAAGCCCTCGAAAGATTCAAAGACCTATAATGCACCTTTTAATACCAACAAAAATACCGTGGTTAAAAGCGCCATTTTTATGGATGGTAAAATAAGAAGTGCCGTGAGTGAGGCTTACTTTAGGGTAAAACCAAAAAATCTTGTGGCGCCTGTTACCTATGAACTTTTTTATTTAGACAACCTCAGTGAAATACCTTCATTGGAAAATCGCAAACCGGACAGTATGGGCCATTGCTTTGAAATAACCTCGGATGAGGTAAAAGAAGAAATCAAAAGCAATACTACTGTTCGATTTAAAACCCAAATAGTCATTGAAAAGGAAGGGGAATATACATTTTACACCCGATCTGATGATGGCAGTAAATTATGGGTTAACAATGTTGAAGTTGTAGATAATGACGGCGACCACGGCGTAAAGGAAAAAGCAGGAAAGATCTTATTAAAACCCGGAAAATATCCCTTGGAAGTCATTTGGTTCAATGGCGGCGGCGGAAGCTGGCTGGATGTGTTTTATCAAAGTGCCGGAATTCCGAAACAAATAGTTCCCACAACGGTTTTAGAATTAAAGTGATAGGTGATTATTGAATAACAAACTATTGGAAAAGAAATAATTATATATTTGATTTTATGAATCTAAGGGCTGGTAACAAAAGTACTGAAGGAGATATTAATCTAACACCTGCAAGAGCAGCTTGGCTTGAATCTGAGGTAGATGAAGACACAAAAATGCTTTTGGGGAAAGATGCCCGTTATTTTTTGCATCAATCCATGTCTACGCCTTGTTTGGATGTTTTAAAAGGCTGTAAAGGTTCAACTATTGAAAATATTTCGGGTAAAAAGTATTTGGACTTCCACGGAAATAATGTACATCAAATAGGATATTCCAATCCTAAATTAATTGAAAATATCATCAAGCAATTGCAAACATTGTCTTTTTCCCCGCGCCGTTTTACCAATGAGCCGGCAATCAATTTTGCAGAAAAATTGGCTGCTCTGATGCCTTCAAACCTGAATAGAATTCTGTTGACGCCCAACGGAAGTTCTGCAATTGGCATCGCATTAAAATTAGCAAGGGCAGTTACCAAAAAATATAAAGCGGTTTCTTTTTGGGATTCATTTCACGGTGCCTCTTTAGACGCTATAAGTGTTGGTGGGGAATCGGTTTTTAGGGATCATATCGGACCCTTAATGCCGGGTGGGGAACGTATTCCGCCACCCGTAACCTACCGTGGAATTTTTGAGAACAATGAAAATAAATGTCTGGAGTATTTAGAATATGTTTTTTCAAAAGAAGGTGATATTGGCGCTTTTATAGCAGAAACCATCAGAAATACGGATGTGCAAATTCCGTCGGAACATTTTTGGAAAGAAGCCCGGAAACTTTGCACTAAATATGGCGTTTTATTGATTCTGGATGAAATTCCGATTGCATTGGGAAGAACCGGGAAAATGTTTGCGTTTGAACATTATGGTATTGAACCGGATATTCTTTGTATCGGAAAAGGTTTAGGAGGTGGAATTATACCACAGGCGGCTATTATTACAAGAGACGATTACAATATTTTTAATGATATTTCTTTGGGGCATTATACGCATGAGAAAAGTCCGTTGGGATCTATAGCCGGACTAACAGTCATAAATATTATTGAAGAAGAAAACCTTTTAAAAAAGGTTAAAAATGATGAAATTTATATGCAGTCCGCTTTGGCAGCACTCAAATTAAAACATCGGATGATTGGTGATGTCAGGGGAATTGGGCTTTTGTGGGGGGTGGAATTGGTAAAAAACAGGAATACCAAAGAAAAAGCAACTGAGGAAGCCGAAAAAGTAATGTACGAATGTTTAAAACAAGGACTAAGTTTTAAGGTATCTGCAGGGAATGTATTGCAGTTGTCGCCGGCATTGACCATTTCCAGAAAAGAGTTGGACACCGCTTTAAACATTCTCGATAAAAGTTTAGCAATAATTCATGACAAAATCAATTAAAAAAATTATGAAAAAAATTATTCCATCGTTAGTATTATTATTTTTTATTATTAGTTGCGGCATTAGCAATAAATCAGCAGAAAAAAATGTATGGATTCTTTCCGCACCAGCAGGAAATGAAATCACAAAAATTGACTCATTGGGAAAAACAGTGATCCCTAATGGCAGATATATTACGCCTGCTGGTAAAAGTATCGCAACCGCTCCGCATCCTTACGGATTGACATTAAGTCCGGATGGCAATGTTGCCGTTACCGCCAATTCAGGAACCAATCCCATTTCAATTACCATCATACGAAATATTTTGTCAAACCATCCGGAAGTGCAGCAAATCCCTCCCGGCCCGGCTACTGATAAAGGTGTTTTGGCCTCTGTTTTTATGGGTTTGGCAATTTCTCCCGACAACCAAACAATATATGTTGCGGGCGGACAAGAGAATAAAATTTATTTATTTGATGTAAAATCAGGAGAAAATAAAGGATTTATTGATTGCGCATTTAAATCGGAAAATGAGGATTATTCCCACGGATATATTGGCGACTTAAAATTATCGAAAGACGGAAAAACAATTTATGCCGTTGATCAGATTGGTTTTAGGATGATAATTGCGGATACGCAAACAAAAACGCTTAAACATTCGGTGCCAGTTGGCCGCTATCCGTTTGGAATTTGCTTGTCCCCAAACGAAAAAAAGGTCTATGTAGCAAATGTGGGAATGTTTGAATACGCTTATATAAAAGATAGTAAACTTGACAGTGCCAAAATAAAACCCATTGACTATCCGGCTTTTGCCTATGGTTCAAAAGAAATGGAAAACGGCATCGAAAATGATACTATTTCAATTAAAGGTTTAGGCGATCTTAATGCCATTGAAGCTTTTTCTGTGTTTGCGATTAATATAGAGAATTCACTTCAGCCAAAAGTGACTGCAAAAATTAAAACCGGCCATTTGGTTGGGGCATTGGTGGAAGGGATTCCTGCGGTGGGAGGTTCTAGCCCCAACTCAATTGTGGCAACCAATGAATTTGTGTTCGTAAGCAATGGCACCAATGATAATATTTCGGTTATTTCTATTGAAAAAGACACCGTTATCAATTCAATTTACCTTAAACCGGATGACAGAATAAAACAATTTCGAGGGATCATTCCTTTTGGTTTGGCTTTAAGTGCGGATCAAAAACGATTGTACGTTGCCGAATCCGGAATAAATGCCATTGGCGTTATCAATGTTGCCGACCAAAAAGTTTTAGGACATATTCCAACAGGCTGGTTTCCATCAAAAGTGGAGGTTAGCAATGATGGGAAAAAATTAATTATTGCGAATGCAAAAGGTTTTGGAAGCGGCCCAAACGGCGGAAAAGATTTTAAAGCAGGAAAAGAAGGAAGTTATATTGGCTCCTTAATGAAAGGAACAGTTCAGGTAGTGGACATTCCAAATGATGAACAGTTAAAGGAAATGACAAATCAGGTTATTTCAAATAATTTTAAATTCACAAAAGCATCCGATCCAATTTTTAAAAATCGGGAGAACAATCCGATACCGCTATACCCCGGTGAGAAAGAAAGTCCAATAAAACATATCGTGTTTATATCAAAGGAAAACAGAACTTATGACGAAATTTTTGGCCAGCTTAAAAAAGGCAATGGTGATTCAACAATAGCAAGATACGGGGAAAACGCAAGTTTTTCAAACAGAAATAAAACCGACTCCATACAAAATGTAACGGTGATGCCCAATCACTTGGCTTTAGCGAAACAGTTCGGCATTTCAGATAATTTTTATGTAGATGCTGATGTTTCTGCCGATGGCCATCGCTGGCTGGTAAATACCTACCCAAATGAATGGTGCGAAACAGCTACAGCGGCAAGTTATGGTGGAAACCGAAATTTTAAGGAAGATTCAAAAGCGCCTGGTGTTTTTGCCATGAATGGTGCTGCAGGAGCAATTTATCCGGAAGATTATAATGAGGCCGGTTCTATGTGGGACCATTTGGAACGCCATAAGACAGATTTCTATAATTTTGGTTTCAGCATTATGTTTGAACCGGCGCTTTACAAATCCGAATATAAATATACCGGCATCAAACAATACGTCAATTATCCAATGCCACAGCCACTTTTTGAACGGACTTCAAAAGTGTATCCAACCTATAATATGGCAATCCCGGATCAATTCAGAATAGATCAATTTATAAAGGAATTTGATGAAAAATGGATTGGAGACAAAGAGGTGATGCCCGCATTTACAACCGTAATAATCCCAAATGACCACGGTGCTGATGACAGACCAGATGCCGGATATCCTTTCAGGGAAAGCTATATGGCCGACAATGATTTGGCTGTTGGGCGTATTGTGGAATATCTTTCTCGAACACCCTACTGGAAAAATATGTTAATTGTAATTACAGAAGATGACGCCCAAAACGGGGTAGATCATATTGATGCCCACAGAAGTGTGCTAATGCTTATTTCGCCATGGGTAAAAAGGGATTATGTCAGCAAGGTGCATTACAGTTTTGGCAGTTTATTTAAAACATTTTGGAATATTTTAGGTATGCCTTATTTAAACCAGTACGATGCCGGCGCCACAGATTTAAGTGATTTTTTTACCAACACACCAAATTACAAGATTTACAATGCTTTAGAAATTGATTCAAGAATATTTGACCCTCAAAAAGCATTGGATCCTTTTGATGAAAAATTTGACTGGAAAGCATTAAAGGAATCTCCAAAAATTGACAATACGGAGGATATGCTGCGAGAAAGCAAAGAACAGGATAAATTCCGCTTGGAAAATAGGGAAAAAAAGAAGCAATAGGAATTTTATGAAAGTCAGTAAAAATAAATTATACACCATAATACATGCAATAATAGCCTCTTTTGGATTATATTTTTGTATGTATGCCTTTAGGAAACCTTTTACCATAGCAACTTTTGAAGCCATTTCTTATTGGGGTATTGATTATAAAATTTTGTTGATTATTGCCCAAGTTTTGGGTTACATGCTTTCAAAATTTATTGGGATAAAAATTATTTCTGAATTAAAGCCCAAAAACAGAGGGTTGCTTTTGGTGGGGATGATATTCTTTGCCGAATTGGCTTTGCTTTTATTTGCTGTTACGCCCCAGCCTTATAATATTGTCTTTATGTTTTTTAATGGCTTGCCGTTGGGTATGGTTTGGGGTATTGTATTTTCCTATTTGGAAGGAAGGCGCTTTACTGAAATTTTAGGTGTGGCTTTGAGTTCAAGCTTTATTGTGTCATCAGGTTTTGTGAAAACTGTTGGGAAATTTGTGATGGATGATTGGCATATTTCAGAATTTTGGATGCCTTTTGTAACGGGTTCTTTATTTATCCTGCCCCTGCTCTTTTTTATTTTTTTATTGGAAAAATTACCCAATCCGGATAAGGAAGATCAATTGTTAAAAACCAAACGCATTCCTTTAACACCAAAAAAACGTAAAAAAATATTTTTAAAATTTGCGTTTCCCATTATTATTTTGGTGATTTTTTATGTGATGCTTACCGCGTTCAGGGATTTTCGGGACAATTTTGCCAGGGAACTTTGGGACACCTTGGGCTATCAGGACAGTTCAAGCATTTACACAACAGCTGAAATACCCATAGCCATAGCTGTTTTAGTAATGCTGGGTTCATTGGGTTTCATTAAAAATAATATGAAAGCTTTTGTAATGTATCATTATCTATTGCTGCTGGGAACTGTACTTATGGGAATAAGTACCTGGCTGTTTCAAATCCAATACATATCCCCTTTTGCTTGGATGAGCCTCTCTGGTTTTGGTTTATATATTTGCTATGTGCCCTTTGGCTGTATTTTCTTTGACAGGATGGTTGCGGTGTTTAAAATTAAAGGAAATGCAGGCTTTTTAATTTATATCGCAGATTCATTCGGTTATTTAGGAAGTATGCTCATTCTAATCTATAAAAACTTTGGCCAACCATCGCTTTCTTGGCTGGAATTCTTTATTGACGGCACTTATTTAATAGCAATTTTAGGCACAGTGATAACCATAACATCATTATTATATTTTATAAAAAAGAAAAAAGAAAAGGATATGGCAGAAATTTCCATAATGCAAACAGCTTAAATGAAAAAAATCAATTTAAAGGTAATTGAACGTCAAATTTTAAAAAAAAGCTAAAATTTTTAATAACAAAAATAAATAAAAAATGATCAAACTTATTGTATTTGATATGGCAGGAACTATAATTAATGAAAATAATGTAGTTTATAAAACATTGCGTAAAGCCATTAATTGGCAAGGTTTTAATTTTTCTTTGGATGAGGTGCTATTATATGGCGCCGGCAAAGAAAAACACCAGGCAATTAAAGATATTTTAAATTCAAAAAATCCAAATTACGCTTTAAATGGCGTTTCCTTAACAATTTTTAACGATTTTTCTGAACTTTTGAAAGTAAATTATGAAAATTTAGTTATAGAAACATTTCCTGAAACTGAAGAGGTATTTAAAAAATTAAAAGAAAAAGGCATTAAAATAGTGTTAAATACGGGATATAACAGGGAAACAGCCTTGTTACTGTTAGCTAAATTAAAATGGGAGGAAGGTAAACAGTATGATGCCCTTATTACGGCAAGTGATGTTGAAAAGGGGAGACCTGCTGCGGATATGATTTTTAAAGCAATGGAACTATTCGATATTACGAATGCACAAGAGGTGGTAAAAATAGGAGATTCTATTATAGATATTGAAGAAGGCAAAACAGCAAATTGCGGCATTACCATTGGTGTTACAACAGGGGCTCATACTGAAGAACAGTTAAAGAGCGCGAACCCAAACTATATTATTAACAGTCTGATTGAATTAACACAAATACTTTTTTAATATGAAAGATCTTATCATAGATACCGTTGACGCAATAGTTATCGGCGCAGGGACAATCGGTTCTTCAACAGCCTGGCATCTGGCAAAAAGAGGGCTGAAAAAAGTCGTCTTGATTGACAGAAACACCATTGGAAGCGGAAATACTTCAAAAGCAGCATCATTAATGACACTGGTCAGAACTAAAGAAGAATTGATTCCTTTAATTCAAGAAACATACAGAAACATTGATGAGATAGAACTGCTTACAGGTGAAAAAACTGGTAAAAATACAGTAGGTACACTGCATATTGCATCCTCTGAAGAATCAGTTTCAAATCTGGAAATAATAGTGGCCATTGCAAATAAACACCATATAAAAAATAAGGAAATTAGCCTTGAGGAAGTAAAATCAAAAGTGCCTTGGTTAGATACGTCAACTATTCAGAAAACTTCTTTTATGGAAGAGGATGCTTATGTAGATGCCTATTTGCTGGCCAATGCATTTGCTAAAGCGGCAAAATTAGAAGGCGCAACAATAATGCAAAATACGGAAGTTCTTGAATTGCTCTCAGAAAACAATGAAATTCGGGGTGTAAAAACATCAAAAGGAATTATTATTTCACCTGTTGTTATTGATGCTGCTGGTTCATGGTCCAACCTGTTATCTTTACAATTAAATATTCCAATACCAATGGCGCCGGTAAGAAGTATTTATTGGATAACTGAAAATATTGACACCTTGTTTCCTAAAAACCACCCGATGATCGTTATGCCAGATGCAATGGCATACTCAAGACCGGAAAATGGTGCCTTATTATTTGGATTAAGAGAAGAAAACAGTCCCCATTTTCATCCAAATGAATTAAATCCTAAACCCAACACAGATTTTTTAGGACCTAAGAATGATGCTTGGGATATTTTAGAAAATTATGGAAAAGATTTTATCAATTACTTTCCGAAATTTGAAGAAACTGGGATGAAAAACTGTATAACAGGAATTTCAACTTATACCCCGGACGGTTATTATACGCTGGGGGCTTTTCCAAATTTTAAAGGCTTTTATGCCGCTACAGGTTGTGCTGGTTGTGGTGTTGCCGGTTCAGGGGGAATTGGAAGACTGGTTGCTGAAATGGTGATGGAAATTCCTTTATTTGCTGAAGCGGCCGTTTTCAGCATTGACAGATTCACCGATTTTGATCCGCTGTCTGAACAATTCAGACAATTATGTTCAGATTCCAGAAGTAAGAAAAAAGATGGTGGCTAAAATGGTGAATTAATGTTATGGCGTTTCATTAAAAAAATACAATACAAGCATTTTTGCTGTTTTTAAACCCTTATTAATTGGTACGTGGGGGATTCGTCCGTCAAAAAACAATGAATCTCCTTCTGCCAGTTTAATTTCCTCATCAGCGATAATATAGGAAATTTCACCATTTAAAATATATTTAAATTCATAAGCGTCAGTGGTAATTTTATCTCGTTTGCTGTTTGGCCGTACTTCCAGCAAAACAGCTTCAAAACCAATGGATTTTAAACTTCTGTTGAATATAAATTTATAAATAAAGCCTTCCGCTTCCACCTCTTTTTCAATTTCAGTATAAGCCTCATGTCTCGTAACAATATAGTTATTGTTGTTTTCACGTTCCATCCCGTCAAAAAATGAACTAACATCAATTTGCAAAGCGCCTATAATATTGAAAAGAACTGGCAATGAAGGGATGGTACGTCCATTTTCAATTTTGGAAATCAAGCCATTGCTGACTCCTGCATCATTGGCTACCTGACTTATGATTAATTGCTTTTCTTTCCTGATTTTTTTTATCCTTTTTCCAATGTCAAGCAAGTAATTCTCCATATCAAAGCATTTTATTTTTTAATAAATAATAATGGCTAAGATCAACTTTTTTTAGGAATTTACATATACCTTAATTCAAAAAAAATGCGCTTATTATTATAAGAATTGCCATAACCATTATAAGAAATGACATTTTTTATGAAGCTTTTGGCCTTATCTTAAAGATGTTTACACAATCTCCAGCTAGCTAAATCAACTTTTGAAATTAAAATCTACTTTGGCAAGGATTCCCATCAATTTGTAACTTCAGAGGAATTTTCAGAATATTCAGGGATCAACATAAATGTTGTGAATGAATATTTACAAAAAGTATCATAGCATTTGATGAGGTTTAGTCGAATTTAATGATTTAAAATTCGTATTTTTACATTTAGACAGAAAGTCAAATTTAAACAAAGTAAATCAAATGGCAGGTCAACAAATCGGTCAACAAAATTAATAAGCATTGGGGAATCCCTTTAAAGTTGGGGGTAGGCAACGAGGGTTCGAATCCCTTCCTCTCTGCGAATACAATCACAAAAAGTAACAAACCCTATAAACGCTATGTTTATAGGGTTTTTTAATTCCTTCAAATACCATATAAAACCATTAAAAACCAAATAAAAAGGTGCTAAATAGGAGTCAGTTAATAAAAATTAGCAACTGACACCGAATTTCTTTGTAGTTAT
Source organism: Lutibacter sp. (assembly GCA_032251275.1). Classification (GTDB taxonomy): domain Bacteria; phylum Bacteroidota; class Bacteroidia; order Flavobacteriales; family Flavobacteriaceae; genus Lutibacter. The sequence continues at coordinate 17,080 of JAVVEF010000010.1, forward strand.
TGATTTTATTAGTCTGCTGGAGGTTGTGTAATTTTTTTAAAAGTTGATTTCCAACAACTTCTTAATATCTAAGGAATTTTTTATCAGACTGTGGTAATTGTAAATATATTCTTTAACTTCGCCTAAACACACAAAATAAAAAATGTTGCTATTAATTCCTTATTTATTTAACTTGAATAAAATGCATCATTTTTATAGTTGACCAATCAAAAAAATATTATGAAAAAAACCATTTATTTTATTGTAGGATTATTTTTTATTTTCACTTCATGTAAAGATGAAAAACCGAGAGATCTTTTAATTGACGCACCTGTTGCAAAAAAGAATCCTAAATCATTAACTATTCATAATGACACCAGAATTGACGATTATTATTGGATGCGTTTAAGTGATGGGCAAAAAAATGCTAAAACACCTGATGAGCAGACACAAGATGTATTAAACTATTTAAATGCCGAGAATGACTATTTAAATAAAACAATGAAACATACTGAAGCTTTTCAGTCTAAATTGTATGATGAAATTACTGGTCGCATAAAAAAAGATGACCAGTCAGTACCGGTAAATGATAATGGATATGCATATTATACCCGTTTTGAAGAAGGCGGAGATTACGCTTTGTATTGCAGAAAAAAAATTGATGGAGAAGGGAAGGAAGAAATTATGTTGAACGGACCGGCAATGGCAAAAGGCTATGCATATTATGGTATTGGAGGTCAATCTGTGAGCCCGAACAATAAATTATTGGCTTATGGCATTGACACTGTTTCAAGACGAAGTTATACCATCTACTTTAAAAGTTTGGAATCGGGAGAAATGTTATCCGATAAGTTAAGCAATACCAGCGGAAGTGTTACATGGGCAAACGATGACAAAACCGTTTTTTATACCACTAAGGATCCCGAGACCCTGCGTACGAATAAAATTTATAAACATTTATTGGGAACAGACCAATCTGAAGATGTTCTGGTATATGAAGAAAAGGATGAAACTTTTAGCTGCTATGTTTTTAAGAGCAAATCAAAAGCATTTTTAATGATTGGAAGCTCTCAGACGCTTTCAACTGAGTTTCAATATTTGGATGCCAATACGCCAAATGGAGACTGGAAAATATTACAAAAAAGAGAAAGAGGTCTAGAATATCAACCTGATCACTTTGGTGATTATTTTTACATCAAAACCAATTTAAATGCGAAAAATTTCCGTTTGGTAAAAACGCCGGTTAAAGCCACTTCAAAAGAAAATTGGGAAGATGTAATACCACATAGAGACAATGTTTTTTTGCAGGATTTTGATCTTTTTAAAGATTATTTGGTCATTGGCGAGAGAATGAACGGTTTAAGGACAATTCGTATTATGAAATGGGGTGGAGATGAGCATTATATTAAGTTTAATGACCCTGCGTATTTCGCTTATACAAATGCCAATCTAGATTTTAATACTGATGTTTTAAGATATAATTACTCATCACTTACTACGCCAAACAGCACTTTTGAGTATAATATGAAAACCAAGGAACAAGTCTTGCTTAAACAAGATGAAGTTTTAGATGCTGGTTTTTCATCTGATAATTATACTTCTGAAAGATTGTATGCGACCGCAATAGATGGCACAAAAATTCCGATTTCTCTGGTCTATAAAAAAGGTATCCAAAAAAGTCCTGAAACCCCATTGTTACTTTATGCTTACGGTTCTTATGGCAGCAGCACGGAACCAACTTTTGATTCGGGCAGATTAAGTTTATTGGACAGGGGTTTTGTGTATGCAATTGCGCATATAAGAGGCGGTCAGGAAATGGGAAGAGATTGGTATGAAAACGGGAAATTATTAAAAAAGAAAAATACGTTTACAGATTTTATTGACGCAGGCGAATTTTTAGTAAATCAAGGATATACCAGCAGCAAACATTTGTATGCTCTTGGAGGAAGTGCCGGCGGTTTGCTGATGGGAGCAATTGTAAATATGAAACCAACATTGTGGAATGGCGTAATTGCAGCAGTTCCATTTGTTGACGTGGTTTCCACTATGTTAGACGAAACGATACCCTTAACTACTTTTGAGTTTGATGAATGGGGAAATCCAAAAGAAAAAGAATACTACGATTATATGAAATCATATTCTCCTTATGACAATGTAGAAGCAAAAGCATATCCAAATATGTTAATTACAACCGGTTATTGGGATAGTCAGGTACAATATTGGGAACCTGCAAAATGGATTGCCAAACTTCGTGCCATGAAAACCGACAACAACCTGCTTATATTGGATTGCAATATGGAAACTGGTCATGGTGGCGCGTCCGGGCGTTTTGAAAAATATAAGCGAACCGCCTTATATTATGCCTTTTTATTGGATTTAGAGAAAATAAAAGAGTAAAAAATAATTTGAAGCTTACAAAAAATATAGATTACTGAGCATCTCAATTCGAATCATATCAATATATTAAATGGAAAATATTAATATTCCCATTTATAAGAAAATACTAAAGTAGACTTTTTGTCTTATTTTAAACAGTCTTATTTTTGGCAAAATTAACCTTCCAATTTTCAACTTTATGAAACCTTTTCAATTTAAGCAATTTAACATTCAGCAGGATAAGACTGCGATGAAAGTCGGAACCGACGGTGTTTTGCTGGGTGCTTGGGCGAATTTGGATTTTTACCCAAACAGCATTTTGGACATTGGTGCCGGCACAGGTTTAATCGCCTTAATGATGGCCCAGCGAAGTGATGCGGAAACCATTGACGCCATTGAACTGAATGATGCCGCTTATGAACAAACGGTTGAAAATTTTGAAAACAGCGATTGGGCAGACCGCTTGTTTTGTTACCATGCTTCATTAGATGAATTCACCGATGAAATTGATGAGAAATACGATTTCATCATTTCAAATCCGCCATTTTATACATCAACCTATAAAGAACTTTCAGAAGATCGTGCGATGGCGCGCCACTCAGAAAGTTTAACGTATGCTGATTTATTGGAATCCACGTCAAAATTATTGACGGAAAATGGAAATTGTGCGTTTATAATTCCTTTTGAGGAAGAAGAAAACTTTCTTAAAATTGCGAAAAAAAATAAGCTTTATCCAAACAGAATTACACGCGTTAAAGGTGCTTTAAATACTGCGGTTAAAAGAAGTTTATTGCAACTTTCTTTTCTGAAAACAGAAACAATCCACAGTGAATTAACGCTTGAATTGTCGCGTCACAATTATACTGAGGAATACAAAAACTTGGTTCAGGATTTTTATTTGAAATTGTAACAATTATCGGTTATATTCTAAAATTTAGCACCTTTAAAAAGTTGAATTAATGTATTTTTGATTGCATTTGCGTTAGTGATTGCAGCGAAAATCCTTTTTTTGAGGTGTTTTCTCCGAAAAAAAAGATTGCAGCGAAAAGCACGACCGCTTTTTCAGCGGGAGCGCCCAAAATTACTTTAAAAACAATAACTGTTGAAACAGGTATTTAACCAAATTATCCGGTAACGCGTTCCGGATTGTAACCCAAATAAGGCACTGTTTTTTCGTGAAACACGATGCCGTTTTCTTCCAACTCTTTTAAGATTGGCTCGTAAACTTCTTTCAGAATTGGTATTTGAACGCCGGGTGTTTTAATTTCTCCGTTTAATATTTTCAATGTGGCAATGGCAACAGGCAATCCAACAGTTTTTGCCATAGCGGTATAAGTTTGGTTGTCGCCAATGCAAACCATGCTGCTTTCAATTTGCTGTTTTTCTCCATTTAATTCGTAGCCGAAAAGATGCTGCATCACAATCATATCCTTGTCATTTTCTTTCAAAGTCCAGCTGTCTCTCAATATCTTTTCAAGAATTTGTGCCGGTGTTGCATTTTTAAGTCCAACCATTTTTGTGGAACTAAAAATATTCAGTTCGGCCAATTTATCCCAAACAATATCATCCTGATCAATTTTTAAATAATAGCGCAATTTTAATTCAACAGAATCAAAAGGATTGTAAGCCAAAAAGGAGTTTGTGAACGCACGGTAAGTCATATGTTCCGAGTTTTCAATGGTATAACTGTCATCGGTCATTCCCAATTGTATAAAAACATTCCAGGCTCGGGAAAAACCAACACGCCTGATGGTTCCGCGATACAATGTTAAAATATTGTCCAATCCGTAAACACTTTTGTATTTAAGGGAATCTCTGTTGGCATAGCCTTCAAATTTGCCGTAACCGTCTATATTCAAAATTTCTGTACGTCTAAATAATTTGTGATATGGAATGTATTTATAGGTTCCTTCCTGCAAAAATTTTGCGGCACCGCCTTGTCCGGCCAACACCACATTTCTCGGATTCCAGGTAAATTTATAATTCCATAAATTATTATCGCTTTCGGGAGCAACCAAACCGCCTGTAAAAGATTCAAAAAGTAACATTTTACCGCCTTTTTCTCGAATGTGGTCAATTACCTTCATAGCGCTCATATGGTCTACACCAGGATCCAGACCAATTTCATTCATAAAAACCAGATTTTTTTTTACGGCTTCTTGGTGAAGTGCTTTCATTTCATTTGAAATATAGGAAGCTGTTACCATATTTTTTCCAAATTCCAAACAATCTTTGGCCACATTGATATGCAAATGTGCAGGAAGCATAGAAACTACGATATCGGCATTTTTTATGGCTTCTTTTCGCTCGGCTTCATTTAAAATGTCGAGCGTTCTCGAAGTACCATTTTTATGGTTGTTAACTTTGTTTTTGGCAAGTTCCAAAGAAACATCTGCAACGGTGATATGAAGATTTTCGCTAAAAGATTTGTTTAATAAATAGGTAATTAATGAAGAAGATGATTGGCCCGAGCCAATAACCAGAATATTTCTCATTCTCGTATTTTTAAAGATTTAAGAACACGAAAATACAAATTTTATGGCAAATTTTGCTCGATTACCTTACTAAATACTGTGGTCATCAATTGATAATAAAATCTCTTTTGCCTTTTCAAAATCGGCGCTGTTCACTTTAAGTCTGTAGCCTTCAACAAAAGCGGTTCCTATAATGGAATTTAAATTTTCATCAAAAACAAAGCTATTGATTCCGTAAGAGGACAATAAAGTTTGGGCGATATGTAATTCGTGTATTAAACTGGAGTTTAAAACAGTTACCAAGGAGTCTGAATTGCTTTTCATAATGCTGAAATTTTACCTAAATATACAAAATATGCTTTTGAAACCATGATAAATTTTATCTTTACGCGTAAAAATGTATAGTTTCAATGAAACGAGCATAACAAATTTTGATACACGAACGAATGATTAATGGTGAACCGCAGCTGCTACCGCTAAAAAATAAAATTTAAACAGATGAAAAAAAATTTGGGAATTGCCGCTTTATTGGGCGCGTTAACAATAATTTTGGGCGCTTTTGGAGCCCACGCATTGGAAGAAGTTTTAACTGTTGAGGGATTGAAAAGTTTTGAAACAGCGGTGCGCTATCAAATGTATCATGTCATTGTATTGCTTTTTGTGAATGCTTATTCGGAATTTTCCTTAAAAACAAAAAACAGTATCAGCTATTTATTTTTTGCGGGTATTTTGTTTTTTTCAGGGTCAATTTATGCCATAACTTTAGGAGTAAATCCAAAAAATATTTGGTTTATAACGCCATTGGGTGGATTGTTTTTTATTTTAGGATGGTTAAAAATGGGAATTTCCTATTTTAAGAAAGAATAAATGGCTGATTTGATAATTAATTTAGAATCCTTCAATTTTTTTTGTTGCACTAAACAAATAAATCTATTTTTGCCAAATGGTTTTTAAAAGAAAAAGAGGAAAATGATTTTTTTTAACAAATTACGAAAACGATTTCGTTTAAAATGAATCAAGCGTAAAAACACTTAAATCACTGATTAATTGTGATTTATGAAAATGAAAACGTTATCGTAGATAGTCCGTTTTTACTGATAAATATCATAAAAGTAACCTTTAGTTAGTTCGAAATTTGTAATATAAATGATATGAGATTATCCATAAATAATATAATTAATACAGAAAAGATGAAAAATATTAAAGTTATTCAGGAGTTGCATGATTTAGGAATTACAGGATATCACGAGGTTTCTTATAATCCTTCTTATGAAGAATTATTCCAAGCTGAGGTGTCGCACAGAAGAGTTGGATTTGAAAAAGGTGCATTAACAGATAGTGGTGCAGTGGCAGTAAAAACAGGTATTTTTACAGGACGTTCACCTAAAGATAGATTTATTGTAAAAGATGATGTGACTAAAGATACCATTTATTGGGATGATAAAGTGAATTTTCCAACTACGTTGGAAGTTTATAACGATTTAAAAGCTTTGGTGCTTGACCAACTTTCCACTTCAAAAAAAATATACGTGGTTGATGCGTTTTGTGGTACAAATCCAGACACCCGATTGAAAGTTCGTTTTGTGATGGAAGTTGCCTGGCAAGCACATTTTGTAACCAATATGTTTATCCGACCTTCAATTTATGAATTGGAAAACTTTGGTGAGCCAGATTTTATAGTAATGAACGGTTCAAAAACCGTAAACCCTAAATGGAAAGAACATAAATTGAATTCAGAGAATTTTGTGGTGTTTAACCTTACCGAAAAAGTGCAGTTGATTGGCGGTAGCTGGTATGGTGGTGAAATGAAAAAAGGAATGTTTTCTATTATGAACTATTATTTGCCACTTCGCGGAATTGCTTCTATGCACTGTTCTGCCAACGTTGGCGAAAAAGGCGATGTTGCTGTTTTCTTCGGATTGTCAGGAACAGGAAAAACAACACTTTCTGCCGACCCAAAACGTTATTTGATTGGTGATGATGAGCACGGCTGGGATCACAATGGCGTATTTAATTTTGAAGGCGGATGCTACGCCAAAGTAATCGATTTAAGCGAAAAAAATGAACCGGATATCTGGAGAGCCATCAAAAGAGACGCTTTATTGGAAAATGTAGCCGTTAACGAATATGGTGAAGTAGATTTTTATGACCACACAATTACCGAAAATTCAAGGGTTTCTTATCCAATTTATCACATAAACAAAATTGTTTTGCCGTCTAAAGCCGGCCATGCAAGTAAAATAATTTATCTTTCGGCCGATGCTTTTGGTGTTTTGCCTCCAGTGTCTATATTGGATGATGCCCAGGCGCAATACCACTTTTTATGTGGGTTTACTTCCAAATTGGCGGGTACAGAAAGAGGAATTACAGAGCCTCAACCATCTTTTTCTCCTGCTTTTGGTGAAGCGTTTTTAACATTGCACCCAACAATGTATTCTAAAACATTGGTTTCAAAAATGAAAGAACACAATGCCAAAGCGTACCTTGTGAATACAGGATGGAACGGAACAGGAAAAAGAATATCGTTGAAAGACACACGTGCCATTATCGATGCCATTCTTGATGGGTCAATTGACAAAGCCGAAACAGTTCATATTCCTTTTTTAAATTTAAAAGCGCCTAAATCTTTAGAGAAAGTAAGTAATATTTTAGACCCAAGAACTACCTATGACAATGTTGTTGAATGGGAAGAAAAAGCGATCAAATTGGCTGGATTGTATATTAAAAACTTTGAACAATACACAAATACCGTAGAAGGAAAAGCTTTGGTGGTTGCAGGTCCGCAACTTTAAGCATAAGTAAAATCTATATTAATATTAAAGCCTTCTATTCAGAAGGCTTTTTTTTTATTTTAAAAGTGGCTATCTTGCCCACTTAATTATGAAGAAAAAAATAAAAGCAGTTAGCGGTTCCTTAAACCAATTTATGCATTTAGAAACAACCGCGAGTTTGTTGCTGTTTGCATTTTCTATTTTGGCCGTAATTTGGGCGAACTCGCCTTACGGACATACATATACGGAGTTATGGCATTATAAATTCACAGTTGGATTTGCCAACACGGATTTTCATTTGGAAAAATCGTTGATTTTATGGATTAATGACGGCTTAATGGCCATCTTTTTTTTCGTGATTGGTCTCGAAGTTAAACGCGAAGTTTTGGCGGGTGAATTAACAACTTTAAGGAAAGCGTCGTTGCCTATTTTTGCCGCAATTGGCGGTATGGCTTTTCCTGTGATGATATTTTTCTTCTTCAATCAGGGAAAAGTTGGTGCTGAAGGTTGGGGAATTCCAATGGCAACAGATATTGCTTTTACCCTGGGGATTTTAAAATTATTGGGAAATAGGGTGCCGTTGGGATTAAAAATATTTTTAACCGCCTTTGCCATTGTTGATGATATTGGCGCCGTTTTGGTAATCGCTATTTTTTACAGTGCCAATATTCAATGGGATTTAATTACTTACGCCTTACTAATTGTTGGGGTTCTCGGCCTGTTAAGTTATAAGCGTCTATACTCTAAATATTTCTTTTTCATCTTGGGATTTGTGGTTTGGGTACTATTTTTAAAATCTGGAGTACACCCAACAATTGCAGGAATATTGTTGGCGTTTACCATACCAATGTACCGAGAAATTAATTTAAGTGAATACCAGAAAGAATTAACAACCCAACTTGATATATTTAAAGCTTGTAAATTCAAAAATCCTCAATTGCTTAACAAAAAGCAGCTTGAGATTGTTGATGAGATTGAAACCATCAGCAATCAGGTGCAAGCTCCATTACAACATTTGGAGCACGGACTTCATGGTTGGGTTTCTTATGTGATTATGCCAATTTTTGCATTGGCAAATGCAGGTGTGGTGTTAAGTTTTAGCGGATTGGAAAACACAAGCCATATCATTTTAAGTATTGCTATGGCATTGGTTTTTGGAAATACAATCGGTATTATGCTGCTCTCCTATATAGCCATTAAATTGAAGTTTGCCGATTTGCCAAAAGGTGTCAAATTTAATCAATTATTGGGCGTGAGTATTTTGGGCGGACTTGGATTTACGATGTCTTTGTTTATAACCAATTTGGCTTATGTAGATGAGGCGTTTATTGCCGCTGCAAAAATGGGCGTTATTTTAGGTTCTCTTGTTGCAGGAACTTTAGGGTATTTGATTTTACGAATGCAGTTGAAACCTAAGAACTAAAGCGCTAAAAAAATCGCTGGCTGTATTTGTGCTCCACAAATTTAAAATAATTGTAAAGCTTATAATTAACTTCTAAACCATAATCAACATTGAAATCGTAATCTATTCGGTTTTCATAAATATCGCTTCGATATCTTAGAGGATTTTGGGCTCTAATATTCCACTCCGTAACATAAAATTTGTTTTTGGTTTCATAAAATTCCTGTGAATAATAATTCATCGGTTTGGCGATAGTGTTCAAATAAGTTTCAAAACCAATATCCATTATAATGATTTCATATTCCAAACTATCATTGGCGATTCTCACAACTTCTTGTTCAAGATTGCTCTCTTTTGATGCAGTTTTTGTTGTTGAGGAACATGCGGTGAGAAATAGACCAATGGCTGCATAATAAAAAAGTGTTTTCATAATCAATTGGTTTTAATTCAATTAAAGTTACAAAAAGAATTTCTATTTTGCTGTAAAAATTTCTAATTTAGCGATTTCTTTAAATCGAATTAAAATGGAAAAAACACGTTGCGGCTGGTGTAAAAACGATCCGCTTTATATGGCTTATCACGATACGGAGTGGGGAATTCCCCTATATGACGACGATAAATTATTTGAATTTTTGATTTTGGAAACTTTTCAGGCAGGATTAAGCTGGATTACCATTCTTCGGAAAAGGGAAAATTTCAGAATTGCTTTTGACAATTTTGACTATAAAAAAATCGCCAACTATTCTGAAGCCAAATATGAAGAATTGTTGCTAGATGCCGGAATCATAAGAAACAAACTGAAAATAAGAGCCACCATTTCTAACGCCGTCGCTTTTATGGAAATCCAAAAAGAATTTGGTTCGTTTTCAAACTATATTTGGGGCTTTACAAAGGGAAAACCCATCAAAAATAAATGGAAAACCCTGAGTGAACTTCCAGCAACAACCGAATTGTCAGATACAGTTTCAAAAGATTTAAAAAAACGCGGATTCAAATTTGTGGGTTCAACCGTAATTTACGCGCATATGCAAGCCACAGGAATAATCAATGACCACCTAACCGATTGTTTTAGATACCAAGAAATGTAGATAGAATTTACGATTTTTGATTTACGATTTTTTTTCCTTAAAAAAATACTTTCACCTTTCAGCTTAATTCAGGCAGTCGGAGACTGAAAATCACAACATCAAAGTCACAGACTTTGCGGAGCGAAACTTTCAGCTTTAAGCTTTGAGCTTTCAGCATTATTTTATAGGTATATAAATTTCTGTTACCCACTTAGCGGGGTTTTTGCTGTCATTTGGGCCAACTATATAAAATTCAAAAGGTTCTGCGCCTGGTATTTCAGTAAAACCTTGCGCAATGAGTTGGTTATAAGCTGTTTCCCACGCTTCATTGGCAAATTTATAATCGCCCTTAAAAATAGTTTTAAAAGTTTTTTGAGGCTCAAGATAACCTGTTAAAATATCTCCCGTGGTTATAACCCTTTCTTTTACCGGAATACAGGCAGAAAACATAGCTGTATTATTTTCTTCATCCCATTTATGGTTGAGCGTAAATGGTTTTCCTGCGGCTTCAATATTATTTTTGGCCATATAGTCAACAATAGCAGGGAACATTTCATTAATTTTTTCTTCAACTTCCTGAATTTTGCAGGAAACAGTTTGGTATAAGTAATAGCCGCCGCCATAATCAACTGTGCCTACTGTTTCAAAAAAATGTTTTTCCATTTCTTTTAAAATGTATTGTTCCAGCAATTCCAATCCTCTGTCATAATCCGGAATCATATTTTTTTCGATGCCTCCTTTAAGCAACCAGTAAAATTTTTCGCCAAATGAAATTTCGCCACGCATCCCCCAAGTAACTTCGGTACCTTCATCAACTTCCGTAAAATTCCAGTAAACTTCAGCAATATGTCCTTTGCCAAAATCAATTTGCTGTATAATTTCTTTATTTGGTGTTGCTGAAATGGTTGTTATGGATCCGCTGCCATCTTTACCTTTCCAGCTATAAGGTGCCCCAACTCTAGAAGTTGTGTCTTTAAATGAAGTTACCATCGTTGCGTCTTTTTCAAGCCATGGGTTCCAGTTTTCCCAAGTTTTATAATCATTGACATTGTCAAAAATCACTTCCGCAGGGGCTTTTATAATCCTGGAACGTTGAATGTCATAATCGCTGTCAAGTAAAGCGCCGTAAATGGCTACTGCAATTACTGATGCCAAAAGCAAAAAAACGAAGTATTTTAGATATTTCAAAAGAGTAAATTTAGAATTACTAATCATAAATTTAGCGATTTATTCTGTTATAAAACAGTAAATTTGTCCATAAATTTTAAATTATCCATCAAATGAAAATTAAATATTTTTTACCGATGCTGTTAATGGCATCATTTTTATTTTCTTGTGTAGATCAAAAGAAAGAAGAAACTCCGAAAACAGAAGTTGCAGCCGAATTTAATTATGAAGTTGAACAATTTGGCGACGTAAAAATACTGCGCTATCAAATTCCGGGTTTTGAAGACCTTACTTTAAACCAAAAAAAATTGGTGTATTATTTATCACAGGCCGGTATGGAAGGACGTGATATTATTTACGACCAAAACTATCGCCATAATTTAACCATAAAACGTGCTTTAGAAAATATCTACCAAAATTATGCTGGTGATAAAACAACGGCGGATTGGAAAAATTTTGAAACTTATTTAAAAAGAATTTGGTTTTCTAACGGTATTCACCATCATTATTCAAATGATAAATTTAAACCTGAATTTTCAAACGCCTATTTTGATTCTTTGTTAAAAGAAACCAACACCAATCTTATAGGCGAAGCTTACGAAGTTATTTTTAACGATAAAGATGCCAAAAAAGTAAATCTTGATGAAACTAAAGGATTGTTAGAAGGTTCTGCCACAAATTTTTATGCACCAAATGTTACGGCAAAAGATGCAGAAACATTTTATGCGTTGAAAATCAATAAAAACGACAAAATGCCTATCGAGTTCGGTTTGAATTCGAAATTGGTTAAAAACGCAGATGGCTCTCTGGAAGAAAAAGTTTGGAAAGTTGGCGGTATGTATAGCGCATCCATTGAAAAAATGGTAAGCTGGTTAGAAAAAGCGGTAGAAGTTGCTGAAAACCCAAAGCAAGCAGAAGCCTTAAAATTACTGATTGCCTATTACAAAACGGGCGATTTAAAAACCTGGGACGCTTACAATGTTGTTTGGGCGACCAGCACCGAAGGAGATATCGATTATATCAACGGATTTGTGGAGGTTTATAACGATCCAATTGCGCACAGAGGTTCTTTTGAGTCAATTGTTCAGATAAAAGATTTTGATATGTCTAAAAAAATGGCTGTTTTGGCTGAAAATGCCCAGTGGTTTGAAGACAATTCAACATTACAGGCTTCCCATAAAAAGAAAAATGTGGTGGGTGTTTCTTATAAAACAGTGAATGTGGCTTCAGAGGCCGGAGATTCATCGCCTTCAACGCCCATTGGCATCAACTTGCCAAACAACAACTGGATTCGTGAACAACACGGCTCAAAATCTGTTTCTCTTGGAAATATTATTGAAGCCTACAATATGGCCGGAGGAACCGACAGATTGAAAGAATTTGCTTTTGATGAGGCTGAAGTTGAAGCTGAAATAAAATACGGGCAAGTGGCCGACAAATTGCATACCGCTTTGCACGAAGTTATTGGCCACGCGAGCGGACAAATAAATGAAGGCATTGGGCAACCAAAAGAAACCTTAAAAAATTATGCTTCAACATTGGAAGAAGCACGTGCAGATTTGGTTGGATTGTATTATTTACCTGATGCAAAATTGGTTGAAATGAATATTTCTCCAGATGCGCAAGGAATTGGGAAAGCAGCATTCGACAATTATATCCGAAATGGTTTAATGACGCAATTGATTCGTTTAAACTTGGGTGATGACATTGAAGAAGCGCATATGAGAAACCGACAATTGGTGGCTGCCTGGGCTTTTGAAAAAGGCAAAAAAGACAATGTCATCGAAAAAGTGACAAAAGAAGATAAAACGTATTTTGTGGTTCGTGATTACACAAAATTAAGAGTGTTGTTTGGTGAATTGTTAAGCGAAATACAACGCATTAAATCGGAAGGAGATTTTAAAGCCGGTAAAGCTTTGGTAGACACTTATGGCGTAAAAGTTGATCAGGCCATTCATGAAGAAGTGTTGCATCGCAACAGCAAGTTTAAATCGGCGCCATACAGCGGCTTTGTGAATCCGGTGTTGACGGCAGAATTAGATGCTGATGGAAATATTATTGATGTAAAAATAGCGCAACCTACCAGTTTTGCTGAGCAAATGCTGGATTATGCAAAAAGATACAGCACTTTGCCAAACGTAAATTAATAAGTTAAAGAATTTTTGTAAAAGTCCGTTTCAATTTATTGAAGCGGATTTTTTTAATGCAAAGAGAAGGTGATCAAGGTGAAAATCATAATGATTAAAATAACCGAAATAAGCACAAGAAATGCGTTTTTATAATACTTTTTATGAATTTTAATGTCCTTTTTGTAACTCCATACCATCGCAATGATAAAAGCGATTACAAAAAATGCCGCAAAAATTAATTGTCCCTTACTAAACATAATTTAATGTATATTGAACTCCAAAAATACGTAAATTTCGGTTTGCAAATTAGCATAAAATCAAAAAGATGAAAAACGCATTAATTATTGGAGCAACTTCCGGCATTGGAAAAGAACTCGCTAAATTATTGTCGGCGGATTACGACAAAGTTGTAATTACGGGCAGAAGAGAAAATTTATTGCAGGAAATTAAAGCAACAAATCCGGAGAAATTTGTGGTTAAAGTGCAAGATGTAACCGATTTAAATTCTTGTGAAACGCTATTTTCCGACTTACAAAATGAATTAAAAACTATCGATTTAATTGTTTACAGTTCGGGCGTTGGCGATCCAAATTATGAGTTGGCTTGGGAAAAGGAATTGCCAACTTTGCAAACCAATGTAATTTCCGCAGTTAAAATTTACGGACTCGCCTACAATTTATTCAGAAAACAAGGTTACGGGCATTTGGTGGGAATTTCTTCCATCGCTTCCATCCGCGGAAATCGTCATGTTCCCGCATATTTTGCTTCAAAAGCATTTCAGGCAAATTATTTGGAGTCGCTTTGGATGAAAGGAAAAAGAAGTAAAGCAAAAATTTACGTGACTGATATTCAGCCTGGATTTGTGGATACTTCAATGGCCATAGGCAAAACATTTTGGATGGCTTCCATAGAAAAGGCCACCAAACAAATTTATGACGCGATTCAACAAAAAAGAAAAAAAGTATATATAACAAAACGTTGGAGATTGGTGGCAATGGTGCTTAAAATTTTGCCGTCTTCATTGTTGTTTAAGTTTACCTAAAATATAAACCAATATAATTACTGAAATGATCAATAAACTGAAAGCTGTTCAGGAATTTCACGAATCCTTCGGATTAGGAATTGAACACAAGCCAATTGCGAAATTGCATCAAGATAAATTAAAATTGCGTTTCGATTTAATGGCTGAGGAAAATGAAGAATATTTGGAAGCCGCAAAAAATAACGATTTGGTTGAAGTGGCCGACGCTTTAGGCGATATGCTGTATATTTTATGCGGTACTATTCTGGAGCACGGCATGCAATATAAAATTGAAGAAGTTTTTAATGAAATTCAGCGCAGCAATATGAGCAAATTGGGCGAAGACGGCAAGCCAATTTATAGAGAAGACGGAAAAGTGTTGAAAGGCTCGAATTATTTTAAACCGAATATTGCCGAGATTATTGAAGAATTGTAATTATTTACTCAAGTAACTTTTTTAATTTAGATTATACTGATTTTTTTATTAAATCAACATTGTAAAATCCGCCCCTGTTTTCTTTTCTTGCCTTAGAAAATCGCGTTATTAAAAATGCGGTGGTGATTAAGTTTCTGAGTTCACACAAATCCACCGAAAGTTCAGAATGGTCGTAAAGTCGTTTATTGTCTTCAAACAACACATGAAGTTTTCTTTCTGCACGCAACAACCTTTCATTAGAGCGAACAATGCCAACATAATTGCTCATAATGGTTTTCACTTCATTTCTGTCGTGCGTAATTAATATTTTTTCCATGTTTTTTACCACGCCGCTGTCATTCCAATCCGGAATATTTTTAGGTGCTTTAATTTTATCAAATCTCTGGGTTAAATTTTCAAAAGCCTTATGGGCAAAAACAATGCCTTCCAGCAAAGAATTTGAAGCCAGCCTGTTTGCGCCATGAAGTCCGGTTCGGGTAGCTTCGCCGGCGCCATATAAATTTTTAATAGATGTTTTTCCTTTTTTATTCACATTTACCCCTCCGCAAATATAATGTGCTGCGGGTGATACCGGAATAAAATCCTTCCGAACATCAATGCCCAAAGTCAAACATTTTTCGGTAATATTAGGAAAGTGTTTTTTAAAGGTTTCGTATTCCAAATGCGTACAATCCAAATAAACATTGGGCATTCCGCTTATTTTAAGTTCGTGGTCAATGGCTCTTGCTACAATATCCCGCGATGCCAATTCTTCGCGTTCATCATACTTATGCATAAATCGGTTGCCGTAATAATCCCTTAAAATCCCACCGGCGCCGCGCACAGCTTCTGAAATTAAAAAAGCCGGGTATTCGCCCGGATTGTATAAAGCAGTCGGGTGAAACTGTATAAACTCAACTTCGGAAACTTCTGCCATCGCCCTGTAAGCCATCGCAATTCCGTCGCCAGTGGCAACCACCGGATTTGTGGTGGTTAAATATACTTGTCCGTTTCCGCCCGAAGCCAACATGGTCACTTTGGCTCCAAATGTTTTTACCGTATTATTTTTCTCATCCAACACATAGGCACCAAAACAGGTAATTTTTTCTGAAACAGAGGTTTGTCTTTTTTTAACCTGATGTTCTGTAATCAAATCGATGGCGAAATGGTGCGTTAAAAATTCAATATTTTTAGTTTTATCAACTTGTGAAATAAGTGCTCTTTCAATTTCGGCACCGGTCAGGTCTTCATGATGTAAAATCCGGTCTTGCGAATGTCCGCCTTCTCTTCCCAAAGAAAAATTCCCTTTTGATGTTTTATCAAAAATGGCGCCCCATTCCATCAATTCCTTAAGTCGGGCAGGAGCGTCTTCAACTACCATTTTAACCACATCTTCATCGCACAATCCGTCTCCGGCAATTAAGGTGTCTTCTATATGCTGTTCAAATGAATCGACAGTTTCATTCCAAACGGTGGCAATTCCTCCTTGGGCATATTTGGTGTTGCTTTCGCTTTTTTCACTTTTTGTGATGATGGTGACGGAGGCCTCTTTAAAGTGATTTGCCACTTTTAAAGCAAAACTCAACCCGGCGATTCCCGAACCTATGATTAGAAAATCGGAGTTGTATGATTTTTTTTCAGCATTCATTTGATCTGTTTGTTATTTAGAAAGTTCAAGCATGCGTTCAATGGAAATCAATGCTTTTTTTCTTAATTCTTCTTCAACTGTAACCTCAGGCAATTCATATTTTAAACACAAATACAATTTTTGCATCGTATTCATTTTCATATAAAAACATTCACTGCAATTACAATTGTCATCTTCAACCGGCGCAGGAATTAAAGTTTTATCGGGTGCTATTTCGCGCATTTTATGTAAAATACCAACTTCAGTTGCCACAATAAATTTTTTCGCATTGCTTGTTTTTACATAATTCAACAATCCCGAAGTGGAGCCAACATATTTGGCAACTTTTAGTAAATGTTCTTTGGATTCAGGATGTGCAATAATTTCTGCATCCGGATTTTCAGCATATAATTTCAATATTTTGTCTATTGAAAAAGCTTCGTGAACCATGCAAGCGCCATCCCAAAGCACCATATTCCGGCCTGTTTTTTTTATCAGCCAAGCACCTAAATTACGATCCGGCGCAAAAATAATTGGTTGGTCTTTTGGTATGGAATTGATGATTTTTTCGGCGTTTGAGGAAGTGCAGACAATATCGGTCATCGATTTTATTTCTGCCGAAGTGTTTACGTAAGAAACCACCAAATGATTTGGATGTTGTTTTTTGAAAGCGGCGAAATCGGCGGGCGGACAAGAATCTGCCAACGAGCAGCCAGCTTTTAAATCGGGCAATAAAACTTTTTTGGATGGATTTAAAATTTTCGCGGTCTCTGCCATAAAATGCACGCCGGCAAAAACAATAATATCGGCATCTGTTTTAGCGGCTTGTTGCGCCAACGCCAAACTGTCACCCACAAAATCCGCAATATCCTGAATGGCGTCTTCCTGGTAATAATGCGCCAAAATAACGGCATTTTTTTCTTTTCTAAGTCGGTTTATTTCTTGAACGTAATCAATACTTGGGGTTTTAATGTCTAAAAACCCTTTTTCCTGAAGCTCATTTTTAGCCTGTTCTAACGTAGTCATAATTTATTTTTTTGAGGGATTAAGACCAAATAATATGCCAAACAATCGGATGTAAAATCCGATTGTTTGGTGATTTCCATGCAATAAAAGTATACTTTTTGGCAAAGTTATCCTAATCGGATTTATTTTACCTTATAAGTCCATCCAAATTTATCTTCCGCTTTTTTGCGTTGGATATCTGTAATTCCTTTTTTTATGGATGCCGCATAACTGTTTTCAACTTTTGGTAATTCAAAGTTTTCTCCTTTGTTCGAAAAAGCATTGATAACACTTACAACAGCGGCTGTTCCTGCACCAAACATTTCCAACAATTCACCTTTACGGGCAGCTTCCACAATTTCGGTAACTCTTACAGGCCGAACCTCAACTTTAATTCCTTGGCCTTCACAAAATTGAATAATGCTTTTTCGCGTTACGCCATCCAAAATACGATCGCTTACCGGTGCGGTTAATAAAGTATCGTTTACCCTAAAAAAGACGTTCATTACGCCGGCTTCTTCCAACAATTCATGCGTGCATGAATCTGTCCAAACAACCTGTTGAAAACCTTGCTGATTTGCCAATTTGGTTGGGTAAAATGATCCGGCATAGTTACCGGCAGCTTTTGCTGCGCCAACGCCGCCATTTGCAGATCTGCTATATTTATCGGCAAAAACCACTTTTACTCCCCCCGAATAATAGGATTGAACAGGAGAACAAATAATCATAAATTTATATTTGTTTGAGGACGATGCGGACACGCCATGTTCCGTGGCGATGACGAATGGCCGAATATAAAGTGCGTTATCTCCGCCTTTTTTTACCCAATCTTTGTCCAATTTCAACAATTCATTCAAACCTTCAAAAAATAAATCTTTAGGAAAAGCCGGCATATCCAAACGTTCCGCCGATTTGTTGATTCTTTCCTGATTTTGGTCTGGCCTAAATAACCAAATATCACCATTGTCATCTTTATAAGCCTTCATGCCTTCAAAAACAGCTTGACCATAATGAAAAACTTTAGCAGAAGGGTCTAACGTTAAAGGATGATAAGGCACAATTTGAGGCGTTTGCCAGATGCCATTTTCATAATCACATTCAAACATGTGGTCGGTAAAAATTTTTCCAAATGTTAAATTGTTAAAATCAACTTCAGAAATTTTCGATTTTGTAGTTTTTTCTATATGTAAATCCATAGTTAATCTTTATTGTTTACGCAAATTTACTATAATTTTTTAATTCACGGTTTTAATTTTCCCGAAGGTTACTGCCTTATTTTTAATATATTTGGGTAAAAATATTAATATGGGCAATATGAATAAAATAAAATTGCATTTTTGACATTAATTCGCTTGTTTGTGTTATTTAACTATAAAAATGTAGCAAACTGAAATGATGTAACTTTACTGAAATACAAGCTTTTACAGCCAATTTTCTGAATGAAAAATCTTTAATTTAAAAAATATTGGAAAGAAAAATAATGATAACTGCTGATGGTTCAACAACCATTCATATTACGGAATGGGACGAACAATACCATTCCAAACACGGTGCAATCCAAGAGGCGAAACACGTTTTTATTAATAATGGATTGTCGCTTTTTGCCAATCGGAAAATAAGCATTCTGGAAATAGGTTTTGGAACCGGACTTAACTGTTTCATTACTTTTTTGGAAGCGCAAAAAATGAATTTGGCTGTTGATTATGTAGGCGTTGAAGCGTATCCGTTAGTAGCGGAGGAGGTTGAAAAAATGAATTATGTTGCTCAATTGGAGGCTATTGAGTTTTCAAATATTTTTAACCAAATGCACACGCAGGATTGGGAAATTAAAGGGGGAATTTCACCCGAATTTTTTCTCACAAAGCGCAAAAAGTTTTTTAATAAAATAAACGATGAAAACAAGTTCGACCTAATTTATTTTGATGCTTTTGGCGCAAGGGTTCAACCGGAGTTGTGGACAGAAGAAATATTTGAAAAAATGTATAATGCCTTAAAACCAGATGGTGTTTTGGTTACTTATAGTGCAAAAGGTAGTGTGAGAAGAGCGATGCTTGCAGTTGGGTTTTTAGTCGAAAAATTACCTGGACCACCGGGAAAAAGAGAAATGCTGAGAGGAAAAAAAAGTTAGATATAAAATATTAAAAGTTAAAGATTGGAAAGTTGAAATTTATAGTCTTTGTTCTCTATTCTATGCTCTCTTTTCTAAATTAGAAATTCTAAAAAAAATGGAACACAGATTTAAAAAAAGAAAAAAACCGAACTACAAAAGAGGTATTGTTTTGGCAATTTTATTGCTGGTGATTGTCTATTTATGGATGAATCTTGAAAGCCTCGTGAATGCGTTTTTTGGCGTGAAATCATAGAATGTAATTACTTTCCTAAGGTCTAAATTTTTATTTTTTAAAACTTCGGCCTTTCCATTCGTGGTTTTTAAAGGTTGATAAATATCCAATAAAAACAATGAATAAGGGATATAATAAACTCACCGGCAAGTAATATTTTAATGATTTTGTGTTTTTCAAAAAAATAGAAGACTGGGCAATCAGCATAAAATCAACAATGATTTTTAAAGTAAAAATTAGCATAAAATAAAACCAAAATTTAGGAAATAAAATTGCTAAAATTCCTAAAACCAGCACAGTCAAATTTTCTAAAAACACCACAATTCCGACATATTTTGCAAAAAAATTGGTGTAAGAAACCGATTTGGAAGCCCAGCGTATTTGCTGATTTATAAACAATTTCCAAGTGTTTTCTGCATTAGTTTCCACCATATTTTCATCCGATTTTAAGAATTTCACTTTTTTCGGGTAGGCTTTCATCATTTTTTCCATCAGAAAAATATCATCGCCACTGGCAATATTGTCGTTTCCTTCAAAACCGTTCAGTTCAAGAAAAGTTTTTTTGTGATAACATAAATTGGCGCCGTTGCACATAAATGGATTGCCAATTCCAAATCCGCCAATGGTACTCCCCATCAAACTTGTAAAATTCAGATTTTGAAAATGAAACAAAAAGGAATTTTGTGTGATGAACTTTACGGAGGCGCTTATAAAAACTGGTTTCTCTTCTTCAATAAATTGATCAAACAATTGCAGCCACAATTTTGGAACCAAACAATCGGCATCCGTGGTGACAATCCATTCAAAATTTGACAAATTTATAGCTGTGTTGATGGCATCTTTTTTTGGCGATTGCGTTTTTCTTATATTTTGTATCAGATGCAAGTTTAATTTTGGATTTTGCTTATTGAATTCCTCAATAATTTGATTAAAATTATCTTGGGAATCATCGTTTACCAGCAAAATTTCATATAATTCAGAAGGATAATTCAGTACTGAAACTGAGTTTAATAAATTTGGTAAATTGTGCGCTTCATCTCTGAATGGAATCACTATTGAAAACCTGTTTTTAGGAAAGAAATTTTTGTTTTTCACAACCTTGCTTTTAGTCATGCCAAGAATGAAAGCCATAATTAGCGATAAATAAATGATCGAAATTAGCATTGAAATATAAATCATTTGTCGGCGACCATTTTAAAGTTCAACACAAATATACTTCCTAATAATGCCGGAACTGCGAAATTTAATAACCACATAAAAGTGGTAATGGTTACAATTGTTAATGGATTTGCATCAATAAAACCAAAAATAAAAACCGCAACAGATCCTTTAATCACCCAATCGAAAATAGTCAGACCCGGAATAACGGAAGCGATGAAATAGGTGCTAAATATTAGGCTCATCAGCGTAAAATAATTTGCTTCAATATTAAAAAGTCTTAGTAAAAAGTAAAACTGATGTGAAAAAGCCAGATAGCGAAACAAAGAATAAGCCAATGTTTTTACTTTAATTTTTAGGGGTAATTTTTTTGAATAATTGATAATTTTGCGAATTAATGCTGTCAATTTTTTTGTGATTCCGAAATTTTTTCCAATCAAATAAAGTAATAACAAAACACTTAAAATAAGAAAGAATCTGAGTAAGTTAAATGAGAACATGTCAACTTCAAAATAAAAACTCAAAAAGAGTATCCCAAAAATTCCGAAAAACATGGTAACGGCTAACTGACTTAAATTTCCGATTAGGTTTAAAACCATGATTTTTTTTCTCAATTTCTTTTCAAAATATAAGGCTTTAGCGCCATATTCCCCAATTCTGTTTGGCGTTATCAAAGAGGCGGTTAAGGAGGCAAAACACTGTTCATAAGCTTTAAAAAACGTTATTTTTTTTTCGTTGGAAACCAATGTTTTCCATTTAAATATTTCCAATAGCCAATTAGCATCGGTAAATAAAAGCAACAGCAATAGCAACCATACGTTTTTTGAAAAAAGCACAGAAAATTGTAGTTTCAGTTGCGTAAATGACAAAAGTTCATTGTTGGCCAACTGCTGAAATATAAAATAAAACGCAGCAAGAACTATCGCTAATTTTAGCAGTAAAAAAATGAAGCGTTTGTATTTGTGCAAGATATTGTACATTTGGTTTTACAAATAAACAACTAATTGAGCACAGAAAAAATCATATTGGGAATTGACCCGGGAACCACCATTATGGGTTTTGGGTTGATAAAAATTATCAATAAAAATATGGAATTAATTCGGATGGATGAATTAATGCTCAAAAAATATGATGATCATTATTTAAAGCTAAAACTAATTTTTGAACACACCATTCAACTGATTGACACGTATCATCCCGATGAAATTGCGATAGAAGCGCCTTTTTTTGGGAAAAATGTACAGTCTATGCTAAAATTGGGACGCGCCCAAGGCGTTGCAATGGCGGCAGGTTTGTCGAGAGAAATTCCTATTACGGAATATTCGCCTAAAAAAATAAAAATGGCCATTACCGGCAACGGAAATGCAAGTAAAGAGCAAGTGGCAAAAATGCTACAAAGTTTGCTTAAGATAAAAGAATTACCAGCAAATCTGGATTCCACAGACGGATTGGCCGCTGCGGTTTGTCATTTTTACAATTTCGGAAAAATTACTTCAGATAAAAATTACACGGGTTGGGATGCTTTCGTAAAACAAAACGGAAAACGTGTGAATAAATAATTTTCGAATTACGATTTAGGAATTACGGTTTGTCGATTGAAAATTTAAATTATTAATAGGTCGCTACCTGTCCGTTCTAAAAAGGTTTTTAGCTCTATTCTTTT
>JAVVEF010000011.1:0-39203 GCA_032251275.1 Lutibacter sp.
GAATTTCCAAAAATATTTAATTGATGAGCAAGGAAATTTAATCAATTATTATTTTTCCATAACAAACCCTATGAGTTCAAAAATCACAAAACAACTTTAATGAAACGAGCATAACAAATTTTGATAATCAAAGGAATGATTAAGAGCGAACAGCAGCTGTACAGCTAAAAAATAAAAATTAAACAGATGAAACGAGCATGACAAATTTTGATACACACAGAAATTATTAATAGCGAACTGCATCTGTACCAATAAAAAAAATAAAATTTAAACAGATGAAAAAAGCGCTTTGGTTCTTGGTTTTTTTAGTGCTAAATTTTGGCGCTTTGGGAATTGGTGGTTTGTTAATGAACAACGGGCCGCAAGAAATTTGGTATATGGAACTCAATAAAGCGCCATGGACACCGCCGGGCTGGTTTTTTGGCGTGGCCTGGACCATCATTATGATTGCTTTTTCGATTTATATGGCTTATTTAATTCAGTTAAAATCCAACGTTAATATTTGGCTGTTGTTTTTTGTGCAATTCGTTCTAAATACTTCATGGAATTATATTTTTTTTAACCAGCATTTGGTTTTATTGGGATTGTTGGTCATTGTGTTATTGACTATTTTGGTGGGTTATTTTTTACTGAAGTTCAGATATTTTATGAAACAAAAAACTTGGTTTATTGTACCATATTTTATTTGGCTTATTGTGGCTAGCTCCTTAAATGCCTATGTTTATCTGAACAATTAAATATTCAAATGAATTTTAACAACAATGGTTTTGACACATTTAATAATGATGGTTTCATTAGTAATAAACAGCAGTATGGTAATTTTTGATTTTAACAAAGAAAGTGATATTTCCAATTGGAAAATTGTGAACGATGCGGTTATGGGCGGCCAATCCAGTAGTAAATTTTATCTAAATGACGAAGGCTATGGCGTTTTTAAAGGAAAAGTTTCCTTGGAAAATAACGGTGGTTTTGCTTCTTTAAGACATCGTTTTCATCAAAAGAAAATCTCTGATTACAAAAAAGCAATAATACATTTGAAAGGAGATGGCAAGCGCTATCAATTCAGGGCAAAGACCAATAAAGAAGATCAGCAGGCCTACACTTCCTATTTTGAAACAACCGGGCAATGGCAAAATATTGAATTAAAACTTTCTGCGCTTGAACCAACTTTTAGAGGAAGAAAATTAAATATGCCTAATTTTCCTGCGGATGAATTGGAAGAATTAGGATTTATGATTGCAAACAAAGTGAATGAAAATTTTGAACTGGTTATCGATAAAATTGTTTTGGAATAATTGAAAGAAATAAGAAGATAATATGCATTATAAAATTCATTCAAATTAATACAATAAAAGGTGTTTATTTATGTTTTTAAGTCTCATAACCGTCCATTTCTAAGTATTATTTAAGTATTTTTAAAAACATAAATTGTTAAACTTTTTTTAAATTTATGGGATAAATTGGCAGCTCAATATTAAAGTTCTAAATTGCGCCCTCTTAAAGTTTGACATTAAACCTAATGATTTACAATGATTTATAAAACAATATCCCTATTGTTAATCGGATTTTTTTCCTTTACAATTAACTCCGAATTTTCGCATAAACCTGAAAACACAAAATTAACTGAAACCATTGTCAATAACAGTATTGGCGCTAAAGTGGAAGCTGTTTACAACAATTTGACTACCAATAACTTTATGCTTCCACAAAAGAAAATCTTCACCAAAGCGATGGAAGGTTATTTTTTGTTGAAAGATAAAGGCATAATTCAAAAAGATATTTTAACCCTTGTTGATTATAGTTTATCTTCCAAAGAAAACCGTTTATGGGTCATCGACCTAAAAAACAACATTATTTTATTTCAGTCGTTGGTTTCTCACGGCAGAAATTCAGGAAATGAATTTGCGGCCAAATTTTCCGATAAACCGGAATCTTATCAAAGCAGCCTGGGTTTTTATGCAACCGGTGAAACCTATTATGGCAAACACGGTTATTCCTTAAGATTGGACGGTTTGGAAAAAGGGGTGAACAGTAACGCAAGGGCGAGAGCCATTGTGGTGCACGGCGCCGATTACGTTTCCGAAAAATTTGCCCAACAAAACGGAAGACTGGGCAGAAGTTTGGGCTGTTTGGCATTAAAACAAGGTCTTACAAAAGAGGTTATAGATACCATTAAAGACAAATCTTGCTTGTATGTTTATTATCCTTCATAAGTATTTATTAAATGTGTTTTTAGAATTGAATTGTAAAATTTTTATAAGGTAAAATAACCTTCGATGATTTTTTGACTTTCTAATAAAACAACTTACTTTTAACTTTAAGTACTCGCGAATTTAGGCACTCTAAGTACTCATTACTTCTTTTTCAATCCAATTTTTTGTACAAATCCATATCTAAGCTGTAAAGGTCATCCCTAAATTGCAGGATGCCATTTTCACTCCAGGCAGTCCAGTATAAAATATGAATGAACACTTCTTTTTTAATTGGCACTTGTGATGTTTTTCCGGAGTTTGTGGCTTCCATAATTTTTTCCAAATTCCATTTTTCAGGGTCATCCAACAAATATGCTGTAAGTTCAAACGGATTTTGTACCCGAACGCAGCCCGAACTTAATGCACGAATATCCTTTTCGAAAAAACCTCTGGTATTGGTGTCGTGAAGGTATATCGTAAATCGGTTTGGAAACATAAATTTCACCAATCCAAGCGAGTTTGTGGCGCCCGGACTTTGTACATAACGATAACTTCTCGCCCGGTTAATATTCCAGTTTCCAGGGCTTACTACTCTGTTGTTGGAATCGTAAATGGTAATGTTTTTATTGCTGAAATAATTTCGGTTTCTGGCAGTAGCAGGGATTACATCATTTCTTAAAATAGTTGGCGGAACTGTCCAGGTTGGATTGAAGATTACCTGAGTTAGTTTTGAGGATAAAACTGGCGTTTTCCTCACAGGTTTGCCAATAATTACCCTGTGGGTTCTTATCGTATCCGCATTTTTAACAACGCGCAGTGAATAATCGGGAATGTTGATAATCAAATATTCTCGCTCAAATTTTCTTGGAAACCAGCGCCATCGTTCCATATTTGCGATAATTTGTTTTTTCCGTTGTTCTTTGGTGAAGTTTAAAGCTTGTAAAGTGCCACCGCCAATTACGCCGTCAACCCCAAGTCCGTGGCGCATTTGAAATTTCTTGACAGCCAATTCCGTTGCTATATCATAAATGGCAGTAATACTGTCCAACGGATTTAAATCCCCCCAATAAATTAATTTATTTTTGATCTCAACCATTGCCGGATTGGTGTCGTTTAAAACTAATTTATTCTTAAGCTCAATTTTTTTAAAAGGATCTTTCGGCAAGTCATTTATAATTTCAAGGGCGGTTTTTAATCGTTTGTAAACAATGTGATTTGGCGATGCCGCATTTACTGCATAATGAAAAGAATCTTTTTTCTGAAAATTGAGCAGCAATGTTTTATAGTTGATCTCGTTTTCATTTAGCTCCCAATTGCTGTAAAGTTTATTCGGATTTAAATTTCCTTTTGAAACTTTTTTGATATAAAAGCTTAAATTTTGAGTCAATAAGATATCATAATCTATCAATTTTGAATCTGTTAAATTTTCAAAGTTATCTTCTGATTTTTCTATTTTTTTTAGGTCGAAATCCTTTGGAAACAAACCATCCCGTTCTATATTCTTGAAAAGATCCGTGATGTTTTTTCGATTGAAATTGGTCAACCAAAAAGTGTTGTTTTGGTTAGCTTCATAAAAGGTGATAACACTCGAATCTTTAATTTTGGCAATTTTAACCGAATCAACGGGAATAATTTTACCGGCCTCCGTAATTTCAATTTTAGGAAGCAACACAACTTTAGGTGGCTGCACTTTTTCTTGACAAGAAATAAGAAGCAGAAAAATTAAAAATTGATAAATTAATTTCATGTCGTTTTTGCTGATTTCACCTTAAAGATAAGAATTCTGCCAATCGAAAGCAAAATTTATATCATGCATTTTAATTGAAAACCTGATTAAAAACGAATATTTTATTAAATAAACCTGATGCTGTTTTGCGCCATTTTTAATAATAATTGATAAGTAAATCTGTAAATAAATACCCACTTCCTTTTTTGGATGTCGTAGTATTTCATCATCTAAAAGGAATAGAATTAAGAAAATGAGCCGTGATTTTTGCTTCATTGATGTATAAAAAAAATCGTTTTTAAAAATCTAAAATGAAACAAATGCTATTAAAATTTCATTAAAAATCAACTTTTATTGAATTATGGCTAATATTTGTGTTTCTTTTCAGAAATAAATCAGCAATTAAATAACTGCATATATAAATGTCAATTTCCCTTCCAACATCATCAAAAAAAATTAAAATAAAATCAGCGCATTTCTGTTAAATCACGAATCCTTAAAAGCAAACTTAAATTCGTTCAAAAACCGCTTTGGGTATCGTAGTTTGTAAATAATCAAATTTACATTTTTATTGTTTTTTATAAATTTGCACCCGTTATTGCAACCATAAATTGGCTGCAAATAAGAAATTGACTAAAAAAATAGTAAAAATGAGTACTACATTATTTGATAAAGTTTGGGATTCGCATGTAATCAGAAAAATTAACGACGGGCCGGATGTGTTGTTTATCGACCGCCATTTGATTCATGAAGTAACGAGCCCGGTAGCATTTTTGGGATTAAAAAGCAGAAATAACACGGTGTTGTATCCTAGCAGAACTTTCGCCACCGCCGACCATAATACGCCAACCATCAACCAACACTTGCCGGTTGAAGATCCGTTATCTGCAAATCAGCTAAAAGCTTTGGAAGAAAATTCGGCCGAATGGGGAATTACCCATTGGGGATTGGGCCATCAAAAAAACGGAATTGTTCACGTGGTTGGACCGGAAAACGGAATTACGCTTCCGGGTGCGACCATTGTTTGTGGGGATTCGCATACTTCTACCCACGGTGCTTTTGGGGCAGTTGCTTTTGGTATTGGAACTTCGGAAGTTGAAATGGTGCTGTCTTCACAATGCATTATGCAGCCAAAGCCGAAAAAAATGCGCATAAATGTAAACGGAAAATTAGGTTTTGGAGTTACGCCAAAAGATGTGGCTTTGTTCCTTATTTCTAAACTTTCAGCGTCGGGCGCCACAGGTTATTTTGTGGAATACGCCGGCGATGTATTTAAAAAAATGAGTATGGAAGGCCGAATGACCGTGTGCAATTTAAGCATTGAAATGGGTGCGCGCGGCGGAATTATTGCGCCCGATGAAAAGACTTTCAGTTATGTGGAAGGAAGGTTGTTTACCCCAAAAGGTGCTGCTTGGGACAAAGCGATGGACTACTGGAAAACGCTGAAAAGCGATGAGGATGCCATTTTTGATGAGGAAATCAGTTTTTTGGCCAGCGATATTGAACCGATGATTACTTACGGAACAAATCCTGGAATGGGAACAAGCATTTCAAGCTATATTCCAAAGGCCGAATCGGTTGAAGGCGGCGTTGCTTCATACAAAAAATCACTTGAATATATGGGATTTCATGAAGGAGACAAAATGATTGGGAAAAAAGTGGATTTTGTGTTTTTGGGAAGTTGCACTAACGGAAGAATTGAAGATTTTAGGGCGTTTGCCTCTATTGTGAAAGGGAGAAAAAAAGCGGATAATATTACCGCTTGGCTGGTTCCCGGCTCACACGATGTGGAAGCGAAAATAAAAGAAGAAGGCTTGCTTGACATTATCACCGCAGCTGGATTTGAATTGCGCGAGCCTGGCTGTTCAGCCTGTTTGGCGATGAACGACGATAAAGTTCCCGCAGGAAAAGTGGCGGTTAGCACTTCAAACAGAAATTTTGAAGGGCGGCAGGGTCCAGGTTCAAGAACCATGTTGGCAAGTCCGCTAGTGGCAGCAGCAACCGCAGTTACCGGCGTTTTGACGGATCCAAGAACTTTATTAATCAATAGTTAACAGTGAATAATTAACAATTGAAGGTTGGAATTTAAAGGGAACAAAAAACTTTAAACTTTAAACTTTAAACTTAAATAATGGCTTACGATAAATTTGAAATATTAAAAAGCACCGCAGTGCCTTTACCAGTTGAAAATGTGGATACCGACCAAATTATTCCGGCGCGTTTTTTAAAGGCAACGGAGCGTGTAGGTTTCGGCGATAATCTTTTCAGGGATTGGCGATACAATCCGGATAATACGCCAAAAGCGGATTTTGTGCTGAACAATCCCGTTTATAAAGGAAAAATATTGGTGGGCGGAAAAAATTTCGGATCGGGCTCTTCAAGGGAACACGCCGTTTGGGCAGTTTACGATTACGGATTCAGGTGCGTGGTTTCCAGCTTTTTTGCTGATATTTTCAGGGGAAATTGTTTAAATATTGGGGTATTGCCGGTTCAGGTAAGCGCCGAATTTTTGGACAAAATTTTTAAGGCGATTGAAGCAAATCCCGAAACGGAAATTGAAGTGAATTTGCCAAACCAAAGCATTACTTTACTGGAAAGCGGTGATCAGGAATCATTTGACATCAATTCCTACAAAAAGGAAAATATGCTGAATGGCTATGACGACATAGATTATTTAACAAAAATGAAAGCGGAAATTCAGGAATTTGCAGAAGCAAGGCCTTTTTAAATCCATAATTTATAACCCAAGTGAATTCCCGTTATTTTTCTTCCGCAGGAAAAATTGCAATAAAAATAAATATGATTCGACATGAAAAAAAGAAAAATTGAAATCATGGATACCACACTTCGCGATGGTGAACAAACCTCCGGAGTTTCTTTTTCAGCAGTAGAAAAGTTGACCATCGCAAAACTTTTACTGGAAGAACTTCATGTGGACAGAATTGAAATTGCTTCAGCAAGAGTTTCGGAAGGCGAATTTCAGGCGGTAAAAAACATCACGGATTGGGCAAAAAAACATGGTTATCTGGATCGGGTGGAAATGCTCACTTTTGTTGATAGTGGCCAGTCGATAGAATGGATGAAAAATGCTGGCGCAAAGGTCCAAAATTTACTCACCAAAGGTTCCCTAAATCACTTAACACACCAACTTAAAAAAACGCCCGAGCAACATTTTGCGGAAATAAAAGAAACGATTGCATTGGCGCAAAAGGAAGGAATAGCCACCAATGTTTATTTGGAAGATTGGAGCAACGGAATGCGAAATTCACAAGAATATGTTTTTCAATATTTGGCATTTTTAGCCACGCAGCCCATCGCCAGAATTTTGTTGCCTGATACGCTTGGCGTATTAACGCCCAAAGAAACCTATCAGTATTTTTCAAAAATAACTGAGAAATATCCAAAGTTGCATTTCGATTTTCATGCGCACAACGATTACGATTTAAGCGTGGCAAATGTTATGGAAGCCATCGATGCCGGCGCAAAAGGATTGCACATTACCGTGAACGGAATGGGCGAACGAGCAGGCAATGCGCCTTTGGCAAGCGTTGTTGCGGTTATCAACGACTTCTATAAAAACGAGGTCGAAATTTCTGTGAAAGAAACGTCTTTGTATTCTGTCAGCAAACTGATTGAGGCTTTTTCGGGCATCAGGGTTCCGGCAAACAAGCCGATTGTTGGCGAAAATGTATTCACCCAAACTGCCGGAATTCACGCCGATGGCGACAATAAAAATAATTTGTATTTCAATGATTTATTGCCCGAGCGCTTTGGAAGAAAACGCTCCTATGCCTTGGGGAAAACGTCGGGAAAAGCGAATATTGAGAAGAATTTACAAGA
Source organism: Lutibacter sp. (assembly GCA_032251275.1). Lineage (GTDB taxonomy): Bacteria > Bacteroidota > Bacteroidia > Flavobacteriales > Flavobacteriaceae > Lutibacter. The sequence goes on from JAVVEF010000011.1 coordinate 7,759, forward strand.
ATTGGGGCTCGAACTCAACCAGGAAGATTTAAAAAAAGTGACCCAGCGCATTATAGAACTGGGAGACCAAAAGGAACTGGTTTCCAAAGAAGATTTGCCTTACATCATTTCAGATGTGCTCAACAGCAATCTGTATCAGGAAAAAATCACTGTTGAATCCTATGTTTTAACGCATTCCAAGGGCTTAAAACCTTCCACAACAATCGCCGTAAAAATGGACGGGCAGTTGTATGAAGAACACGCTTATGGCGACGGGCAGTTTGATGCTTTTATGAATGCATTGCACAAAATATACAAAAAAATGAAAAAAACTTTGCCAAAATTGGTCGATTATGCCGTTAGGATTCCTCCAGGAAGCACTTCCGATGCCTTGTGCGAAACCATTATCACCTGGGAAAATGAGGAAAAAAGGTTTATTACAAGAGGGCTCGATTCAGACCAAACGGTGTCCGCAATTAAAGCCACTCAAAAAATGTTGAATGTTTAAAATAATAAAAATTTGGGCGTTACCACTGAAAAAGTGGTCAGGCTTTTCGCTGTAATCTTTTTTTCGGATCAAAACCTCAAAAAAGGATTTCCGCTTCAATCCTTAACGCGGGTTGAATCGATCATCATTAATAATTCAAAATTTATAATTTTTCAAAAAAATATCTATATATGAAATTAACAATAGCACTTTTAGCCGGCGACGGAATTGGGCCGGAAGTAATAGCGCAAGCAGTAAAAGTTTGTGATGCGGTTGCGGTTAAATTCAACCATGAAATAATTTGGAAATCCGCCCTTACCGGCGCGGTGGCCATTGACGCCGTTGGCGATCCGTATCCCGATGAAACCCATGAAATTTGCCTAAATGCCGATGCGGTGCTGTTTGGCGCCATCGGTCATCCGAAATACGACAACGATCCATCCGCAAAAGTGCGTCCGGAACAAGGTTTGCTTAAAATGCGCAAAAAATTGGGATTGTTCGCGAACATCCGGCCCACATTTACTTTTCCTTCATTGATAGACAATTCTCCTTTAAAAAGAGAACGCATAGAAGGTACCGATTTGGTTTTTTTGCGTGAACTAACAGGCGGTATTTATTTCGGAGAAAAAGGAAGAAAAGATGGCGGGGAAACCGCTTTTGATACTTGCACTTATACCCGGGAAGAAGTCATCCGCTTGGCAAAAAAAGGTTTTGAATTGGCGATGACACGTACCAAAAAATTATGTTGTGTGGATAAGGCAAATGTGATGGAAACTTCAAGATTGTGGCGAGAAACCGTGCAGTCTATGGAAAAAGATTATCCGGAAGTCACCGTTTCTTATGAGTTTGTTGATGCCGTTGCGATGCGATTGGTGCAATGGCCAAATTCTTACGACGTGTTGATCACAGAAAACCTGTTTGGAGATATTTTAACCGATGAAGCTTCGGTAATTTCTGGCTCTATGGGCTTGATGCCATCGGCTTCCATAGGAGAAAAAAACGCATTATACGAACCAATTCACGGTTCTTATCCACAGGCTGCAGGAAAAGACATTGCAAATCCGCTGGCCACTGTTTTATCGGCTGCCATGATGTTTGAAGATACTTTTCAACTAATAGAAGAATCGAAAGCAATCAGGGAAGTGGTCAATAAATCTTTGGAGCAGGGCATTGTGACAGAAGATTTATCCGGAAAAAACAAGGCCTATAAAACAAGTGAAGTAGGAAATTGGCTGGTGGCGAATTTGTAAAAAAATTCAAAAAATCATAAATTTAAAAAGGGTTGTTTTCTGTTGAAATCAACCTTTTTTATTTATAATTACTTTAGGCTCAATTAATACCGATTGTGTTTTTGAATGTCGCATAAATGCTCCTTAAAAACTACATCGGCATTCTACTTTAGGAAATATCTTAACGGCATTATATAATTAAATTGGTATAAAAAGTCATTTAAAAATATTGCAATTAAGAATTTAATTTTAAATTTGAAAAGATAAAGCATAGACTTGATTGCAAAAATTTAGCCTATCCCAAAAGATAACTTATGAAAAAGCACTTCATCGTATTTTTATTCTTTTTGGTTGTTGGACTTTTTAATTTCTACGGCCAGGCAGATTGCAGAAATGCCTTACCGGTTTGTGTTGACGCTTCTAATGATGCTGCCGTTAGCGGCATAGGTCAAGTTGATGACTTTTTCCCGGGATCAGTTTCCGGTTGTTTGGGTGCGGCAGGCGCGGGGACAGTGGAAAGTAATTCTTATTGGTTTCGAATAAAATTAACACAAAGTGGCCAGTTTGGGTTTGACATTATTCCAAAGGATCCAAGCGAAGACTGGGATTTTGCGGTTTATGGCCCAAATGCAATTTGCGGGCAGTTGCCAGATCCCATAAAATGTAACAAGATTGAATTTGGAGGCATTACAGGAGTTGGAAATGCTTCCGCTTCTACATTGTATGAATCTTGGATGAATGTTTCCTCTGGAGATGAATATCTTATTTTGGTCAATCAATTTTCTGGAGCCAATGCCGGTTTTAACATTAAATGGACAGGCAGTATATATTCGAGTACAAACCCTGTTTTAGATTGTAACATTGAAGTTTATTTAGGTCCCGATATTGTGTTATGCGATAATGAATTTGTATTTCCTTGGTTGTCGGCATTAACATTTGGCAACGGAAACACTGTCAGCTATGAATGGCTTAAAAAAAACAATGTAACCAATTTATGGAAACCTTGGAATCCTTTAGGGAATGCAATTTATGAGCGACAAGTGACTCAGGCAGGAAGTTATAGGGTCAATGTTCGTATCACAGATCGTACAACAGGAATTTTACTTAGGACACTAACAGATGATGTAGAAGTTAGCACGGTTCCCAGTCCAGTAGCGAATCTTTTAGACAATGATGTTTATGGTTGCGATGACGGCACCGGAAACTTCAATTTTGATTTAGAGGCTTTGTCGGCTAAAATAAAAGGCACCCAAACCGGAGTAACGGTAACGTATCACGAATTTTTGGAGTTTGCAAAACTTGGTTCGAATCCACAAACAAGTCCTTACAGAAGCAGTGGAACAAGAACCCTCTGGGCTCGAATTGAAAATTCGGCAGGCTGTTATGATATCACTTCTTTTAAAATTATTGTGGTGCCAACGCCAACAGCTTATGAACCGGCACCTTTAATTTTTTGTGATACGGATGCAGACGGCAAATATCTTTTTAATTTGGAAGACAGAACCAATGACATACTTGGCGGGCAAACAGGTTTAATTGTCACCTATTATACAATTCAGAGTGATGCCGATATTGCGAAATTCGAAATCTACAATCCTGCTATTTCCGATCCTTCAACTGAGCCGCCACCAGCTTTATTTGCAACTACGGATGCTTATTTATCAAGAAGCGGGAAAATATGGGCGCGTGTTGAGCCGGCATTGGGATCGGGCTGTTTTGCACTAACTTCGTTCGACCTTGAAGTTGTTGCGCCAGCGGTTGCAAATCCAACTGCAAATTTTATACATTGTGACGCTGACAATGATGGATTGCATCAATTCGATTTAAATGCCTTAAAAGACATTGATATTTTAGGAACCCAGAGCGCTTTAACTTTTGTAGTAAATTATTTTGCAACACAGGAAGATGCCAATAATAATGTAGGCATATTGCCTAATCCCTTTACCAATGTTACGCCTTACGCCCAGGAAAGAATTTATGCGCGTATTCAGGCAAAGGATAGCCCCGATTGTTTTGATATTACCAGTTTTACCATTCAGGTTTTTGATACGCCATATCCTGCCGTTCCCGCAAACATTCCCAATTTATCGTACTGTGATGATGCTTCTGATGGCGATGATGTAAATGGCTTTTACGAATTTGATTTAACCGAAAGGGAAACGATTATTTTGAATGGACAATCGCCGTATGTTTTTGAGGTAAATTATTATCGGGATTCCGCATATACCAATCAAATTTTGAATCCCACAACTTTTGTAAATAGCGTTGCCAATCATCAAACGGTTTATGTGCGGGTAACAAACAACCATCCAAATAATGTGGATTGTAATGCTGATACTTCTTTTATAATTGAAGTCAAGCCGTTGCCAAATGCTTTGTTAACACCTTATGAATTGGTACAATGTGATGAAGACGGGAATCCGGATGGGATTGTGAATTTTAATCTTTCTGAAGCTGATTTTTTCGTGACTATTGGTGATAATAACTTAGATATTACCTATCATTTATCAGCAACCGATGCTGCTTCAGGCATAAATGAAGTCAATAAATCATCCTTTTCAAATAATGTGAGTTCCGTTGTTTTTGCAAGAGTCACTTCTTCCGAAGGATGTTACAGAATTGTGCAGGTCAATTTATCGGTTTCTGTCACTTCATTTCCACCAACTTACAGTCGTGAAATTACTTTTTGTGATGATGATGCCACCATAGACGGTTTGCACGAATTTAATTTGGCGCAAATCACTTCAGAAATTATTTCCTTATTCCCGAGTCCGAATTTAAGGGTTTCTTATTTTAGAAACCAGGCAGATGCCGTATCAGAAACCAATATGATTAGTCAGACAAATGCTTATTTAAGTGAAGTTCCATTTAGCCAAACTATTTGGGTACGTGTTGAAAGCGCCATCAACGGCAATTGTTTTGGAATTGCACCGGTAATTCAATTAACAGTAAATCCAAGACCTGAATTTGAGCTGGATGAAGCGGATATCATCTGTTTAAACGATTTGCCAAAAATTATTTCAACCTATAATCCGCTTGGCACTTATACTTATGAATGGACCGATGAAGCAGGAATTCCAATAAGTGACCAACCCTTTGCCCAGATTTCTCAAGCCGGCGTTTATACCGTAATGGCAACCTCAAATTTTAATTGTGAGTCTTTACCAAAGCAAATCACCATCACAGAATCTGTTATTGCTGATATTTCTTCTGATGACATCCAGATTATTGACAATTCGGGCAACAATTCCATCACCATAAATAATGCCAATCAAAATTTGGGCATTGGCGATTATGAGTTTGCGTTGGATGATATTTCAGGACCTTATCAGGACGACCCAGTTTTTTCAGGAGTAATACCCGGAACACATATCGTATTTGTCCGGGATAAAAATAATTGCGGAATTGTGCAAATAACTGTTTATGTATTTGGGTTTCCAAATTTCTTCACGCCAAATGACGATGGTCAAAATGACACCTGGAATGTTTTAGGTGTGGATCCTGTTGTTATTAAAGCATCTTCCATTTATATTTTTGACCGATATGGAAAATTAATGGCAAACTTCAGCGCTTTTCAACAGGGTTGGGACGGATTTTATAATTCCCATAAAGCAGTTTCAACAGATTATTGGTACTTGGCGTGGATGACAGATTCTAATGATGAAATGAAAGAATATAAAGGACATTTTAGCCTGATAAGAAGGTGAAAAAACAGCTGAAATTATTAAAAAATCTTGACATACTTTAGAATAGAAATAATAAAAAAGGTGAGACCAAAGCCTCACCTTTTTTCATCAAAATAAATATTATTACTATAAGTTAAAGAGATGAATTAATTAGAAGCCATCATATTGAAATCTACACTTAATGTAGTGTTTGCCATCATACTCATAGTCCCCATATTTTCTTCATTTCCATCGGGATCCATGCTATAACCATCTAACTCAGCCATAATGGTATAGGTACCTTCTGGAATTCCTATTAAAGCATAATTTCCATTTGCATCTGAATGGGTTGTGGTGTAAAGGGTTCCATTATGCATCAAAGAAATTGTGGCGTTCGGTAAATTTTCATTGGCATCCTGCACCGTTCCGTTTATGGTTCCGGAATTAGACATATCCACAAAACGCATCGTTGGCATAAAGGTAAAACCGGTCATGCTCATCATCATATTATTGTCAAAATTAACGCCTTCCAACATAAAGGATTGATCAACATCCATATCCAAAAGAAATTCACTCATACTGCCATTGGAAATTGTTAAAAGATGGTCCAGCTGAATGTCAATACTTCTGTTTTGATTGTTTAACATCATGCCATTTTGCATCATACCATTTCCGGAAAAGCCATCTTGATTCATATTATAAGTGAATGAATCACCATTTGTCATTTTCATTTCAGTGGAAGAAATATACAAACGCATAAGGTCATAATCTCCTGCAGGAATTTCAGTTGTTGCCATTGTTGAAGTTATCCCGTTTACCAATTCCAATAAATTGTATTTCATTGGGGTATCGGTTAAGGTCATAAAGGAATTTGCGTTTGCGCTATTTCCAATTTCAATTTTATCGATTGTTACGCTCGCCGACATAAATTGGTCGTAATGCATAGGCGCATCCGTAAGTTTTAAAGAAAGGGTTCCAACCGGGCCGGTTGTATTGTCATTTTCGCAACTTGCCGCAACTATTATCAATAGTGCAACAAAAAAATATTTCATTTTTTTCATTTTTAGGGTATTTAAAATTAATTATAATTTTTTTCAAAGCTTGATTAATTATAATTTAAAGGGAAGTTCAAACATAATAGTTTCTAGAATGTTCGATTTAAAAAAAACAGCAGAATATCAAATTCGGAAAACTTGGTATAAAATATTGAAGTTATGTGTATTTGGTGGCGGAAAATAATTTTTGAAATGGATTGATTTGTTTTCTTTTTGGGAAAATAAAACAGGTTCAATTAAAACAAAAACTGCTAAATCTTGCTGTTGTTTATTGTTTAATTTTACGGTTGGTTCTTTTTTAAATATTGATCCATTTATGAATTGAATTTCATCTTCACAACATGATTTTTTTGAAACAGAAAGGTTGTTGTTGTCGGCTTTGCACAAGCCATCATCCATTCCGCATTTTTCAGCATTTCCAAAAAAAGATTCAGAAAAAACCTGGCCTCCGCATAAGTGTTTTTCAACCGTAAAGGAAACAGACGAAAACAGCACCAATGCTGCTAAAAGAAAAACTGCTATGTTAGAAATCATTTTTTTCATCACTAACTTTTGAAGAAATAGTTACTTATAAATACTTATAAAGTAAGAGTGATAAAGGTAATGGTTAAAAGGCAACTATTATGTAACAAAAGTTGCATATTGACGATAAAAATTATTATTTAAATTCATTTAAATAATTGGTTATCAGTTTTTTGTCATTTTCGGAAAGTTTCACATCTCTATGAAAGATGGTATAGGTTGAAAGGGGCATCTCATTCTTCTCAATCTGACTTTTAATCGACTTTAATTTACTTTTTTGCCTGCGTTTTGAATACCCGCCAAATTCACTGAAATTCAATTCTTTTTTCCCTTCTTTTATGTGGTATTCCAAAAACCAGCTTACAGGCTGAATTTTATTGTACCAAGGGTAGTTTGTGTTGTTGCTGTGGCAATCATAACACGAGTTTTTGAGCAAACTTTGAATGTTATTCGGAACAGTAAAAGTTTTGGTAAAATCTGTTTCCAAAACTTCATTGCTTTGATTGCGTGTTGTGGGCATAAATTGAATGCCCACAAACACGATCAACAAAAAAAGAAACAATTTTTTAAAAAGTTTCACTTAGTTTATTTAGTTTATTTGTTTTTGAACGCTTCCGCATTTCATCATTTTGCTTCCAAAATAAGGATTGTTGATTTCTTTAATTTCGCTCAACCATACTGCACCTTTGTTATTGCTTGCCATCGGACAAAAATCTTGGTATAGGGTTTTGTCTGTCCCAACCAAAGAAATAATATCTATTACGTCTTTGCTCAAATCTTCAAAGTGTTCTCTCTGATGGTCAATAGGATTTTTCGAAATATGTTCTGCATGTTCCTGGGCGCTTTCAGCAATTTCCATATATTTTGTATGTTGGGCCTCTGTTAGTTTTGCCATCTCAAAATTTGAAAATGCAGTTAGCATCATTTTTCCGCCTTCAGCGGCTTTTTCACTGTCATCGTTAACCAGTGCGTTTTTTATGGCAATATATCCATCAATGATTGCCGATGTTAAACCACTTTTTTGGGTATTGGCATCCATCGTTTTATCTGCTTGCATCGTCCCATCCATAGAAGAATGGTCGTGATTGTCAGTTCCCGAATGCATTTCATTGTTGTTCATTTCATTTGATTCTGCTTGTTTCGGGTCGTTTTTACAAGCGCTTAAAAATAGTATCGCAAATGCGACTGCATAAATTGAATTTTTCATTTTTTTGATTTTAAACATTAATAATTAATATTTTTTTAAAGAAACACTTCTTAACCGAAGTGAATTTGCGATTACTGAAACTGAACTAAAACTCATGGCCAAAGCGGCGATGATGGGTGATAATAGCAATCCGAATATCGGGAATAAAACACCTGCGGCAATTGGTACACCCAATATATTATACGCGAAGGAAAAAAATAAGTTTTGCTTGATGTTTTTCATAACGGCGTGACTTAAGTTTTTTGCTTTAACAATCCCTTTCATATCACCTTTTACCAAGGTAATTGCTGCACTTTCAATGGCAACATCAGTTCCGGTTCCCATCGCAATGCCAACGTTTGATTGGGCAAGTGCGGGCGCATCATTGATGCCGTCGCCGGCCATAGCGACCATTTTTCCTTCGGCTTGTAATTTTTTAATAAATGCCAATTTATCTTCTGGCAAAAAACCTGCTTTAAAGCTGGTTAAATACAATTCATCGGCAACCGCTTTGGCGGTATTTTCATTGTCGCCCGTTAGCATAATCACTTCAATTCCCTGATCCATTAAAGTTTTAACAGCTTCTGCACTGGTCAATTTAATAGCATCTGAAATAGAGACATAACCTACGGATTTGTTGTTAATTGCAATATATGAGACTGTTTTGCCCAATTTTTGTTCGGCTAAAATTTGGGCTTCCAGGTCTTCTGATATTGATGCGTTTATTTTTTCCATCAATTTATTGTTACCCAAAGCAACTTTTGTTCCTGCAACAGTTCCTGTAACACCCTTTCCTGTAATTGCCTCAAAATCATTAACTTTAGTTAGTGTTGTTTTCTTATCTATGGCGTAATTCACTACAGCTTTTGCCAATGGATGTTCGCTATACTGATTTAAGGAAGCGATTTGTTGCAATAAATCGGATGAATTTCCTTCCAAAGCAACCACTTTCTCCACTGAAGGTTTTCCTTCGGTTAGCGTTCCCGTTTTGTCGGTAAGTAAAACAGTCACCTTGTTCATGGTTTCAAGCGCTTCGGCGTTTTTAATTAAAATACCGTTTTGTGCACCTTTGCCAACTCCAACCATAACCGACATAGGCGTGGCCAATCCCAAGGCGCACGGACAAGCGATAATCAATACCGCAACGGCATTCACAAATGCATAAACCAAAGCTGGATCTGGACCGAAATACGCCCAAACAATAAAGGTGATGACAGAAACGCCAACAACAATGGGCACAAAGTATTTTGAAATGGTATCCGCCAATTTCTGAATGGGCGCTCTTGATCTGCTTGCATCGCTCACCATTTTAATAATTTGCGACAATAGCGTTTCAGAGCCCACGCGTTCCGCTTTCATCACAAAAGATTTATTGCCGTTTATGGTTCCCGAACTGACTTTATCATTCACAGTTTTGTCAACAGGAATTGGCTCTCCGGAAATCATGGATTCATCAATGCTGCTGTTTCCTTCAACAATCACACCATCAACAGGAATTTTTTCTCCCGGTTTTACACGCAATAAATCGTCTTTTTTAATGGAATGAATCGACACAATTTTATCTTTTCCATCCAAAACCAAAGTTGCTTCTGAAGGTGCCAGTTTCAGCAATTCTTTGATGGCGCCGCTTGTTTTGCTATGCGCACGGGCTTCCAGCAATTGTCCCAACAATACCAAAGTCAAAATAACAGCTGTTGCTTCAAAATATAAGTCTACACCACCCATTTCGCTTTTAAATTCCTGCGGAAAAACATCGGGGAATACGAGTCCGACAACGCTAAATAAAAATGCGGCTGCGGTACCAATACCCACCAACGTAAACATATTTAAATTCCAGGTAATAATCGATTTCCAGGCGCGCACATAAAACATCCAACAGGTGTAAAAAACAATGGGAAGCGTTAATACAAACTGTGACCAATCCCAATAAATTTGAGGCATCATCCTTATAAGTGGATTTGTAGGAAGATGCATTGTCATGGAAATAAGAAACACCGGAATGGCAAAAATGAGCGATATTTTCATTTTTTTTAGTAATTTCAAATAGGTTTTATCCTCCTCGCTTTCTGTGGGTTCCTTTGGTACCAAATCCATTCCGCAAATTGGGCATGAACCTGGTTCATCGCTTATAATTTCGGGATGCATCGGACAAGTGTATTGTGTTGCCTGATTGGCTTTTGGCTGTTCAATTAAATCCATGCCGCAAACCGGACAATCCCCGGCCTTGTCGTAAGTTTTTTCACCTTCACAATGCATCGGGCAATAAAAAACACCATTTCCGTCTTTTATTGGTTTTATGCTGATGGGATTTTCTGTTATTTCGTTGGTGCTGTTTGGGTCAAAATCTGAAATGGAATAATGCAATCCCGCCTTTAAAAATTCATGCTGGAAAGTTTCTGTTGAAATATGGTTTTCCATTTCAACTTCTGCTTTTCCTTCCTCTAAATTAACAGTAGCTTTTAGTACACCTTTTATATTGCTTAAGGTATTTTGAACATTGGTGCTGCAACCGTTGCAGGTCATTCCGGATATTTTATAGGTGTGCTTCATAATAATTTCATGATAATTAATAATTAGATTTTTGAGTCTTTTTCATTATTCATTCTCAACATCATTTTTTCATCACTCTCAATAGGAGTTAGAATAAATAGTATTCAAAAATCTAACTCGTTAAATGATGTAACTAGCGTTTAAAGTTAACCGCAACAACTTCCACCTTTGCTTTTTTGGGGAGATGGCGGTTCACCTTCACCAATGCTATAATTACCAGCTTTTAATAAAGCGGCATTAAGTTGGTATAAAGTTACAGTATCGGCTTTTTCAATAATAGCTTCCGGTGGATTCAAGTTTACTTGCGCTGAGGTTACCCCATTTACTACTTGTAAAGCATTTTCTACTGTTTGTCTGCAGCTTCCACAAGACATGCCGTTAATTTTAAATGTTTGTTTCTTGATATAAGTATTTTTATCGATTATTATTGATGGTCGGAGTGCTTTTTATCCATCTTGTCCATTTCTTTCATTTTCTGCATCATTTCAAGGTTCTCTTGCATTTTTTCCATCATTTTCATCATCATCATTTTTTTCATTTCTGGATTTTTCTCCATCATTTCCTGCATTTTTTCCTCCATTTTTATCTTCATTTCAGGATTACCTTTCATCATTTCCATCATTTTACCATCCTCCATCATTTTCATATGATTCTTCATCAGCAACATTTGCGCCTCTTTATTGCTGCTTGCGACTTCTAAAAATTCCGTTAATTTAATGGGATCTGAAATTACGCTTTGATAAAGGTCCTTACGATTTTCATCATTTTGTAAAGTTTCAGAGGCATTAAAAGTAGATTTGCAACTTGCTGTTAATAATAGTGTTGCGATTGCCAAAAAAATTAAAATGTTTTTCATTATAAAATTATTTAAGTTAATATTCACTGTGTTTTTAAAATCTGTAAGAAAGTCCACCACCGACTCCAAAGCGATTGTCATAACTTCCCATCAACGAAAAATTCTTAGACAGAAAATATTCAGCACCAACGGTGACGGTTTCTTCTTTCTGATAGTCTTTCCCCTCCGGTAAATCGTCTACCCAACCAAAATCTACCTGATATTCATATTCCCCAAAAACAGATAATTTGGGAAAGATCATGATCTCCCGACTCAAACTTATCTGTGGCCTTAATTTATTATCCAGACGCAGATCAAGATTAAACATATAAGGGGTGAAATAACGAATTCCGGCAATTGCTGTTATAGCTATATCATCCATACTGTCTTCATTCTCACTTTCCATATTCATTCCACCAAATACACGAAACCAATCATTGAGATAATATTCATAGCTTATTTCCGCTTCAATATTTTCATTCCAGCCATATTCGGCATTTAGATTGAACTGATTTCGAATATTGGAAGAAACCAGATTCAGACCTGCCATATGCGAGGCAGCATCTGCCATTCCCCAGGTATAAAATTGGTTGGTTTCATGAATTAAATTTGACATAGGATATTCTTTTAACCTTGGATCTCTGGGCGTGTCATAACTTATTACCCGCGCCATTCCGCCCATCATATGATACAAAATATGGCAATGAAAAAACCAGTCGCCATACTCATTACCATAAAATTCGATGGTTATTTCCTGCATAGGCGGTACATTTACCGTGTGCTTCAATGGAGAATATTCGCCATTTTTATTGATCACCCTGAAGAAATGCCCGTGAAGGTGCATTGGGTGATGCATCATGGTAAGGTTATTCAAAGTGATTCTAGTAACCTGATTCCCTTTGATTTTGATTTTATCGGTTTCAGATAAGGGGATTCCGTTTAAACTCCAGATGTATCTCGACATATTTCCGGTAAGATTTAAAAGAATCTCGTTTACGGGAACGTCTTTGTCATAAGTAGTCTTTTCAGGAGATTTTAAATAATCATAATTGTATTCAGAAAACATCTGAATTCCGTCATCTTTTTTAGTTGAAGATTTTCCATTTGAAGAAATCGAATTTATATCCATCTTGGACTGATCAATTTTTTTAGTTTTCGTTGAATCGATTGGCATTCCCATTTTTGAATAATCCATAACTTTCTTTTTAGAGGTTTCTGGGCTTTGATCCATTTCGGAATGGCCCATGCCTTCCATCTTCATTCCTTTGTCCATCTTCATTCCCCATTTCGCTTTCATTTTATAGGGTTCATCTTTCCCGGGATTGAATTTTAATGCCGGTGCGCCCATTTTCATATCCATTTTTGCCATTTTTTGCATCATGGCTATCTTATCCGGTTTTGGAACTTCCGGAGCTTCAATGATTTTTCCTTCCCCTAAAAATGCGGAAGCCTTCCCTGAGCCGTCCTGGGCAGTAATCCTGAATTCCATCTTTCCATTTTGTGGAATTGTCACTATAAAATCATAAGTTTCCGCAACCCCGATAAATGTTTTATTTTTTTTCACCGGAACCACGTCTAACCCATCTGCCGAAACCAGCATTGGAGTTTCCCCTCCGAAAGTCATCCAGAAAGAAGTGGATGCTGCGCCGTCAATAATTCTAAGCCTGATTTTTTCTCCCGGCTTAAAATCGGGATAATACGTGGTTTGTTGGCCGTTAATAAGAAAAGCGGGGTAATAAATATCGGCAATATCGGCACCTTCCATTCGCTGTCTCCAAAAATCGAGTTGTGCGCCGAAAGCTCCCCGGGCAATCACCTGATTTAATGGGGTAGCGGTTCCTTTTCTAATATTATACCACTCTGTACCTCGTTTTAAAAACCGAAGGACATCCATTGGTTTTTCATTGGTCCAATCGGAAAGCATCAGAACCAATTCCTTGTCATAGTCCAGGGTTTTTTCCTTTGGCTGAATTACAATGGAACCAAATAAGCCTCTTTGTTCATGAAGCATGGTATGGGAATGATACCAATATGTCCCATTTTGTTTAATGGAAAATTCATATTTAAGGGTTTTTCCGGGCGCTATGGGTGGTGTGGAAAGATAAGGCACGCCATCATAAAAATTGGGCAATATCATTCCATGCCAGTGAATGGAAGTCTCCACATCCATATTGTTTTTTACGTAAATTACGGCGTATTCCCCTTCATTAAATTCCAGAGTAGGTCCGGGGATGCTTCCGTTAATGGTCATTCCCATCACACCTTTACCGGCTTTGTTCACCATTTCTTCGTTAATTTCCAGGGTGTATTCGTGAACCGGCAGATTGTCAATATTTCCTTCCAAAGAAGGTTCCGTTTGGGCTTTTAGGCTGGCATTTAAAACCAAATAGAATATAAAAAATAGAAATGTGCTTTTCATTATAAAATTATTTAAGTTAATATTCATTTGAATTATTAAAGCCTTCTTGTACGCTTACTCTGGTTCCAAATCATTTGATATAGTTTTTGCTAAAGAAAATGTTTTTGCTATATTGAATTTTTACGCTATAAAGCTTTAATTACTTTTTGCAATCTGGCCCTAATTTCATTGGCAATATCTATGAGTTCATCATTTTCTATCGCTTGCATAGATGCGGCAGGATCTATTGCGGAAACCTCCACTTGGCCGGCTTCTTTTTCCTGTACAATGATATTGCAGGGCAACATTGTACCAATTTTATCCTCAGCCAGTAAAGCTTTGTAGGCAAATGGCGGATTGCATGCGCCCAAGATCTTGTAATTATAAAAATCTACATCCAGTTTTTTCTTTAGGGTAGCTCTAATGTCAATTTCTGTCAATATACCAAAGCCTTCTTCTTTTAATGATTCCGTAACTTTTTGAATAGCTTCATCAAAGGTTACGTTTACGAGTGATTTTGAGAAATAGTAATTCATTTTATTTTTAGTTTTATTTAAAGTGTATCTGTCAAAAGTATCTATTCTAAATAATATTACATGTTACACTATTTTGTTAAAAAGTTATAAGATTCATATATCCTAATACTATATTACCGGCTTCTAATAAAGCTTAATTAAGTTGATTTAAATAAACGGCATTAGCTTTTTTCAATAATAACCGCCGATGGATTCAAGTTCACTTGCACTGTGGTTACCCCATTTACTTCTTATAAAGTTTTCGTAACGGTTTGCCTGCAGCTTCCGCAAGACATGCCAATAATTATGAATTTTTGTTTCATAATTATAGGGTTTTAGTATTATTTAGTTTTTTATTTTTTCATTTCCATCTTTTTCATGTCCATTCCGCAATTCGGACAAACACCTGGTTTGTCACTTGTTATATCTGCGTGCATTGGACAAGAATACGTTTTATCCATTTTATCATGGTTCATGTTACATTCCTTTTTCATTCCTGCACAACATGCAGGTTTTTTAGCGTTTTCCACTTTTTTTAAGTCCATTCCGCATTTTGAACATGAACCCGGTTTGTCGCTTTTTACATCAGCATGCATTGGACACGAATATGTTTCAGCCATTTTCATTTCCACCTTTTTTAAGTCCATTTTGCATATCGGACAGGAACCTGCCTTGTCGTAAGTTTTTTCACCTTCACATTGCATCGGACAGGCAAAAGCGGTTTTTTCTGTTTGCATTTGTTTCATTTGCGCTTTTTCTTGACTTTGAGCAAAATTCATCGTTAACATTAACAGTACAATTAAATTTAATTTTAAGGTTTTCATTTTTTTTAAGTTATTTACAAATATTCTAATTTTCTTAATTCGAGGCGTATTTTAAAGTACTTTACTCTTCATTTGTTGTTTTATCGAATTCTGAATCTTGATGATTCATTGGCATGTTTTCATCATCAGCATGTTGCATGGTGTCATGGTTCATTTCCATGTGATTTTCATTTCTTTGAACATCATTTTTTTTAGTGTTTTTGCATGAAAATGCGTTCAGGCTTAATAGTCCCATTGAAACTATTACCAAAGTTGTTTTTAAATTTTTCATTTTTAAAATGTTTATAGTTATTAATTTTTAAGTGTTAATAATTGGTTAATTGCTGCTCCAATAACGATGAGCGCAACAATTCCCCAAAGTATCCTTTTTGTCCAGATTTCTATTTTTGAGCGGGATTCTGATCCTGTTTTACAACAATCTTTCATTTTATGGTTGATATAGTTTCTCCGCAGGTTAACATAGCTTTACCAAAATACGGATTTTTAATTTCTTCAAATTGACTAATCCAATTTGCTCCTTTGTTGTTGTCGACCATCGGACAATGTTGCACATAAAGCGTTTGTCCAAAGGGGTTGAACGAATTTGTCAACGCTATCATAGTTTCGGATATGGATTGAAATGCCTTTCGAACCTCACTAATGTTTTTGAAATGAGGTATGTGTTCCAGCGCCACTTTCAAATTATTGTGGTGCTTCATCCAAATTTCATGTGATTCATCAGAAAAAAGTGACATATTTACGGAGGAAATCACCTTTTGCATCGCGATTCCAGCTTTTTTTGCATCGGAAAAATTATCGGATGTCAAGGCATCTTTGAGATTAATATATTCTTCGTAAATAGGCTGTAAAGCATTCTTTGCCTTTTGGTTTATGGTTATGCTTTTGCCATTGGTTTTTGTTGGCTTTTCAGTTTCTGAAGGGATATTTGAATTGGTTTCGTTTTTTTTCTTGTCACCACCCATATCCATTCCCTCATGGCCGGTTACAACGACTCCTCCTTCGGGATTCATCATGCTTGGTTTGCCCGATAACTGCACTGCGGCATCTATGGTAAAAGTTCCATTTGAAACAATTTCTTCTCCTGTTTCCAATCCGTCTTTTACGAGGTAAAAATCACCAAGTGCCGGCCCTAAAGTAATCTCACGCATATTAAATCCGGAACCTTCTTTTACATAAACCACCGAGCGTTTTCCGGTCCACAATACGGCCGATTTAGGAATTACTATTTCCTTTGAATCCAATTTTCCGATGTCGTTTTTTACAATTCCCGAAGCGAACATTTCAGGTTTCAGCCTTCCGTCTTTATTGTTTACTTCCACACGGGCAGAAGCCACACGGGTTTGGGGATTAATCAACGGATCTATAAAACTTATTTTCCCTTTGAAAGTTTCCCCAGGAAATGAGTTTACGGTATATTCAATGTTACTGCCTTCTTTAATCCATGTGAGTTCACTTTCGTATAAATCAAATAACACCCATACCTTGGAAAGATCTGAAATCTCATAAATGGGCATTCCGCGTTCCACATAATCGCCCAAATCCACCATTTTTTTGGTCACCACGCCGTTTACGTCTGCACGTATGGAAAACCGCTGAATGGGTTTTTTATTGGCAAGGATTTGATTGATTTGGGATTGCCCTATTTTCCAGTTTCTCAACTTTTCCTGTGCGGCTGCAAACAATTCCGGCTGACTTTCTTTGATGCTCGCTGCCTGCAACAGTTCTTCTTGCGCCGTAACCAATTCCGGGGAATAAACAGTTGCCAATGTTTGTCCGCGCCCAACTTTTTCACCGGTAAAGTTGGTGAAGATTTGCTCAATTCTTCCTGGAATATGGGTAGATTGAGAATAGGCTTTGCGTTCATCAATTTGCACTTTTCCGTTCAATCTTATCTCTTTGGTGGCATCGCCTGAGCCAACAATCATCGTGGTGATATTGGCCAATTTCATGGCATCTTCACTCATTTGAAAACTATTGGGGTCAGTGCCTTCACTTGCCGTTACCGGAATTAAATCCATTCCGCAGATAGGGCAAAGACCAGGTTCATTCCTTCTGATTTGTGGATGCATAGAACATGTCCATATTTGTTCAACTTCCGCATCTGCATGGTTATGATTTTCCGCTTTTTTGTCACTTCCGCCAAATAATAGCCAGCCCAATAATACTCCAATAATCAAAATTCCGCCTGTTTTTACTAAATTTTTATTTTTTATTTTCATTATTCCTCTGTTTTTGAAATTAAATATTCCAACTTGGCTTCCGCCGTAAATCCGTTTTTTATAGCCTCCACTTTTTGGGTTTGCAGCATTAATATGTCTTGGTTCATCTGTAAAACCTCTTCAAAATCTATAGTCGCGTTGCTAAATCCTGAAACCAGCAATTTGTTTGCCTGCCCCGAACTAATGAGTTGCTTTTCATACAAAGCAATAAGTTGTTCCGCTTTTCTAAGATTGTAAACAGTCATTTCATAGGCACTTTGTAATTCATTTTTTTGGGCTTCATGTTCTTGTTCCATGCTGTTTACCATAAACGCGGCCTCCTTTTTGGCGGCGTTGTATTTTTTTCTGAAAATTGGCAAGGTTACTGTGAACATCGGCATAATGGCATCTTGTCCGTTCATTTCGGGATTGGCATCTGTACGTTTTGAAATAATGGAATAATCCACTCCCAAACCGAGCATTGGCAATCCTGCTTTTTGAGCCACTATTTGCTGAATTTCATAAGATTCTTTTTGCTTTTCCAATCCAATGACACTGGGATGGTTGTTAAATAAATCTTTCTTATTCAGTAAAATTTCCGGCACTTTAAACACAAGAGTATCTTTAATTTGAACGGTTGTTTCAGATTCCCGGTTCAATATTAAATTGAATTGGGTTTTCAAAGGTCTCATCATATCCTCAAGCAATTTAATTTCTGTAATTGCGGCTTCCCTTTTAATATCCACTTTTATCACATTTACCATGGGTGCGTTTCCGCTTTTGAAACGGCTTAATGACAATTCACGGTAGGAATCCAATATGGCCAGATTTTCTTTTTTAAATTGAATGGTTTTATTTAGCGCATATAATTCTGCATAAACCGATTTTACGTTGAAAAATAATTGGTTCCGCAGGTTTAAATAATTCTGAAACTTTGCTTCAGCCATTAAAATGGAAGCATCCTCTTTAGCCTGAAGCGTGCCAAACCAAGGGAACATCTGCATCAATGAAAATTTGGCCTCTTGTCTTCCAATACGGGTTTCTATCATTTGCCCAAAAGCGCTCATAGTAAGCGAAGGATCAGGCAAGCTCGATACTTGAGGCGCCTTTTGCATCGCGGCATCAAATTGTGCGTAAGCCGATTTCAATTTCGGATTGTTTTCTTCCGCGGTTTTTAGATAATCATCCAAAGTTTGGGCAGATATCTGATAACTGTTTATTCCAAAGAAAAAAAGCAACAAGAAAAACACCCCAAATCTACGAAACCGGAATTTGAGCAGGTTTTTAAATAATTTTATAACGTAATTCATATATTTTATATTTTTATACAATAACTTTTTTATTGAATTTCCTTAAGTTCTTCTCCTTCCGGAAGGGGAGGGTTCGGATTGTTTTTTACGGCATTTTCCCTCCAGATTGCCTGTAACACGGGAACCACAAAAATCGTCATCACTTGTATAATCATTCCCCCAAAAATTGGGATGGCCATTGGCACCATAATATCTGCTCCTTTTCCTGTGGAAGACAAAACCGGCAATAGCGCAATAACGGCTACAGCTGTGGTCATCATTGCCGGTCTTACCCTTTTTAATCCGGCTTCCATTACCGCATCGCGGACTTGGGGAACGGTTTGCGGATTGCGTTTTTCAAAAACGTCGTGAATATAAGTTCCCATTAAAACGCCGTCATCTGTCGCAATTCCGAAAAGGGCAATAAATCCAACCCAAACCGCCACGCTCAAATTGATGGTGTGTATTTGAAACAAATCGCGCATATTTTCTCCGGAAATGGCAAAATCCATAAACCAAGGCTGTCCATATAGCCAAATCATAATAAATCCGCCAGAAAAAGCCACAAAAACGCCCGAAAAGTGAATGGTGGAAGCAATGATGGTTTTAAACTGAAAATACAGCAACAGGAATATTAGCACCAAACTAATTGGAATCACGATTGCCAACCTTTTTACTGCCCGAACCTGATTTTCATAATTTCCCGAAAATTTAAAACTTACTCCGGCAGGGACTTTTAATTCACCAGAATCTATTTTTTTCTGAAGGTGATTTTGGGCATCGTTCACCACATTCACTTCGGCAAAACCGTCACGTTTATCGAAAAGCACATAACCCACTAAAAAGGTATCTTCACTTTTTATCATTTGCGGACCGCGCACATAATTCAATTTCGCCAGTTCACCCAGCGGAATTTGAGCGCCGCTTTTTGTGGGAACAAGGATTTTTTTTATGCTTTCCGGATCATCGCGCAATTCCTGCGGATAACGTACCCGAACCGGAAAACGCTCCCTTCCTTCAACCGTGGAGGTAATTTCCATACCGCCAATGGCGGTTTCCAGGGTTTTTTGAACATCTTCAATGCTTAAACCATACCGGGCAATGGCATTTCTGTCAATCTCTATTTCCAAATAAGGTTTCCCCACGGTACGATCCGCAAAAACAGCTTCCGCCTTTACCGATGGCACTTCTTTTAAAAGTCCTTCCAGTTGCAACCCGAATTCCTGGATAATCTGCAAATTTGGACCATAAACTTTTATGCCCATTGGGGCGCGCATGCCTGTTTGCAGCATCACCAACCGAGTTTCAATAGGTTGCAGTTTAGGGGCAGAGGTAACGCCTGGAATATTGGTGGCTTTTACAATTTCATCCCAAATATCATCAGGATTTTTAATATGTTCCCGCCAGTTTCTGAAATATTCCCCGTCTTCATCTTCAATCAGGTTTTCCTGAGAAATTTTTTTGCTGATGGCTTCATCATTGCTTAAAGTATCACCCGATTTTAAAATAAATCGATCATTTTTATCTACTTTAAATGCCATTGGTTTTCCGTTGTCTGCTAGGATGTATTTCGGTTTGTAATTAATGATGTTTTCATACATAGAAATTGGCGCAGGGTCAAGAGCGCTTTCAATTCTGCCCAATTTTCCTACAGAAATTTCCACTTCTGGGATTGCTGTAACTGCAATATCGAGCTGTTGTAAGGTTTTTTTGGAGGCTTCAATACCTACATGTGGCATAGAAGTTGGCATCAGTAAAAAGCTTCCTTCATTTAAAGCCGGCATAAATTCTTTCCCAACTCCGGGAAAAGTGTCTGCCATTCCTGCCCAAACCGATGTGGTTCTAATATTCCAGCCAACTTTCTCAAATCCATTGGCCGCAAAACCGAAGATTTTTGGAAAGCCCAGCCAAATCAATACTCCAAATAAAATGGTGATTAGAGGTATCAGTAAAAATTTTCCTTTATTTATCAGACACCAGGCTAAGATTGGTTCATAAAATTTGACCATGCTCAACAAGACAGCTAGCGTAATTGCCAGCATAACAATCACAAAAATATAGTTGGAAAACACCGAATTTTGATGTCCCAGCGGCAGCCATTCTTCTGTTAAGAAAAACAGGGTTACCGCAACAATGACAAACAACGTAATTTGTGTGGAATACTTCCCTAAAAACTGCGGGTTCCTATGCTCCACCAATCTTAAAATTCCTATTGCCACTAAAGCCAGAGGTAGCCAAAAGCTGAAATAAATTGATAAAAATAATCCTAAAAATATCAATGCAATATTCCATATTCGAACCGTTTTTTCTTTTTGAATCCTGATATTAAAAGCAAAATAAGAAAGCATTGGCAAAATTAAAATTCCGATGATGAAGGAAGCACCAAGCGCAAATGTTTTGGTAAAAGCCAATGGCCTAAATAATTTTCCTTCGGCATTTTCCATAAAAAATACCGGTAAAAAACTCACAACTGTGGTTAACAGTGCCGTGGTCACCGCAGGAAAAACTTCAACAGTTGCCTGATGGATTACAGCTAAAAGTTTTGCACCTTTTGAATCCTTGTTTTCAGGCATTTCCAAATGCCTAATGGTATTTTCAACAAAAATAATCCCCACATCAACCATCACGCCAATGGCAATAGCGATTCCCGACAGGGCAACCACATTGGCATCGACGTTAAAATAGCGCATTGCGATAAATGTCATAAGCACGCCTATTGGAAGCAAACTTGAAATTAAAAGGGAAGCCCTAAGGTTTAGCACCAACACAATAATCACAATAATACTGATCAAAATTTCGTGTGATAGTGCGTTTTCCAGCGTTCCAATAGTCTCGTGAATTAGTTGCGTTCTGTCGTAAAAAGGAACAATGGTGACTTTGCTTACAGTGCCGTCGGCCAAAGTTTTTTGGGGTAATCCAACCGAGATTTCCTTAATTCTTTCTTTGGTGTTTTCAATGGCCTGCAACGGATTGGAGCCGTAACGTGCCACAACCACGCCACCAACAACGTCGGCACCGCCTTTGTCTAAAATTCCGCGTCTTTCGGCAGGACCTAAATGCACCACCGCCAAATCCTTGATTAAAATTGGTTTGTTGTTGGTTGCGGTAACTACAGTATTTTCAATATCTTCAACAGATTTTATATAACCAAGTCCGCGAATCAGGTATTCAACTTTGTTAATTTCCAACGTCTTTGCGCCAATGTCCCGGTTGGAATTTTTTACCGCCATCATTACTTGGTCTATGCCAATGTTGAAGGCTTTTAGGGCATCAGGATTTACGTCAATTTGGTATTCTTGGACAAATCCGCCTACTGAAGCCACTTCCGCAACGCCAGTAGTGCCGCTTAATCCGAGTTTTACATAAAAATCCTGTATGGTGCGCAGTTCATGCAAATCCCATCCGCCGGTTACATTCCCTTGTGAATCGCGACCTTCAAGCGTGTACCAAAATACTTGGCCCAAACCGGTGGCGTCCGGGCCCATGGAAGGCGAAACACCTTGCGGCAATACATTGGCGGGCAGCGAATTCAATTTTTCCAACACTCGGGTTCGGGACCAATAGAATTCTATATCTTCCTCAAAAATGATATAAATAATGGAAAACCCAAACATGGAGGTGCTTCTTATGGATCTTACACCGGGAATTCCCAGTAAGGAAGTGGTTAAAGGATAGGTAATTTGGTCTTCAATATCCTGTGGAGATCGGCCGGACCAATCGGTAAATACAATTTGTTGGTTTTCGCCTATATCGGGAATGGCATCTACCGGAACGGAATCTTTTGGAAGGAATCCAATATCCCAGCTAAAAGGCGCCGTAACCAAACCCCAGCCAATAAATGATGCCAGCAAAAGTATGGTAACCAATCGGTTATAAAGAAAATATTTTATAAGTTTATCGAACATTTTTTTGATAATTTAATGAATTGATTTTGATAGTGCATTATGACAATGCTTCAACGCCTAAAGCTACAAACTTTGGCGGTCAAAAAAAATGGTTAAATAATCAAATAAGGAAAACTTGGTCCAAAACAAGGATGTCTGTGACCAGCAATGGCGGGGTATAATATTTAAAAGGAATAATATTTTCTTTTAACCCTTCAAATAAATTAAGATAAGCATAAGTAAAAGAAGCAACAAAAACCTGTTGTTCAAAATTTAAAGAGGAAAAACTGGTGTTTAATTCGTTTTGACCCATAAATTGTTTCAATTCATCCTTGCAACAATTGTCTTTATGGATGGAATTGCGATCCATGGGAGTTGTTTTTTGAAGATCCATGCCACAAGATTCAGCTTTGGAAAACAGAGCGGTATCTACCAACGTATGACCACAATAGTGCTCACTAACGGTGAATGACATGGTAGATAACAACACTATAAATGCCATCAAACTTGCCGATATTTTTCTTAATAATTGCTTCATAATGAATTACAAAGATACTAATTTTTTAAAGTAGTCCATTAATATTATGTTAAAAACAAAGAAAGGGTATGTTTTTCTGCTAGAGAAGATTTAAATATTTGGGTAAAATCATTTCAAGCTATTGCGCAATAAAATGCTGTTCATCACTATTATTAGGCATAATTATGATATATTTGAAATTATTTTTTTTATCAATGAAAGAACTTAAAACAGTTATTTTAATTTTATTTTTTAGTATTCCAAATCTCGTTAAATCGCAGGAAACCTTGCCAATTTATTCTGATTATTTATCGGATAACGTGTATTTAGTGCATCCGGCGGCCGCTGGCGTTGGAAATTGCGGAAAATTAAGGCTTACGGCACGCAGTCAATGGGCAGGAATTGAAGATGCGCCTTCGTTGCAAACCTTGAGTGCGCATACAAGAATCGGTGAAAATATGGGTGTTGGCATCATTCTTTTTAACGATAAAAATGGCTTTCATTCCCAACAAGGTTTTCAGGGAACTTATGCCTATCATTTAAACTTTGGAAGAATGGAAGAAGTAAATCAATTGTCGTTCGGACTTTCTTTTATGGCCGTAAATAATAGTGTTGATGAAAGTTCTTTTGTGATTCCGGATAGGGTAATTTCACAAATTGTGCAAAGCGAGAGTTATTTTAATGCAGATTTTGGTGTAGCCTATCACAAAAAAGGTTTTTTCTCTTATTTCACCGCAAAAAATATTATGCTCACTGCCCGTAATTTATATGATGATCGCTATGAATCATTGAATTTAAGAAGGTATCTGGTGACGTTGGGCTATTATTATGGTGAAGGAAAAAGTATGCAGTTGGAACCTTCAGTAATGATGCAAACGATTGAAAGAACAGGGGAGAAGTTTGTGGATTTTAATTTAAAAGTTTATAAAGATGTCGCAGATGCGCAACTTTGGGCTGCTTTTTCATACAGAAAAGGTTTTGACAATGCAGATACGGAAGAACTCAAATATCTGACCCCAATTGTGGGCGTTAATTATAAAAACATGATGGTTTCTTATACCTATACCAAGCAATCAGGAGAAATTTTGTTTGACGATGCCGGATACCATCAAATTACTTTAGGTCTTAATTTTGGCTGTCGAGCGCCAAAAAGAGGTGGCTGTCCTAACATAAATTCAGCTTTTTAAGTTGTTGATTACGATTTAAAAATTAAGATTTGCAGGAATCCAAAATAAGATTAAATTTAATTTTACTTATTCTTTTAAATAAAAAGCAAAATGATTATTAAAGAATTAAATGGCATAAAACCAATTTTTGGGGAAGACTGTTTTATCGCTGAGACCGCTGTAATTATTGGAGAAGTGATTATGGGGAACCAATGCAGTATTTGGTACAATGCCGTTATTAGAGGCGATGTGCATTACATAAAAATGGGCAATAAGGTGAATGTTCAGGACGGAGCAGTAATTCACGCTACCTATAAAAAATCACCGACAAATATTGGTAATAACGTATCAATTGGCCACAATGCTTTGGTTCACGGGTGTACCATTCACGACAATGTGTTGGTGGGTATGGGCGCCATTATTATGGACGATTGTATTGTGGAAAGCAATTCAATTATTGCTGCCGGAGCGGTTGTTACAAAAGGAACACACATTAAATCAGGAAGTATTTATGCAGGAATGCCTGCTAAAAAAATAAGGGATATCAGTGAAGAATTAATTTCAGGGGAAATAAACAGAATTGCCGATAACTATGTTACCTATGCTGGTTGGTATAAAGCCCCCTAACCCCCGAAGGGGGAATTTCCAGAAAGTTAAAAGTTGTACGTTATAGATTGTACGTCCCTGATTGATATAGGAAGAAAATTCAGAAATCGTAAATCTTATATCGTAAATCAAAAATCCAATTTTTCAACGCTGAATTCAACAAAAACATCGCTTAAAATTCCTTTTAAAACTTTTGTTTCGGCATTGGTATAAAATTGATGATGGCTTTTGGTTGTTGAAGCTGAAAGCAGGTTGTGTTTTTCTAAAACAGCTTTGGATTGTTTCGCAACTGCTTCACCAGAATCAATTATGGTGATATTTTCTCCAATAATTTTTTTGATTTGGGGAATCAAGTAAGGGTAATGTGTGCAACCCAGCACCAAATGGTCTATATTAAACTTTAGCATTGGTTTTAAATAGGTTGAAAGCAACTGATAAATTTCAGGAGAATTTAATTTCCCTTCTTCAATTAAAGGAACCAATCCTTCGCCATCCTGCTCAATCGTCGTAATATTTTTGGTAAATTCCTTGGTGGTTTTTTCAAAAAGTTTGCTCGACAAAGTTCCTTTTGTGGCCAAAATTCCAATGGCAGCCGTTTTGCTTAATAGCGCTGCAGGTTTAATGGCGGGTTCAATGCCGATAAAAGAAATAGAATAACTTTCTCTTAAATAATCAATTGCGTTGGTGGTTGCGGTATTGCAGGCGACTATGATTAATTTACACCCTTTTGAAAGCAATAATTCCGTATTTTTAATGCTTAAAGCAATAATTTCTTCGGATGATTTTTCGCCGTAAGGCGCATTTTTGCTGTCGGCCAAATAAATGGTGTTTTCATTCGGCAACAATTTCACAACTTCCTTCCAAATGGAAGTGCCACCAATGCCTGAATCGAATATGCCAATAGGTTCGTTGTTCATAAGAATAAAAAAAGTCTGCCCAAAATTGTCTATATTAAATTTAGTGAGGAATATCCCTTTGATTTTAATTGCCAATTATGTACTTTTCATTAAGATAAAGATAAAAAAAATCCCGCAAAAGCGGGATTAATCTTTTAGGTGATAATTTTTATATTATTTGATGCCTAATTTTGTTTTCACTGCAGGCAACAAATCTGTTCCGTTGGCTACAATTAAAGTAGAAGCTTCTAAAACATAAGTAAAACCTTGGGCTGTGGCAACTTCATCAATAGCTTTTTTAGCTTTTTCCAAAATAGGTTTTAAAATTTCATTTCTTCTGTTGGTGATATCCTCTCTTGCAACTTGCGATGCCTGATACAAATTTTGTTGGTCTTTTTGAACTTCAACACTTCTTTGTTGATTCACCTCATCAGTTTGAGAAGCTGCTTCAGCATCATATTTTTTTAGTTTTGCCTCCAATTTTGTTTCTTCAGCTTTTAGCTCAGTTTCATAAGTTTTGCTTAATTTCTCAATTTCAGCATTTAATGCTTTTGTTTCCGGCATTAGACTTATTAATAAATCGGTGCTGATGTGACCAATTTTTTGTTGCGCCTGCATTGTGTTAAATCCTAAAGTAACTATTGCGATTAATAATAAGGTTTTAAAATGTTTCATTTCTTGCTTGTTGTTTAAATTAATTATCTTGTTTTTTTTCTTGTTGGGCCTTTTTGGCCGCTTCAATTTCTTTTATTCTTTGTTGTCTTTTTTCTTCAATAGCTTTTTTTAGTTCTTCTCTTTGTCTTAGTTTTTCAGCTTTTTGATCTTCAATTTTCTTTTTTAACGCTTCCTTTTTTGCTTCACGGTCATCTATTTTTTCTTGTAATGCCTCGTTTTTTTCTGTATCAATTTGAGTATCTGCTTCAAGATTGTTTTCTGCTTTATCTTCTTTCTTACTTTGTTTTTCTTTTAAGGCATCTACTTTCTTAGATCTTGTCACGCTGTTCAAAACCAACTCGCTAATGTCGTATTCCTTATTTGTGTATAACATAAGCAACGCGCTGGATTTGTCCATTACAAAGTCAAACTTTCTTTTTGTTGCAATATCCTGAATTGCATTGTAAACAATATCCTGAACTGGTTTCACCAACTGTTGTCTTAAAAAGAACAAATCACCATCTGTGCCAAAGTGTGCAATTTGTAAATTTTTTAAATCCAGTTCCTTAATTTGTATATCTTCCTCTTTATCTTCAATCAACGCTTTTGTCAGCAGCGCCTTTTCGTTATTCAACTCGGCTTTTAAAGCTTCAATTTCTTTTTGTTGCTTCTCAATTTCATTTTGCCAAGTGATTGCTTTGGCATTAATTTTGGTTTGGGCTTCCGTATATTCCGGGATATTTTCCAAAATATACTCCAAATCAACATAACCTATTTTTTGAGCTTTTTGTGCAATGGATGAAAAGCCCAAAATTAAAAACGCAAATAAAAAGATTCTCTTTGTCATAACTATTGTGTATTTAGAAAAAATCGTGCCAATTAATTATTCATCTATACAAATATAACTGATTTTGGTTAAAATTGTTGTCCAATGATGAAGTGTGTTTGCCAACCAGATTTTACCGTTTCTCCAGGCAATGGATCAAATCCATGCGCAAAGTCGATTCCCAACAATCCAAATGCTGGCATAAACACTCTCAAACCTAGTCCGGCCGAGCGTTTTAACACAAATGGGTTAAAGTTTTTAAATCCGTCATAAGAATTTCCGGCTTCAACAAACCCTAAAACATAAATAGATGCTGATGGTTTTAAAGTGATTGGATACCGCAATTCCATTTGAAATTTGTTGTAAACAGTACCTCCGTCAATTGAAGACAACCTGCTGTTTTCATAACCTCTTAAAGCGATGGTTTCCCTTCCGTCTAATTGAAATGAAGCCATTCCGTCGCCACCAACAAAGAATCTTTCAAAAGGAGAATCACCTAATTTTTTATTGTAATTTCCTAAGAAGCCAAACTCGGCATTTGACATAATGACCAAATCTTTTGTTATGGCAGTGTACCATTTTCCTTTAAAACTGGTTTTGTAATATTCTAGCCATTTATATTTTTCACGGTCATCAACAGTTGCATAGTCCGTATTTTTTACTAAGGAATAGGGGAATGTCAATTTTGCGCCAATGCTAAAATCGGATCCATAGGTTGGAAAAACAGGATTTGATCCCGCTGAACTTCTGCCTAATGTGATGCTGTAAGATAAGTTATTGGAAGACCCGCTCGAAAATGAGAACGTTGAAATCGGATAGTCTTGTAGGTCATACAATTGGTAGCTGATACTTTGGGACAAAGTAAAATAATTGTCTGGCCATTTTAAACGTTTTCCCAAGCCAACGGTGGCGCCAATAATATTTAAACGTTGATCTTTATCAACATTATTTGTGGTTGGATTGAATCTAAATTGTTTAGAATTGTAGATTGAAAATGACAATGATTGCGGTTTTTTACCACCCAACCAAGGCTCTGTAAACGAGAAGCTTGAAGTGGTATAAAACCTGCTTTTTTGAAGTCGTAACGAAAGTGTTTGTCCGTCACCCATTGGAAGCGGCTTATAAGCTTTTCCATTAAATATATTTTTGACGGAAAAGTTGTTGAACGACAATCCCAGTGTTCCAATAAAGGAGCCGCCGCCGTAACCACCCTGCAATTCTATTTGGCTCGATCCTTTTTCAGCAACGGTATAATCAATATCAACTGTTTTGTCCTGGTAATTCGGATTTAAATCCGGCGTTATCGCTTCAGCATCAAAAAAGCCCAGTTGCCCAATTTCCCTGATGGTTCTTATGATATCACTTTTGCTGTATAAATAACCAGGTTTGGTTCTAATTTCCCTGTAAATTACGTGGTCATTGGTTCTGTCGTTTCCGTTAACGGTAATTTTTTTGATTTTTGTTGGGGCATCTTCATAAATTCTGATTTCAACATCAATAGAATCGTTGTTAATTCTTGTTTCTACCGGCAACACTCTTGAAAAAAGATATCCGTTATCTTGGTATAAAGTTGTGATGTCATCTGAATCTGGTTTTCCGGTGCCTGAAACGCGTTCTTTCAACACTTTTCCGTTGTAAGTATCGCCTTTTTCTATTCTTAAGATGCTTTGCAGCTGTTCATCGGTATAACGCGTGTTTCCTAAAAATCGGATATCGCCAAAAATGTATTTTTTTCCTTCTTCAACCTTAATATCTAAAGTAATGGTATTGTCATCATTAAAAGCCATCGAATGATCAATGACTCTGGCGTCTCTGTATCCTTTTTCACTATAAGCAGTTACAATATTTTCAAGATCGGTATTAAAATCTGCTTCAATATATTTTGATTTTTTCCAAAATCTTCCAAACATTTTTTGTTTGGTTTTTTTCATCGCTTTTTTAAGCCTTTTGTCGCTAAAAGCGTCATTGCCCTCAAAATTGATGTCTTTTATTTTAATTTTCTCGCCTTTGTTGATATAAACCAACATATTGACGGTGTTAACACTTGAAGTATCAGGTTTTGTATCAAGGGTAACTTTAGCTTTTAAATAACCTTTTTCCTGGTATTTTTTTCTGAAATAATTTTTGGAAGTCACCATTAAGTTGTCCGTCAACATTACGCCTTTTTTTAGTTCGGCATCTTTTTGCAATTCTTTTGCCTTGCTTTTTTTAACGCCTTCTATGGTAACATTGTTCAATTGCGGCAACTCTAAAACTTCAAATTCCAAATAGGCGACATTCCCGTCGATTTTGGAAACATAAACCTCCACATTGCTGAATTGTTTGGTTTCATACAATTTTTTAATGGCGCTTGTCAATTTGTCTCCGGGAAGTTTAATTTCTTGTCCAACAACCAAACCGGTAAAAACCTTAACGGTTTCTTCTTCAAATTTTTGAAGACCTTTCACGGTAATTCCACCAAGTTCATAGTTGGTTTCCTTAATGAAAACATCGCTTACTTTTATGGGAATTAATGTGTCGTTTACAATGATAGCCTTAATGATGGTATCATTTTTTATTTGGATATTTTCTGAATTATTTTTTGGCAGTTCTTGCGCGGTTGCGGCATTAGATGATAAAATAATTGTAAAAAGTAATAGCGCTATGTTAAATTTAGTCATTGATTTTTTCAATTTGTTGGCTTGTTTTACCAAATCGTCTTTCCCTTTGTTGATAATTTACTATGGCATTAAACAAATTTTCTTTCCTGAAATCGGGCCAAAGGGTATCTGTAAAATACAATTCAGCGTAAGCAATTTGCCATAATAAAAAATTGCTGATTCTTTTTTCGCCACTCGTTCGAATCAATAAATCAACATCCGGCAAAGAAAACGTATATAAATGATTATTAATAATATTTTCGTTAATTTCTTCAACGGAAATTTGATTATTAACAACTTTTTTTGATATATTTCTGATAACATTAACAATTTCTTCCCTTGATCCGTAACTTAATGCAAGCGTTAATGTTAATGAGGTATTATTTTTGGTTTTTTCAACAACTTCCGCAAGTTCCGCCTGCGCTTTTTCAGGCAGGTTTTCAATGTTTCCGATGGTGTTTAATTTGATGTTGTTTTTTACCAGCGTATTTAATTCTTTTCTTAAAGAAGAAACCAGCAATGCCATTAAAGTTTTCACTTCCAATTTTGGCCTGTTCCAGTTTTCTGTAGAAAAAGCATAAAGCGTTAAATAGTTGACACCAATTTCTCGGCAACCTTCAATAACTTCTTTTACAGAGGTTACACCATTTTTATGTCCGAAAACTCTTGGTTTTCCTTTCAATTGGGCCCAGCGGCCATTTCCGTCCATAATGACAGCAATATGGTTTGGGAGACAATTTGGGTTTATTTTGGATTTAAAATCTTCCATCAGTAAGGAGTTGCGTAGCAAGGAGGACGGCCAAATGAGTAGACAATTGAGATGCCGCTTAGCATATACCAATCGTTACTGTCCGGATTGCCAAATTTTAGTGAATTTATTTCCTGATTGTTGTAATCTAAATCATCTTCAAAAGTATACCGAGCCCTAATTTCTAAAGCGATAGCAAAATCATTATATAGCTTTGCTTTATAGCCTATCCCAAAAGGAATGGCATAGGATGTTTTTGATTCATAATTATACTGTCTGCTTCCTGTAGGCGTTTCAGATCGAACCACATTATAATTAAAAGCAGCGAATTCAACAAGCAAATAAGGCGTTTGCGTTTTTCGGTAATCGTCTAAATTGTATTCAAAATAATTAAATTCCACCCCAACTGCCAGTTCTTTTAAGCTGTTTGTAAAACGCATTCCTCTATCAAAACGCGCCTTGTTTGTGGCGTCGGCATCATCTGCAGTAAGTTGGGCAAGGGTAAATGTTCCTCTTAAAGCGATTCTGGGATTTAAATTATATTTATAAATAACGCCGCCCATTATATTATTTGGATTGATATAATATTCCGGACCAATGTCTCCAATATAATTGCTGCCGCCGACAAAAAATCCAACTTCATGAATCTGAGCTTTGGAAGTCATTGTGATAAAGACGATTGTAGTGAATAAAATAAATTTTTTCATAAATAAAATAGCCAGCAAATATAAAAAATTATAGTTGCTTATTTGGGTTTAGCAACGTCTTTTTTGATTA